>CAYOWD010000440.1:0-1544 GCA_964407535.1 uncultured Salinivenus sp. | reverse complement strand
CGAGGTAGAAGGCGATCAGTGCCTCAACGTTCTCATGACCCCGGATCAGGCGGTGTGCGTTCTCGCCCGCCTTCTTTGGGAACCCGGACTCTTCCGCCTCCACAATGAGCTGGCGGCGGCTGAGGTCTCCGGAGTGGACATTGCGGACAACCTGTTCGTCAAGCTGCCCCAAGAATTCAATCGCGCTTTTCATGGCGTTGATGTTGTTGCTAGCTGAGAATAAAAGATGGTAGCCTCAGTTCGTCGGGTGCATCGGGGCGTACTTGTTGAGCATCTCCTGCTTTCGACGTCCAGTACAGAAGATCGCCCGACTGTATGAGAAGATGCGCAGCCACCTTCTCCGATCTTCGAGAGACTCGACCTCGACCCGGGAGTCCGGCCCGGAGGCAGCGTCGCAAAGCAGCTTGAAGGGCTTGAAGAGCTCCTCGATCTGCGATGCGGGCATTGCCTCAAGGAAGGCGAAGCGGAGCGCATCCACTGTGCCTTCTTCACGGATGTTCACGGCTCTCTCTTCGTACTCCGTGAGCTCGTGCTTGAGTTCGTCCTGAGTTCCGACGATGTTACTGCAGATGTCCAGCACGATCGGGTCTTGGACACTCCACAGCTGCGTCGGCAGCATACGCCGGGCAAGGTGTTTCTCGTGTTCGGATTCGCAGTCGTCAATGAACCGGGATTTTACGGTTGGGCTATCCATGAGTCAAAGCTGACTACTGAAGGAAATACGAAAGCCCGAGCGGGGCGCTACGGCAGGCAAGAAGACGGAACAGGTGAATCCGCATCTGCCGCAACGCTCCGCTCGGACTTCGAGCGTGTTTTAAATTTTGTCACCTGTTTTGCTTCCTTCTTGCGATTACCCAAACCAGAGGCGCTGGGAGGTGTTTCGAGCGCCCACAAAAAAATGCCCGCCCCAAACTTCGGGACGGGCGCGCCTCGTTGGAGGGGTTGTTCCATGCACCTCAGACCCCCATCTCCTTTCCTTTCCGCTTCTTCTTGTTCGAGCACTGGCCAATCGGGTTCTCCGTCGTCCTCGTGTACGCGAGCTCGACGCCGTCGGGAAAGGTGATGTGAATCTTACCCGGAGCGCCGACGCGGAATTTCCACTCCGTGCCCTCGGGAAAGCGCAGCGTCATCCCATCCCACTCGATCGGCGAGGGATACCCGACACACACCTGATCACCCGAGCCGTCTTCGACGCGCTTTACCGTCGTGAGCATGTCCCGCTCGATTCGCACGTAGGCCACGCCATCCGTCAACACCCTCTTGAAGGTGCCACGCACCTGGGCGCATGCCTCCCCGATCCCGGCCAGCGAAAGAATGAGGAAAAGCAAAACGAGGAACCGGCTTACATCGTCCTGAGAATAGTTCATTGTACTGAAGTTGGTTGATTGAAGGGGTAATCGTTTCACCTCTGGCACGACCCGCCCCGACTGGACCCGGGGCGGGTTGCCTATTCGTCGTTTCTAAGAAAAACTAGAGGTCGGCAGAGAGCGAAAGCGCGACGACCGTGGCGTCAGAGAAGCCGAGATACGACGCCTTGAGTGGGC
>CAYOWD010000439.1:0-1573 GCA_964407535.1 uncultured Salinivenus sp. | reverse complement strand
GGGAAAATCATCGGCCTACACACCTCCTCTACGGCCGTGTAGACGGGCTTCCACCTTTGAGGTGGGCCCATGATGCCGACGAGGATAATGCGGATCGACGAGGGTTCGTCCGGGCGGTAGGGGAGAGCGCGGGCAGTCCCCTTTGCACCGCCGATGCAGTCTCCCCTGGCACCGCCCCCCTCCAAAATAAGAATTACATTCTTACGATTGTTGAGAGTCCTTCCCGGCTTCAGCGTGGTCAGATGCCGATCCGCTCATAGACTTGGTGCTTCTGAGGCACCGGAAGCTCGGAAATGCGGATCCGGTACACAGGTCCCTCCGGGCTTACATCATCGTCTCCGCGTGGGCGAACGTGTCGGATGAAATCTTTCCCCGGACCGACACCCAGATGGAGATCGACGGTCATCTGCTCCCGAAGCGCCCTCGGGAATGCCAGTCCAGCCGACGGGGTCGGGATGCCAAGCTTGAGCAGAAGGAGGGCGTTCCCGCATCGGCCGGGAAGTCCCCCGATGAGCCGTTCGGTGAAGTTGAAGAGGCCTTCTTGGGATTCAAGGTGCGGGTCGAAGAGGGTCTTCACGTTCTGCTGGAGATTCTGCATGGGAAGTATCTGATTGGGTGGAAGGAATCGGAACTGACTGCGGTCAACACCCGGCCGCCATAGGTATGGTGGGGCGGTTCTGGAGATACTTTCGGTGACACTTCGACCTCATCAACGCCGGTTCCAGCGTTGGTTAGGCTGTAGAGTTTGGGACAGCGTTCAGCCCCGACACGTACGAGGGGCCCTAAACGCCGCAAAAGGGGAGGTGCTCGCCCGCACCAAGGACGATTTCAATTACGAATTCCTCCGGTGTGAATGACGGGGTCCTCCCAGTGATGCTGAACCGGACTCCGAGTCTCCTGAGGAAGCTTCCGATCAAAACGAAGTGACATCAGATTCAAACGAGCCCCCTCCGGATTCGATTTCGGAGGGGGCCGAGGCGACTAAGAGCTTCCCCACTTTGCCAGGATATAGCCCCCCATCATCGACATCTAGCGACGGCCGTATATGCGCTCGACCCACTTAGCACTGCTCTCGCCGGGCTTCTTCCGCCGCCGCTGCTTCCGATCGAAACACCGATCGCAAAACTCGTGGTACTGCTCCTCGGGCACGAACCCGCGCCCGCACGAGGCGCACGTCTCGGCTTCAGGAGCGTCCTCAAAGAGATGACCCTCGCGGGGTAGGCATGAGCTCGGGTCGCTGTGAGCATCTGTTAGCGCTTTGTACGGCGGCCGGGGGTTGACGTTCTATAACTAGTACACTAGACTTCTGGCAACCTGGGGTTTCTACTTTCCAGGTACTCTGGTAATCTAGAATACTAGAGAACTAGAATGCACGTTGTAGCTACGGTACACAGCAAGGGCGGCGTCGGGAAGAGCTGTATCGCCATCAACGTCGCCCGCGACCTCCAGCTCCGCGGTCTGGATGTTGCCATCCTCGATACCGACAAGCAGTCGACCGCCTCCAATTGGCAGGCCAGCGGTGACATCGAGCAGCTGCCAGCCGTCTATTCAGTGGAAGAGCCCTCCGCTCTGG
>CAYOWD010000438.1:0-1577 GCA_964407535.1 uncultured Salinivenus sp. | reverse complement strand
CTGATTACCGCTCGCGTCGAATATCGTCGCCACGCTCCCCGACACGTCCTCCACCGCGCTCCCCGCGCCGAAAAAGACCAGATTGCTGTACCAGCCGTCGTCTTTGGCCTGCCGGATGATCGGATCGTACAGGTCTTCGAGCGCCCCGCTTTCAATCGTGCCGTTGTTGGACTGTACGCGGTCGCGGAAGTCCCGCGTTTCTTGCAGGAGCGTTGCCACCGAACGGCGGGGCGGCGTGGGGGCGGGCCGGTTCGGGAACGTGGTGCCGAGAAAGGTGGGCGTGAGGCTCACGGGACGATCCTATATTGGGGGTGTTACCGCTGTGAGAGGGACCGGGCGGCGTCGGAGCGGAAGCGGGCGAGCACGAGGGACACGTCAACGTTCACGTCGGCGCTGCCGGAGTCGTGCAGGACGGTCACGCGCACGGCGTGGTCGGGCCGAAGTATCTGCCCTGGCGTGATCGGCGCCCCGCCGCCGATAAACTGGCGGTGCCCGTCCGCGTCCAGCGTAAACGTGATCTGCGACCGGATGATGTTGTTCGCGTCCGGGCTGCGGCGGTACTGCACCTCAAGCGTGACGTCCGTACTCGCGCTGCTTAACTCGTCAAAACTGAAGACGGCGGACTGGACCACGTCAAAGCTGCGCGTGCCCGCGCGGTGAACGAGGATTTCCGTCGCCGGGCCGCCCGCCGCAGACACAAGCTCGCCGCCCTGGCGGTACAGGATCGAGTTGGGCCGCCCGTTGTCGGTCGTTGCGGTCGGGGCGGCGTCGGTCTGTCCGTTGTCGTGGGGCATAGGCTCAGAGGATGGATTGGATGAAGGACGTGAGGCCGGTCAGGTTTCCAATGAGCGCCCCGGCGATGGCGTAGGCCGCAAACTTGATCCGGCGAATGTCCGACCGGATCACTCTCATGTTGTCTTCAAGTTGTTCTACGCTTTTCTCGACCACATGAATACGGTGCTGAAGGACGCTCACCGGCTGGTGGTCCGCCGTCTGGTCCTCCTCAGACTTGCGGGGGCCAGTCATGCAGTCGGCCCCCGCCCCGTGCGACGAAGCACCTGATCTGCGTAGTCGCTGCCGCAGCCGGGGTTCTCCTTTGCCCCCGTAAAGCCGCAGTTGTACGCCCGCAGCGCATCGAACCACCCCGTCATTTCCGGGTCGTTGTCCACGCGCCGCCGTTGGAGGGCGAGAAACGCCGCCCCATATTTCAGGTTTTCCTCCGGGGTGAGGGATTCAACCTCCCGGTCCGGCAGCGACGTGTTCTGCGTAACGTCGTTCACGGCGATCTGCCGGAGTTGGGTTAGGCCCTGCTCCTCGACGCCGCCCACCGCATCGGGGCGCCCGCCGCTTTCCTGCTCCACGAGGGACAGGAGAATGTCGGCGGGCACGTCCTGTGCCTGCGCCGCCTGCCGCGCGGGGGCGGTCCACCGTTGGGTCCGGTCGGACACCGTGACGGTGCCCGCCGGGCCTTGAATCTCCGTCGTCTCCCCGCCCGCCTCGATCTGCTCGATGTTGTCCCCGCCCGAGGGGGCGGTAAAGAGGCCGGAGCGAGAGAGCGCCCACAGGGCGCCGCCGCC
>CAYOWD010000437.1:0-1675 GCA_964407535.1 uncultured Salinivenus sp. | reverse complement strand
TCAGCGCGACGTGAACGGACCGATCGCCGGGGGCGCTGCAATAGCCGGTCTCCATCTGGTCCTGAATCCAAAAGTCGATGTTGGGGGTCCAGCGCTTCTCCTCCCCCGCCTCCCAAACCGAATACCGGAGTCCGGAGATCAGGTACATCTTGTCCGGGCTCACCAGAGACGGGGAATGCGGGCCGGCGGCGTTGGGATCCTCGATGGCCACGGCATCTGCGTGCTCGCTGCGCTCCTCGGGCGTACTGGATTGAAAGCGGCGGTGGGACGCGCGTTGAAACTCCCCGTCGGCCCCGAAGGCGGCCCAGCAGGCCTCCATCGCGTCGTACACGAAGTTGTGGTTTGGAACCGTGAGGACGACGTAGAGGCGGCGGGCGGGGGCCAGGGGGCTCTGCAGCAGAAGGGGGGCAATTTGAAACAGCGCGAGGTCGTTCGCCTCCGGCGCGTCGTTGTCGTTCTGCCGGTCACGGAGCCGCATCCAGACCTCGCCGCCGGTTCGCGTGTCGGGAGGATGGATCGGCGGCGGCTGGTGGACGGGACCGGGGGCGCCGGGATCCCCGGCCAGCGTAACGGCGTGCAGCCAGAAGCGCGTTCCGTCCCGGTCGAGCGGCCGTTGGATCGTCGCCTCGCCCGACTCGCAGTGAAGCACCTCCACCCACTGGTCCGGATCGTCGGGCAGCTCCCTGTAGCCGTGCACCCGATTCTGTTCGTCGGTATAGTCGAACTGGAGCAGGAGTTCGCCGGCCTGCAGATCGCCCTGCTCCGGCGGGCACACGTCGACCGCCGTCATCAGGGTGCGATCGGGGATCTCGTTGGGGGCCTGTGGGGCCTCGTCTTCCGAGTCGGCCTCTTCTCCACTGTTTCCCTCCGGGATGCTTTTTGGGAGGAGCGGAAGCAGGATGCTGCCCGTCCGCCGCTGCCGTTCGTTTCGCTCCGCGTCGGAGTGGTCGACGTAGCCCTTGTGGTTGAAATCACTGTAGAGGTGGGCCCGGGCGCCCAGGACGAACGTGTGGGGGGTGCTTGTAGGCAGACCGGAGAGTTCGTCCCCATCCGCAGGGGCGTTGGGCGGTTCGTTGTCCATGTCTGTTGGAAGGCATCACGCGATATGCATTGCAAATCGTTCATCGATCAGCACTACAGGAACATTCTCGTTCCCGCCTTCCGTAGGCAGAAGTCAGCGTTGACACTACAGTAACCCAGGTTGTGGGTTATGCGTTGTAGGAGTTGAGGGTTGCACTTTTCCTCGTTCAGCTCCCCCTAGATGAGGGAAAACCACGGTCCATCCCGGATATTTGCCTCATTTCAGCGTTCAGTTGCGGAAACGCTCAACCCGAAACCCTACAACTCACAACTTGAGTTACAGTATGTATTCTAGATCCATTCACTTATGTCCATACTGTCGTTCCTGCAATCTTGAGCATTTTGTGTAAGTTTAACATGAGGTTCAGTTTGGGGACAGCTCCCTGGACCGTGTCGTTCGAGCTGTAGGGGGCCGCGTCGGCTAGATTGGGGGAGTCTTCCCACCATGACCGATCGGTGGGGGGCTCGTGGAGCACGCTGGTTCCGCAGTGAAGGTCTCCGCCATGGACGTGGTCGAACTAGGCATCAACGAAATGGACGTAGTGTGCTGTCAGGTGTGAATCTGTGATCTTTGTTTGGTAGCTTGTTGGGAGTC
>CAYOWD010000436.1:0-1749 GCA_964407535.1 uncultured Salinivenus sp. | reverse complement strand
GGGTCCGACCCAGGCTGTCCCGCCCCCCCCCACCAGCGTCGCCGCAAAGAGCCCTCCCCCCACCGCCCCCTCTCTCGTGAGGGTGTGTGTTGCGTGCGCTCCTGTTCCAAACGCGATGCCGGCTGCTCCTGCCCCAAGCAGTGTGGGCACCGTCACGTGTCCTGCCTGCACCGGCACGAGAACAAGAAGGACCGCCAGCACGATGCTCAGATTGTCGAGTCCCCGCCGGCTAATGCCTTCCGCAGCCGTCGCTGCTCCGGCCACGAGCAAAGACACTCCCCCCATGCGCGCTACGCCCCATTCTCCAACGCCCAGGAGCATGCCCCCAACGACGCCCCCCGTACACAGAAAGAAGACCCCGCTTCCGAGGGCCGTGGTACCGGGCCAGAGGGGCCGGCGTCCCCACCGCTGTCCCATCCAGGCCGCCAATGGATCCGCCACAGCGAGCACCAGAAACGCCACCTGGAAAATGAGAATCCGATCCGGCGTCACCGACCACGTTCCGGCGACCCCAACGACCACAGCGATCGGCATGGTCACGGTGCCCCAACTCCGCGGGCGCGCCTCGTGGATACTGCCCCACCAGGAGACGTGCTTTGCCGCGGCATTCGCGACCACGAAGAGTAGAGCCAGCCCATACACGGGCAGCGGGCGACTGAACACCAGCGGCAACCCCGCTCCGGCGAGGGCAGCGCCGCTGTGGACGAACCGACGGGTGTGTGCTGCCGCAATCCCGAAAGCCCGGAGTCCTTCTCCCAGCCCCAGAAGTCCAAACAGCCCGAGGACGACTACCGGAAGCACCGTCCAATCAGATCCCAATTCCGCCACGGAGAGCATACCACGTCTCGACCTGAACGAAAACATTCGGCATGAACAAAAAAAAACACCCCGATCCGCCGAATGGCGAGACCGGGGTGTCTGCAGTTACTCAAATGCGGAGGCAGGCCTAATTCTCCTCAGAGGCCTCAATCTGTTCAACCTCATCGCCGCTCGGAGCGCCGTCGCCGGCCGCTCCGTCGCCGGCGGCTTCGCCGTCGCCGCCGATGGCCGCCTGCAGCTCTTCGAGCTCGGACTTCGAGCCCACCACGAGATCGCGGTACTGCTTCTGTCCCGTTCCGGCGGGAATGGAGTGCCCCACAATGACGTTCTCCTTGAGTCCGTCGAGCGGGTCGGTCTTCGCCTCGATCGCGGCGTTGGTAAGCACCTTGGTGGTCTCCTGGAAGGACGCCGCCGAAATGAAGGAGTCGGTCGCCAGCGAAGCCTTCGTGATGCCAAGGAGGACCGGCTCTCCAACCGCGGGCCGTGCTTCGCGGACCTGAATCTCGTCCTTGTCTTCCCGCTTGAGGTCGGAGTTGAGCTCCCGCAGACGACGTCGGCTGATAATCTCGCCAATCTGCACGTCGGCGTCGCTCGGGTCCGTCACCACGAACTTGTCGTAGAGATCGTCGTTGGCCGACGCCATCTTCTGACGGTCCACCACGTCTTCTTCGAGGAAGTTCGTGTCGCCCGGCGAGGTGATCCGGACACGCTTCATCATCTGCCGGATCACGACCTCGAAGTGCTTGTCGTCGATGTCTACGCCCTGGAGACGATAGACTTCCTGCACCTCGTTGAGCAGGTACTCCTGCACGGCGCGAGGACCCTTAATCGACAGGATGTCGTGCGGGGCAATCTGCCCGTCGGACAGCCGTTCACCGGCCTCCACGTAGTCGCCCTCGTGGACGAGCATGTGCTTCGAGAGGGAGACCA
>CAYOWD010000435.1:0-1896 GCA_964407535.1 uncultured Salinivenus sp. | reverse complement strand
GTAAAGACGGCCCCAAAAAACGGGTCCCAGGAGCCAGAGCCGAGCTGGAGCGGCGAAGGCAGGCGTCCCAGTTCGTCGGTCTGGTCGTCCGCGCCGGTGGGGGTTTCAAGGCCCACTAGTGGAGCCAGGCGCTGGGTCTGCCCGGTCCGGTTGCGCGTCCACACTGTGTGGCGGGCGAAGAGCCGGATGTCCCCGAGGCCCGTCGGCCCGCGCTCGATCCGCTCTCCCCGACGGGGCCCCTCCGGAATCGTCGCGTCCAGATTTTTGTCGAGAATCGGAACCACCCCGAACACGGTCACGTCCGGCGTCACGCCGTAGGCCCCCACGACGGGAACCCCGTAGGCCGTAAGCTCCCGGTCCATCGGCCCGCCCCCCGTGGCCCGAACCACCTTCGACTGGATCCGAACAATTCCCTGCCCCTCGCTGACCGGAAGCGCGGTGTTCGTCGTGATCTGTGCCGCGGCCGGTGGGGCCGGACGTAGGAACCAGAGTAGTACACCGAGGATGAACACCGAGAGGCGTCGGGACATGGACATTGGTCGGTCAAAACGTCCGAGGCAGAGAATGCGCCGAATCTCTCGGTATCACGGAGACGACGTCTGCGCGGCGACCTCGTCCGCAAACGTGATTTTGCGGGCCGTAAACCCGGCGTTCTCTACGGCCGTCCGGATCTCGTCCTTTGCCGCGAACTGCCCCTCCCTAAAGGACAGAAGCACGCGCCCCTCCTCCAGTTGCACCTCCATTTTCTGGATGGCGTCCAGGTCGTCGAGCTTCTTCTCGATCCCGTAGGCGCAGAACGGGCAGGCCAGGCCGTCGACGTACACGGTCGCGTCGGGAGTCTCGACTGTGCTCTCTTCGGATTGCGCCTGAGCAACAGGCACGCCAATGAGGAGAACGACGCCCAGAAGGACGGAAAATCGCAGGGGATCGCGCATGGGCTTGGAGGGGGGGGATGAAGAGGAGCCATCGAAAATCGACTACAGCGGGTCTCCAATGCCGGCCGCGCGGAGATCGTCTTCGTTCACGCCCCGCCCCTGGCAGCAATCTGCAAGGGTGCCGTTCACCGCCACGGCGGGCACGGACTGCACGCCGACCGTCTCGGCACGACGCGCGCCCTCATCCTCCTGCAGCGACACGACCTGGACGTCGCACGACTCGCACGCCAGGGCACGCACCTGCTCGACCACGTCGTCGCAGAGGGGACATCCGGCGGTAAAGACTTCCACGGTTCGAGAATTGGACATGGGTCCGGCGGGCTTGGTGGGAAAATGTATGCATGAGCTTCCACGGGCTGTACCGTGGTACAGCGTTCCCAGAACCCGCCAATCGTTACATTTCGCCCCATTGATTCCTGAGTTCTCTCATCTGCAAGGCCTCTCCCTTCCCGATTCGAATGAGATGGGCCTTACATCTGGGTTCTCAACCGTTGAGAGAACCAGCGGCGCAGCGAGTGTATGATACGATTGGAGGAGGGAGAGCTCGCAGAGTCAATGTTCAGCCCTTTTCTCCTTCCCCACTTTCCAACCTTCAACCTTCCAACCTGTCCCCGGCACTCCGTTCACAGAATATCTCCTCGCTCACGAACAGTAGCACACCGCCTCACGCCGCCACGTCAAACCGCCGCAGCCGCAGCGCATTCCCGATCACGAAGAGATCCGAGAACACCATCGCCAGCGCCGCGAGGCCCGGCGACAGCAGCAGGCCGAACGACGGATACAGGATGCCCGCCGCCACCGGAATCAGAATGACGTTGTAGGCAAACGCCCAGAACAGATTCTGCTTGATGTTGCGCAGCGTGGATTTCGACAACGAGACCGCGTTGGGCACACCGCGGAGATCCCCGGACATCAGCACGATGTCGCCGCTCTCAATAGCCACGTCCGTGCCGGTCCCAAT
>CAYOWD010000434.1:0-1901 GCA_964407535.1 uncultured Salinivenus sp. | reverse complement strand
CCATTGTTTCGGTGCGGTGCGGGTTGTGGCAGTCGCCGAGGATGATCTTGCCGTGGGGGGCGGGCGGATGGGCGGGGACGGACGGGCCGGCTTCGTTGGTGGTCTCGGCCGTCGTTTTCGTGTTCACCGGCGGGGAGACCGCGATGTTGCCGCCGGAGTTGGTTGGGTCCCTCGCTTCGCCGGTCTGGTCCGCAATGCCGTTGAAGACGAATACCCCGTCTTCCGGGTGCTGCATCTCTCGTTTCACGAAGTCCCTGAGATGGCGGGATCGCTTGCAGTGCAAGGCGACGTTGAAGGACCGTCCGCCGGGGGCGCTGCAGTAGCCGAGTGCCATTTGGTCCTGGATCCACGTGTCGTCCACATACTGAGGCCCGTCGATTAGGTACATCCGGTCCGGACTCAGCAGGGGATGGTGGGTCTCGTCGTCGTCCGTGTCGGCAGCGGTGACGTCCCCGGCGTTGGCGGCCGCTCGGCGTTTCTCGGGCGTACTTGGGGGGAAGGGGCGGCCGAAGTCGCGATCAAACGTTCCGGGCGCCCCGAAGGCGTCCCAGCAGGCCTCCATGACGTCGTACACGAAGTTGTGGTTGGTCTCCTTGGCGACGACGTAGAGGCGACGGGCGGGCTCCAGGGTGCTCTGCAGCAGCAACGGGGCAATCTGAAACAGCGCGAGGTCGTTAGGCTTCCACCATGAGGAGCCCTCGCTGGGCCGGTGCTGGAGACGGACCCAGATCTCGCCGGGGAGGATTTTGTGATAGGGGGAGTCGGGCGGGGCCGTCGGCGGTCCGGGGGCGGTTGAAGGGGCTGGGGGCGCGAGGGTCGCCGGCCAGTGTGACGGCGGACATCCGGAAATCCTCTCCGGTCCAGTCGGGGGGCACTGCAATCTGTTCGTGGTCCGAGTTGGGGCCGAGCACTTGATTCCACTGATTCTCGACGTTTCTATATCCGACCGCGCGGTGCTGGTCGGCGTCGTGCTCGAATTGAAGCCGGAGGGTGTCGTTCTGCTGCGGCCCCGGTTCCAGCGGGCGGATGTGAACCGGCATCCGGTAGTCACGAGGGATGCGGCCACTCCCGAAGAACGGAAGCAGGATTCGGCCGGTTCGCCCATCCCGAACGGCTCGTGCCTGCTCGTACGGCGGACGGCCGGGCTCGGCGTCTTCGAGGGTGACCCGGTTCGTGCGGTCGAAGTCGCTTCGGATCTCGGCCTTGGGATCGCGGTGCACGAACGCATGGGAGGTATTCGTACGCAGTCCCGAGAACGAAGTGGAGCCGGAGGGGGCGTCTGTCATGTCGCGTACCCGTTGGGGGTGGAGACTGGAGTGGTGAGATTGAGACCGGAGGGGGGAAGACGGGGCCGGACGCAAGCAGGGGTCAGGAGGAGGGATTGTAGACCGTGTCGTTCGGGTTATAGTCGGTGTCGGCAGCGGCTAGATCGGGATAGGCCTGCCACCAGGGGGGACGCTCCGGATGCGTCGGCGAATCGGTGGCGGGCGCCTTGCGGAGCACGTTGGTTGCGCAGTGGACCTCCCCATGGTCGGTGTGGCAGAACCAGTCGTCGACGAAGTGCACCGTGCGCCCAGCGCGTCCGAGCACCGACTGGGTGTAGGCGGCAACGACGTCGACGGTGTTCTCGGGAATGAAGAGCCGGTGCCAGCCGGTGAATTTTCCGCTTTCGAGGAGCGCCTCTTTGCCGCCGTTGACGTTCAGGATGGTGTCCTTGGTGGTGCGGACGGCCTCCTGGAGCGTCTCGGGGAGGGTGTTGAAGTCCCGTTCTCGTTTGATGACGCTGATCATCTGAGTGCGGTCCTCGGCCGTGATGTATACAAGGTTTCCCTGTTCATCCCGCTTCGTGCTAGGCTGTGTTGACAAATAGAAGATTCACGGAAGCGGCAACTTTTGTGTTG
>CAYOWD010000433.1:0-1910 GCA_964407535.1 uncultured Salinivenus sp. | reverse complement strand
TTTCTGCTCATCCAGTACTGGCGGGGCAAGCTCCCGGTCGAGCCCGACCGCCCGATGCGCTGGTAGAACTCCCTGATTTCAACCTCCTCGATACGTTCGCCTGCGCAAACCGACGCGGCAAACCTTCCGTCGCCCTCGCGGTACAATAGTCGTGGTTCAGGCATTTTGTCTGGAGCACCATCGAAATCCATCGTTCCCGGGGGCATAATAGAGCCAGAACGGTCGTGAATCAGTTTCAAACCTGGTATTTCCGCCAACCAAAAGCCCTGCGCACCATCATCACGATCAACGTGGTGGTGTACGTCCTGGCCCAGTTCCTCCATCTGTGGCCAACCGGGCTGTTCTTCATCAAGGAGCACTTTGCCCTCCATCCGGTCTTCCCAGATATTCTCTTTGAGCCGTGGCAGCTCGTCACCTACAACTTCATGCACACGACCGGGGGGATCGGGGGCCTGCTGCACATTGGGTTCAACATGCTGTGGCTGTTCTGGATCGGGAAGGAGTTCGAGCGGATGCACGGCGCCCAACAGTTCTGGACGGTGTACCTCCTGACCGGCATCGGCGGCGGCATCATGTGCCTCCTCCTGCAGCCGCTGTTTCCCGCCATTACGGGCACCGGCGTGGTGCCGGTGGTCGGGGCATCCGCCTCCGTCCTCGGCGTCATCATGACCGTCGCCATCCTCTACCCGTACAAGCAGATCGGACTGCTCTTCTTCGGGGTCGTGCGGCTGCTGTACGTCGTGATCGGCTTCCTCATCATCGACGCCCTGCTGATGCTCTCAAGCGGGGGCACGGCCGTGGCGGCCCACTGGGGAGGCGCCCTCACCGGCTTCCTCTACGCGAAGGTGGTGCGCGATGAGATTGGCGTCCCATCGTGGCTAGCGCCCCTCTTCGGGGGCCGTTCCTCTCGGCGCCCATCCCGCTCGCCGAGCCTGCTCGATCGCCTAAAGGGCCTCTTCGGCGGTCAGACCGACTCGTCACCGTCGAACACGTCCCAGCGCCCTGCCCGCTCGACGAACGGCTCGTCGTCCTCGCAGTCGAGCACCCGCACCAAGGAGGTCGACCGGATCCTCGACAAAATTAGCGAACACGGATACGATGCCCTGAGTGACGAAGAGAAACAGACGCTCCACGAAGCCAGCAAGTCGTGACAACAGCACATTGCGATTTACGAGTGACGAGTTGCGTGCCGCCTCCTTCATCCTCTGTGCAAGGAAACGAGGGACGGCATACAATCCATCGTTGGCGTCCTACCAATCCGGGAAT
This sequence comes from uncultured Salinivenus sp., assembly GCA_964407535.1. Taxonomy (GTDB): domain Bacteria; phylum Bacteroidota; class Rhodothermia; order Rhodothermales; family Salinibacteraceae; genus Salinibacter. The sequence goes on along the minus strand of CAYOWD010000433.1, from coordinate 644 downwards.
ACGGTTCCACCGGTCTCGATCGGGCCAACCCGAGATTGTCTCCATCTGGGATGCCCCGCGTCTGAAATGTCCTGACCGGGCTCAGGGAAATCGGTTGTATGCTCGCGTGGATCGGGATTCTCGCGCCGGGTCCTTCGTCCAGCCGGGGCGAATCTCTTTTGAAATGGGGCGCCGTGACGGCTACGTGGCCCGTCGTCCCGCTCCCCCGATCGGAGCCTGTGCTCGACTTTTCTGTATGACTTCTGCTTTCCGCTTTTTCACCAGTCCCGCTTTTCGTTATGGAACGCCCACGCCGTGACACGCGCCCCGTTCAGGTCGGGGACGTTCAAATTGGAGGCGACGCGCCGATCTCGGTCCAGTCGATGACGACCACGAAAACCCACGAGGTCGAGACGACGCTCGACGAAATTGAACGCATCGCGGAGGCGGGCGGCGACATCGTGCGGGTGGCGGTGCCCCGCCCGGAGGACGCCGACGCGCTGCCGGACATCGTGCAGGGCACCGACGTGCCCCTTGTGGCCGACATTCACTTCAACTATCAGTACGCCCTCAAAGCCATCGAGGCGGGCGTCGACAAGGTCCGCATCAATCCCGGCAATATTGGCAAGCCGGAGTGGGAGCGCGAGGTGCTACAAGCGGCCAAG
>CAYOWD010000432.1:0-1986 GCA_964407535.1 uncultured Salinivenus sp. | reverse complement strand
TGCAGGTGATGCGGGAGTTTCAGGAGCATCTGGCCAACAAGGCCTACCAGGCCAGCGCGCGGCTCGCGGACGAGAAGGAGCCGTTCCCGCTCTTCGACAAAGACGAGTACCTGTCCAATCCCTTCGTGCAGCGGTTGTCCGACGAGACCCGTGAGATGATTGGCGACCTCGGGCTCCGCAACTCGCACCTGCTGTCCATTCAGCCCACCGGCAACACCTCGACGCTCGCCAACGCGCCGTCGAGCGGCATCGAGCCGGTCTTCATGCACAGCTACATCCGCACGTCCGAGCAACCGGCGCTGCCCGATGAACTGACGGCGCCGGAGATGTCGCCGCGGGCCTACAACGCGGGCGACACGTTCGATGCCGATGGGACGACCTGGACGGCTGAGGAGCATGGCGACGAAATTGTGCTCCGCTGTGCCGACGAGGGCTACACGCAGTGGCAAATTCACCCGACCCGCGGCATCTGCAAGGACGAGCAGGTCGAGGATTATGCCGTCCGGCACATGAAGGAACGCGGCGACTGGGATCCGGAGGCCGACTGGGCGGTGACCACTCGCGACCTGGACGTGGATGATCACCTGCGGCAGATGGAGGCCCTGGCCCCGTTCATCGACTCCTCGATGAGCAAGTGTGTGGTAGAGGGCACGCGCATTCAAACCTCTCGCGGTCCAGTGCGGATCGAGGAGTTCTACAACGGAGAACAGGTCCCGGATACCTTCTCCGACCCGGCCATCGAGGCGAAGGTTTCCGATGGACAGGGCAACATGAAGCCCATTACGAAGGCGTATTACGGCGGGGAAAAGCCCTGCGTCGAAGTCACGACGAGCACCGGAGAGACCATCCAGTGCAGCCATACCCACAAGCTGTTGACGGCGTCGGGATGGAAGCAGGCCTCCGAATTGAAGAACGGGGAGCGCATTGCGATCAACCATGCGCCCGTTGATACGGATCTCCAGTTTCAGCCCCTACCGCAGCCGGACTTCACGAACGCGATCTCGCGGGCGTTTCCCTCGCATCTGACCGAGGCATTCGCCCGATTCCTGGGAATGTGGTTTGCCGATGGGTCCGTCAACGAGAACTCCATTCGGATTCATGAGAAAGACGAGGACGTTCGGCGTACGGCCTCTGGATTACTCAACGAGTTGTTCGGAGACTGCAAGACCCGAACGGATCCCCGAACCGGAGTTCGGACGCATGAGGTGCATTCGCGTCCGCTCGCTCAGTACTTCCGGAAGCAGTACGGCGAGGACGCATCGGAGAAGGCCCCGCCGGAGGCCCTTTTCCGTTCCCCGACCGATGTCAAGAAAGCCTTTCTGGAGGGGCTGACGCTTGATGGATACGTCGATACGACGCAATCGGAGCGCCTGACAGTCTACGAGGGATACTCGCAGGCCCTGCGTGACGCTGCGGCCCACCTTCTTGCTGAACTCGGCGTGCGCGTTCACCTTCGGGAAAAGGACGTCTCGAAGACGGATGCAGCAAACGAGACCGTGTTTAGCGTTCGGGCCTACCTTCGAAACGATCTTCTGTGTCCGGTAGAGACGCACAAGCGCGAATACGATGCGCGGGCGTTTGGAACCGAAAAACGTCGTGTCCAGCATCCGGAGCGGTACATGGAGCTTCCCGCAACCGACCATCCCGACTCCATTGGTCGTCGAAACCTGCGGCGGAGCCTGAAGACATCGACCGTTGTACAGAAGTCTGCGCTCGACGCCCTTGGAGTTGGGTATGACGACACGCTCGGATGGGCAAACGTCACTGAGGTTCGCGATATTGGCCGAAAGGCTGTGTACGACGTGGAGGTTGCCGAGACTCACAGCTATCGAGTGGGTAACATCGTTTCACACAACACGGTCAACGTTCCGCAGGACTATCCCTTCGACGAGTTCAAGGATCTCTACCGCAAGGCGTGGGAGACGGGCTCGATCAAGGGCGTGACCACCTACCGCGCCGGCACCATGAGCGCCGTGCTCTCCGGCG
>CAYOWD010000431.1:1795-2027 GCA_964407535.1 uncultured Salinivenus sp. | reverse complement strand
CGGACCTGCTCGACGGCCTCGGCGCCACCCAGCGCTACGGCACGGAGGTCGAGCAGATTACGGTGGACAACGGGCGGGCCTCCGGCGTGACGCTCGACACCGGTGACACCATCCCCGCCGACCTCGTGGTGTCCAACGCCGACGTGGGCTGGACCTACAAAAACCTGATCGACTCCTCCCATCGGACCACCTGGACCGACCGGAAGGTCGAAAACATGGACTACTCCATGAG
>CAYOWD010000431.1:0-1785 GCA_964407535.1 uncultured Salinivenus sp. | reverse complement strand
GGTACTTCGGCACCGACCGCACCTATGAGGACGTGGAGCACCACACCATTGTGCTCGGGCCGCGCTACAAGGGGTTGCTCGACGACATTTTTGAGGAGAAGACCCTGGCCGACGACATGAGTCTCTACCTCCATCGGCCCACGAAGAACGATCCCTCCATGGCCCCCGATGCGGATCACGACGCGTTCTACGTTCTCTCGCCGGTGCCGCATCTGGAGAGTGGCACCGACTGGCGCGCGCAGGCGGAGCCGTACCGGCAGGCGGTGGAGGAGCGGCTGGCCGACACGGTGCTCCCCGACCTCGGCGACCACATCGTCACCAGCCGCATGCTGACGCCGCAGGACTTCCTCGACGACTACCGGTCGCTCAAGGGCGCGGCGTTCAGCGTCGAGCCGAAGCTTATGCAGAGCGCGTGGTTCCGTCCTCACAACAAAAGCGAGGACGTGGAGCACCTGTACTTTGCCGGAGCCGGGACGCATCCGGGGGCCGGGCTGCCGGGCGTACTGTCCTCGGCCCGCGTGCTCGACACCGTGGTGCCCGCACCCGAGGCGTTTGCCCCCACAACCGCACCGGTCGACGCGGCGGCCTAACGGCACTTCGAGCACCCGCGCCGGGGCGAACCGACCTTCTTACGAACAGGACCTTCCACGGATCGGGATGTCGGATGCCGACGCGTCTTCTTCTCCGGACTACTACGCCCGGCTCGGCGTGTCATCGTCGGCCTCGACCGACGAGATCCGGTCCGCCTATCGGAAGAAGGCGCGCGAGACCCATCCGGATCGCAACCCGGACGACCCGAATGCCGCCGAGCGGTTTCAGAAGGTAAAAGAGGCGTATCAAGTGCTCCGCGATCCGGAGAAACGGGCGCAGTACGACGACACCCGCGCCGCCGCGTCTCGGGCCCCGGAGGGGCTCACCATCAACCAGCAGGCCCCGGCCGGATGCGGGGGCTACATCTGGCGGGTCCTCGCCGGCATGCTTGCGTTCGGGCTCTTCCTCGTGCTCGAAGTGATGGGCGTATGGGCCACCGACGACCTCTGGACCCTCGCGCTGGGCGTGGGCGGGACCTCCGTCGTCGCCATGCTCATTGCCCTCGTGGCGGCGCGGCAGTTTCCGGACGAGGCCACCGACGTGATGCTGCGCCTCACCCACCGGCGTATCACCATGCGGGCCGACGGGCAGACCACGTTCCGGGTCCCGTGGGCGACGATGGACGCGGTGCGCCTGCGCGACGACGGGTGGACGCTGGAACTCGTCGTCCCGGTGACGACGGCCCGGGCCCTGCATCCTGTGCCGCCGGTGCTCGTGGAGGTGGAGACATACAGCGAATGGGCGCGGTTGCAACTCGACCTGTCGGATACGGACGTGCCCCGCGACGTGCTGGTCTCGTTCCTTCGGTCGGTCAAAGCGGTCCCATTTCCGGCCGCCAAACCGTAACTCCCCGGCCTTCGGAGGCCGCTGGCCTCGCTCCTCAATTCGGGGCGGCGGTCGGGTCGGACGTGGGCTCCTCCTGAATCCAGTTCGTCAGGTAGTGCGTGGCAATGTAAAAGAGCGGCGTGTCGAGGGCGGCAATGCCGATCTTAAAGACGTACTGGCCGAACACAATGCCCTGCCACGTCTCGAAGCCCAGCGGCGTGGTCGCAGGATTGCCGTCCACCTTCGGCCAGATCACGAGGGCAATGGTGACTACCATGACGGTGTCCACGAGTTGGCTGAAGAAGGTGGAGCCGTTGTTGCGGAGCCACATGTACTTTCCATCGGTGAGCCGGCGCCAGAACTCGAAGA
>CAYOWD010000430.1:0-2057 GCA_964407535.1 uncultured Salinivenus sp. | reverse complement strand
ACCGACAGTGGTCGAGTACATCGTCCCGACTACTGTCGGGAGAAAGGGATGTACGTGAGCCCCAATTGCTTGCGCCTATACCGATCTTTCTGTCCCCCTGAACTTTGCAGACGATTTGGTATAAGACAGCGGCTGCGCTTTCGAGCGAGAGTGTCGTCGCCGGGCAGACGGGAGGGAGTGCGTGATGGGTACGCTGAGTGCGAAACGCCGGCGGTCGTGCATCGCATCCGCACGGATCACGTCGGGACCTGTACTGCCTCCGGAATCGTGGAGGGATCGTTGAGGTAGGTGGGCAGTGCTTCGGTGAGCAGCGGGGCCGTGAGCAATCCTTTCGAGCCGAGAGCGGTGAAGGTCCAGAGTCGGGTCCGGCGAGAAAGGGGACCGAGAATCGGCAGGTTGGCGTCCATCTGCTTGACCCGTACACCCGCCTGTACGCTCAGCACCTCCGTCTCGTCGATGCCGGGAATCATCTTGGCGGTTTTGGCCCGGATGTACGCGGTGGCGTCCGGGTCGGGCGACAGGTCGTCGAAGTTGTTGTCGTAGTTGCTGCCCAGCACGAGCGTGTCGGGGCCGTCGGGGACCACGTAGCCGCGGCCGGAGAGGGGCGGGAGCGGGCCGGCTAGGCCGTCGGGGCGTCGGACGTGCACTGTTTGGCCCTTGACCCCTTCCAGCCCGAGCCGACGCAGTTCGGGGAAGGGCGGATAGCCTTGCCCAAGGGCAAGAAGAACGCGGTCGGCCCGCAGCTCCTCCGTCTCGTCGCCGCGGTCCACCTCCACCACCGCCGCCGCGGGAATCTCGCGCCAGTAGAGGACGGGGACGTTCGTCTCAACGGTTGCCCCGCGTTCCTGGGCCGCCGCTAGGAGCGCCTCTACGAGGGCCGGCACGTCGATCGCCCCGCCGCGCGGCACGACGAGTGCCCCCACGTCCGTCTGCACGTCGGGATACCGCTCGTGCACCTCAGAGGCTGAGAGCCACGTTGCCAGGTCGGGATGTTCGGCGGCGGCGGCGCGAAACGGGGCCTCCTGATCGTCTTCAATGACCGGGCGCAACACGCCCTGCGGCGGAAAAAGGTCGGGCACGCCGGCTGCCTCCACCAGGGCTGAGAGGGCATCGAGGGCCTCGCGCATGCGCCAGACCGGACGGGCGCGGCGGCCCATGAACGGATTGACGAGGCCCGCGGCGGCGCCGGACGCCCCGGAGGCGGGCGCGTCGGCTTCCAGAAGGTGCACATCCAGGTCGGCACTCAGGCGGAAGGCGGCACAGGCCCCGGCCAGCCCGCCGCCTACGATGATCACGTCGGCATCGGCTGACGGCATAGCGCAACGTACAGTTGAGAAAAGACCGAACCGAATCCTCCCACGTATCGCAGGCGCCGTCGTTCAGTCCTACCGATCCGTCGACAAGCCCCCACCGATCTAGATCGAGCCAATCTGTGTAGGGGCATCAGATGAACCGCAGTACGGAACGCCCGGCGTTGAGGCCGCCCCGCTCCCACCCCTTCCGGGCGAATTGGCCGGTCAAGCGGCAAGCGTGCTTCCTGCGTTTCCGAAGCCGGCCTCCTGCGAGTGCACTTTCCGAATCTCTCGGTTGCATCTCTCTATACGTCTTTTTACTTAAACTATTGTGTAACAAAGCTTAATTCAATGTTATCCGAGACGCATCCCGTCTCGCAATTCTCGATTCAAACAACTCGTTTGTGCTATGCCTTCTGCAGCTCGACAAGGCGACATGACCGCCCACGGCGGATCGATTGTCGCCGGCGACCCCACGGTCCTCATCAACGGCCAGCCCGCCGCCCGCATGGGCGACATGCACGTCTGCCCCATGATGAACCCGGGCCCGTCCCCGCACGTCGGCGGCCCGATCTCGATGGGAAGCTCCACGGTGCTCATCAACGGGCAACCGGCGGCCCGGATGGGCGACCTGTGCGTGTGCGCCGGCCCGCCGGATTCGGTGGCAATGGGCGAGCCCACGGTGCAGATTAACGACGGCGGGAATCCGGTCCTGATCGGCGGAAAAGGACAGGTGATGATCGGCGGCTCCGGCCCAGTGATCAT
>CAYOWD010000429.1:0-2076 GCA_964407535.1 uncultured Salinivenus sp. | reverse complement strand
AGGAAGCCGCCCCTGCCGAAGAGGTGGATGCCCTTACGATGAACAGCATGGAGCACCAGCTTGAATCCCTCTATCGGGAAAAAGAAACCCTCCTCCGACACGGATTCGGCAGTGCCGACGAAGCCATTGCCCGTCTGCAGACTCAGAAGCGGCAAATCGACGTTCTGCAGCGCGAGAATCACACCTACGAGCAACGACTGTCCCGCCTTCAGTCCGAACTCGGTACGGAGCACATTCCGGAAGTCGTGGAGCTCGTCCGCACCCTCGAATCGGAAGCTGGAACGTCGCTCGACGAACTGTATCCCTCCTCGTCTTCGTCTGAAAGCGACTACGGAGTCAACATTGAGGCTGCTTCGCCCTTCGTGGAGCCGGACACGCTCGACCGGCTCGACGAGATGACGGAAGAAGAACTGAATGACCTGGGAATCGGCGCCGTGTGTCTCGACGAGGGGGGAACGGTGATCACCCTCAACGACGACGCCTTGCAGCTCCCCAGTCTACGCTCCCTCACCAACCGTAGCGACGCCATCGGCCAAAACTTCTTCCTGGACCTCGCCCCAAGCACCAATAACAACCTCTTCTTTGGGCGCTTCCAGAAAGGACAGAGCCGGGGCAAAATCGATGCCCGGTTCCCCTACACGTTTACCAGTCCGGGGGACGAGTCGGAATCGTTTGCCGTCCACCTCTACCGTGCCTCCCACAGCGTCCACACCTGGCTTCTGTTCCGTCCTGCCTAGTGCAGTTTCAACGCTGCCCCATTGGGTCGGGGCGTGCCGGTAGATCTGGTGCCACTGAAGCAGGTCCTCGGCTCCGGTCCGGGTCCGCGGTCCCCGTTTTCTATCCCGACGGCTATCGGGATCAGTTCTCGCATTTCTCGATCGGCTGGAGCGGTCGTCTCGACGGCAAACGCCCCTGGACGGTTCCCGGTGTGCAACGCCTTCCACCGGAAAGAGACGCGTGAGCGAGAGCCCCCGTGGTCCTCAGAAGCGGGGATTTTCCCACCCGCGCCCCCGGTAGACTCCTGTCGTCGCACACGACCAACGTGGGCCTGCCGGAAATGCCCGAATGCCGTCGCGAATTGCTCGCTCCGCCGCGCCGGACACTCTCCCTCGCGTAACGTGGAGCGTTTGAACGCAAAGGGGTACGGCGAGAATATCAACGGGACCAGCACGCCACAGGGCAGACAAGCGTATGCATGGAGGCGGGAACGGCGCGTTCGTCCCTCAGTCCCCAGCTCCCCCGCCCCGGTAGCCGCGTTGCTATGGAACCCCTCTTGCCTCGTCTCAGCCCCTGCCGTCCGGACAGCAGAACAACGTGCTACTCCTCATCTTCTCCGGTCATCAGGCGATACCCAACGCCTCGCACCGTTTCGAGGCGCATATCGGCCCCCGACCCGTTCTTCGCATCCTTCAGCTTTTTCCGCAGGCCCGATACCGTCACGTCGATCGAGTTGTCCGACACGAACTCGGACCCCCATACGCGCTCGGCAATCACAGTCCGGGACACCACATTCGGCTCCCGGTCCGCCAGCAGGCGTAGCAGATCAAACTCCTTCTTCCGCAGATCCAGAATGTGCTCGCCCATTCGCGCTTCCTGTCGCGCCGAGTCGACCTCCAGGGGTCCAATGTTAATCTCATCCACTCCGGACCACTCAGCCGGACGCCGGAGAAGAGCCCGCACCCGCGCCTTGACCTCATCCATCGAGAAGGGCTTCGTGAGGTAGTCGTCCGCTCCACTCTCAAGCCCCTTGACGCGATCCTCCACACTATCGCGGACCGTCAGCATTAGGATCGGCGTGGCATAATCATCGCTGCGCAGATCCTCAATCAGCTCGGGGCCGTTCATCTCCGGCAGCAACCAATCGACGATCATAGCATCGTACCGATGCGTCGAGGTCTTCACCAACGCCTCCTCGGCACTGGTCACGTGATGAATCCGGTAAGGACCATCCCGCTTCAGCCCCTTTTCTAGCGTACGAGCAAGTTTGGGTTCATCTTCTACCAGTAGTATCAGTTTCATTCTAAAAGAGGGAAGTTAGATGCAACAACAAGTGAGAACTCCAGCACTGCGTTTCTT
>CAYOWD010000428.1:0-2110 GCA_964407535.1 uncultured Salinivenus sp. | reverse complement strand
ACCTTTCGCCGAACCATCGCGACGATGGGTTGCACATCGCAGCGGCGACCGTTCAGAGCGTGGATGTGTTGACGAGCTGGAACGTCCAGCACATCGTGCATTTCGAGGAGATACGACAATTTGATGCAGTGAATCAGGAGCTTGGATACAAGCCCATCGACGTCCGATTGCCGCGAGAGGGGACGAATGATGGACCGGAAGAAGACGTTTGATGCCGTACAGGTGGTCCGAGAGATTCGGGACCGGCACTACGAGCAGACCAAAGACAGGACGGCGGAGGAACGCGTTGCATTTTACCGGGAGAAGGCAGAGGCGCTTCACGAGTCGCTGGACAATCAGCGGGCGGAGTCGTCCTGAGTCATTAGAACGCCGGAGCTTCCGGGGCGTACACATACCGACTACCTTTTCCACGAGCAAATCCGCGCCGTGCCCAAAACCCTGACCCCGGAGCGTCCGGACGATACGTTCTCCGCACCTCGCCGTTCGCCGGAGGAGTTCGGCCGCGAGTTGCGGCTCGCGGCCGCCATCAAGGGGTACGAGAGGGAGCGCATCTCGCAGGGCACGGCCGCCGAACTCGCAGGCCTCTCGCGCTCAGCCGTCGTCGAGGCCCTGGGGCGGTATGGCGTCAGTCCGGTTCAGGTGCGTCCGAGCGAACTGGAGCAGGCGATGAGACAGGCCTTCGGAGCGACGAGTGATTTTTTCTCTTCAACGCCGGACGCCGATGAGTAGGCGGTGAGAACGGTTTGTCTTCTTTTCCACAACCCAAAATCGATTCATGGCGACCCAATCTCAGGGCACCTGCTACTTCTGCGACTCGGACTACACGAAAGGCGGAATGGTGCGCCACCTGCGCGCGTGCTCGGACCGGGAGGCGGCCGTCGAGGCGGCCGATGAGGGTGCGGAGACGATGTACCATCTGCGGGCCGAGGACGAGTGGGGATCGTCCTTTTGGTTGGACCTGGAGATGCGCGGCTCGGCGTCCCTGGAGGAGCTCGACCGCTACCTGCGCGCCATCTGGCTGGAGTGCTGCGGGCATCTGAGCCAGTTTTCGGTGGGGGGATGGGGCGGGTCCGAGATTCCGAAATCGCGCTCCGTCGATCAGGTCTTCGATGCGGACACGGAGCTCACGCACATCTACGACTTCGGCAGCGAGTCCCGCACCCTGATCCGGACGATGGATGTGCGCGAGGGGCCGTCCACGACGGAGCACCCCATCGAACTGATGGCCCGCAATCACAAGCCGGAGGCCGTCTGCATGGAGTGCGACCGGGAAGCCGATTGGCTGTGCCTCGAATGCAGATACGAGGAGGCGTCGGGGACGCTCTGCGACGAGCACGTCGACGACCATCCCCACGACGCGTACGGTCCCCCCATGCCCATTCTCAACTCCCCGCGCACAGGTGTGTGCGGCTACGACGGCCCGGCAGAGCCGCCGTACTGATTCCAACTCCACAGTGGAGCCCAGCTGCGCTGCGTGATCTTTGATTACGCTGCGTGATCTTTGATTACACCGCTTCACTGCTTCCATGCTCTCATGGCGCACGGGGGGCGAAGGCGAGATCGACTCCATGCGTGAACCGGAGATTGAGGCGGACAGTTGCGCTCCTCATATGCGAATCAGGGGTTGAGCTTCAACTGCAAACGTCTGCTGTTTGCGTTCCGAAAAATCCCTTGGCAGGTCATTCCGCACAAGGGAATCCCAGATTCCCAGATGCGGAATCTTTTCGGTGCTAGCACCGCCGGTTATCGAAGAGATCCACGAAAGCCTTCGGGATGACATGCTCGGATTCAGGATTTTCGGGACGCTGAAGGTCCGAGACTTCAACCCCTGATTGACATCTCATACCGTTTCCGAATTATGATGTCCGGTCATTACCCCATGAGATCAGCAGGATCCTCCAAATTCTTCTCCCTATAACATTTTAATTTCCAAACCTTTATCGTTTCTTTGTTTGGGGGTGGTGGTCCAGTTTGACAGAAGCAAAGGTCTGCGGCTTCCCGACATCTCCGATCGGAATCCGTATCACCCGCAGCAGTACTTGTACTTGGCGCCGCTCCCGCAGGGGCACGGGTCGTTGCGGCCCACGTTGGCGTCGTCGCGGACGAAGGT
>CAYOWD010000427.1:0-2151 GCA_964407535.1 uncultured Salinivenus sp. | reverse complement strand
CCACGCCTACTGATCCGTGCACAGGTAGGTAAACTCTCGATTTCGTTCGGTGGGAGCCGTGGTAGGCAAATAGTCGGAATCGTCTTTAAGAACCCATTCACGTATCAGTAAACCCCAATGCAACCCGTTCCCGATCTGCCAGTGCCGACGGGTCGCCTCCAACAACTGGATGGCGTCGGGAGGCAGGCTGCTGAGCACGTACCGCTGTTCAATAGTCGTCTCCCCGCCTGCCGAACCGGCTTCAGCGCCGCTCTCCGCACTTGGATCTACTTCGAACCGCTCAACTTCGATGAGGGCAATTGAATGTACACCTGTCCACCGGTCGCTGTCGATCAGGCCGCGGCCGCCGACTTCCCTCACCCAGCAGCGGCGCGTTTCTGCCCGCCCGTGGCCGCCGTCCACGTCGGTTGCACCCGGCCGGGCGCCATGCTCTCGACACCGATCGAACACGCGCTCGCTATCAGCCCGAAGGCCCTCCTGATTGTCCTTCACGCCAAGCACGTCGTCGGCTCCGGCTTGCTGGATTGCAGCCGCAATTTCCGTCTGGCATCCCATCGCGTCGATCGTGACAATGCTGGAGATCTAGGATCTCCTTCCTTCAGCACCAGCGCCTCCAGAAGGTGGGGAATGACCTCGAGCTCGTTTGATCCGTTTTCTGATTGGCGTTGCCCCAGCACCAAACTTTGCTCGGTTGCCCAGGCCATCTTGTAGATTAGATTAACCGCAGGATGCTATGTACTCCGGCAGATGGACAAAACACGAGTGTGAGCCCTGACAGATCTACGGGGAACGGTTTATAACGGCGCAATGGAGCCGGGAAAATGCCTCATACGTCGTTCCGAACATCTTGGAGGGGGACAAGATCTGTCAGGTCTTCAGGGAATTGCATTCGCCGGATTGCGATCCCACTTGAGAAACGTCCGGGGTCTAATCTCAAAAAGGCACAGAAATTGGCACGTTCGGTTTAACTGAGCGCGGTTTTGGAAATCCGAGATTTCCTGACCGGGCCCAAGAAAATTGTTTGCGTACGTTCTCACGGATCGGTATCCGCGGAATTGCTATGCAGCCCGGCCTTTCCGAAACGATCGACGTGAAATCCATCACGGCCGACGTTGGCCGGAATACGCAATCGGAGGAACCGTAGAGGGGGCATTCTACTCACCGGTTCTTCTACCCCGAACGCAGCCGAGAGCGCACCCATGAATCCAAGTAGCGATGCTCACTCGGTAACGGTGACAAGTGGACAGTCCCACGCACAACAGGTATCGTCGCCGCTCACTCTCGAACGTATCTGTTTCGAGAGTGCCCATTCCGGCATGTATAAGAGCCAGGATCGCTCGGATGAGATGGGGAGAGACTGGAGCTATCACGACGAGGGACCGTTTACGGACCGGGAGTGGGTCCCCGGGAACTCCCCCTCCGATCCGGTAAGCCACAGCGGAGGCCGGCCCCTCCGACTCGAAGTCTCCCTCCTGTACACTCCCGTACGAGACACGCCGCTGTGCGGATACGTGGAGGGAGTGCCCGACCGGGGCAGTGATCGAGCGTTCCGATTTTCGTCCGACAGCAAGCAACTGTGCAGGCTTACGAGGGGGAGAAATAAGATTGTGGTGTGCGGCGAAGAGCCGTTGCAGAATTGGCCGGGCCAACGGGAGGTCCACATCCGATGGACGTTTCGCAACAGCGATGATACGCCCCTGTCCCTCGGGGTATCGGGGCCGCACAAGATCTTCATCACATTTGATGCCCCGCAGATGGAGGGAAAACCGGAGGATGGACCGTCGGTGACGCGCATGCAGGAGGCCACGAGACGCGTTCAGGAAATCCGCCCCTGTAGTCCGCCGTACCTCCTCCAGCAGCTTTTCGATGCGTTTCCACACTACGTTCTGGGACCCGCGAGCCTCCCCAGCGACCAGCAAGCGTATCTGGGACAGGATAAGGAACTGCGGAGGTATATGCGGAAAGCCGATTGGCCGCGTCTCCATCCCCGGAATCCGGAGAAGCGGGCACGGCAAGGCGGAGCGTGGCCGCTCGCTGATCTGCAGGACTTCGGGGGAGAGTGCCAGGCCATCGTCCGGTTTCTCCGCGGCCTTGCTATGCAGCTTGGCCTCCCCGGAACGATCGAATTGAAGTACGTCACGGCCGACTTTC
>CAYOWD010000426.1:1447-2167 GCA_964407535.1 uncultured Salinivenus sp. | reverse complement strand
GGAGATCTAAGATCTCCAGCCTCTGCAACTCGGATAAATCCGGGAGTCCTATTGCCCTCTCGCGCTCTCCCAATACTATAGCTTCTCCTCCTGCCATGCCCGATGCCGATCCCATTCTTCTGGAGCTCTATCGCCACCGCTTCGAGGGGGTGGCCGACGAGATGGGCGGCACGCTCCGCCGCACCGGCTACTCGCCCAACATCAAGGAGCGCCTCGACTTTTCCTGTGCCGTCTTTGATGACGACGGGGGGCTCGTGGCCCAGGCGGCCCACATTCCCGTCCACCTCGGTGCCATGCCCGCCAGCGTGGCCGCGGCGCTGGAAAGCGTCGATCACTGGGCGCCCGGCGACATTGTGGTGCTCAACGATCCCTACGAGGGCGGCACGCACCTGCCGGACGTGACCATGGTGTCGCCCGTCTTCGTGGACAATGACGCCCCGACGTTTTTTGTGGCCAGCCGGGCGCACCACGCCGACGTGGGGGGCATGACGCCGGGATCGCTCCCCCTCGCCACCGAGCTGGTGCAGGAAGGGCTCGTCATTCCGCCGGTCAAGCTGTACGAGGACGGCACGCCGAACGAGAGCCTGATGCAACTCCTCCTCCGCAACGTCCGCACGCCCGACGAACGGCGGGGCGACCTCGCGGCGCAGCGGGCCGCCCATTCGGTGGGTACGCACCGGCTGGAGGAGCTGGCCGCCGCACATGGCCCCGACGAGGTGG
>CAYOWD010000426.1:0-1437 GCA_964407535.1 uncultured Salinivenus sp. | reverse complement strand
CCACACTCAACGACTGGCCCGACGGCACCTACACGTTTGCGGACACCCTGGAGCTCGCCGACGACAGCGCAGCGACCATTCGGGTGACGGCGACGGTGGGGGGCGACGAAGTGACGTTCGACTTCGACGGCACCGACCCTGCCGACAACGGCAATTTGAACGCCGTACTTCCCATCACGAAGTCGGCCTGCTACTACGTGGTGCAGGGGCTCGTGGGCAGCGAGATTCCGATGAATGGAGGAAGCCTATCTCCGGTAACGGTAACCGCACCGAAGGGAACCATCGTAAACGCGGATCCCCCGCATGCCGTCGCAGGAGGGAACGTAGAAACCTCCCAGCGCATCGTCGACACGGTGCTGGGGGCCCTCGCCTCGGCCCTCCCCGACCGCGTCCCGTCGGCCGGACAGGGCACGATGAACAACCTCACGATCGGCGGGCAACGCCCGGACGGCTCCTCCTTTGCCTACTACGAAACGATTGCCGGCGGCATGGGGGCTGGGCCCGACGGCGATGGATTGGGCGGGGTGCACGTCCACATGACCAATACGCTCAACACGCCCGTCGAGGCGCTGGAGCAAACCTATCCCTTCCGCGTGGCCACGTACCGGCTCCGCCCCGACAGCGGCGGGGCCGGCCGACACCGGGGCGGCGCGGGACTTGTGCGGGAGTACAAGCTGCTGGTCCCCGTCACGGTCACCATGCTCAGCACGCGCCGGGCCGAGGGTCCCTGGGGCCTGGCCGACGGCGACTCGGGAGCACCGGGCCGCAACGTGCTCGTCCACCCCGACGGGACGGAAGAGACGCTGCCGGCCCACTTTTCCCGTCAACTTCCCACCGGAAGCCGACTTCGCATCGAGACGCCTGGCGGGGGCGGCTTTGGCAGATCGAATCTGTCGTCGACCCCGTAACTGTCCTCCAATATCTAACTGTCCTCCAATATCACAGAAAGCCCGGCCTGTACAGGACCGGGCTTGAAGAAGTGCGAAATGGAGAAATGACGCGGTTCCCTGGTGCCCAGAACCTCGACGGGCAACGTACACAGGGAAGCCGCCCATCGGTACCCCTTCTGGACGACCTCGGTTCCTCTTTTGGACCTAAACGTCCTAAACGTAAGTAAAATAAAAGATAGGCTTCCTTTCCACGACATCGCATCTCAGAAATCAGATCGCGTGCTTGTTTTCGCCGGCGCTTCCCGCCCATACGTTCTGAACAAAACAGAGAGGATAAACAGCAGCCCCCCTCCATCCCTCGACCCAAATCGCACCCTGCGATTACTCTCCCCGCCCTCCGCCCCGACGTCCAATAAAACTTTCAGTGAATCGAGCCAACGGGGAATCCTCATCGCATTGCAGTCATTGATAGAAGACCCTAGACGGAGTGCGAGGTCTCGCTCCCACGCTGGGTCCATAGCTCAGTTGGTTAGAGCGCTACGTTGAC
>CAYOWD010000425.1:0-2204 GCA_964407535.1 uncultured Salinivenus sp. | reverse complement strand
GGCTGCACGTACGCCATCGGCCCGATGAACGGCGCCACCTGGTTCTCCTACCGCTTCGTGACGGGGGGCACCGACCGTCTCCCCTTCTTCCTCGAACCCACACACCCTCCCGACTATCCGGACCACTTCGTCGAGAATGGCTTTTCGGCCCTCACCTCGTACGTCTCGGCGTATACTCCTGACCTGCAAGGCATCCCGCCCGGTCCCCCGCCGCTCGACGTAACCGTCCGCCCGATTGACCTGGATCAGCCTGACGCCGAATTGTCCCGGCTGTATGACCTCGTCAGCAGCAGCTTCGCGGACAACGTCCTGTACACCCCCATCCAGCCGTCCCGCTTCCAGCAGTACTACCGGGGCCTGCTGTTCGCCATTGATCCCTCCCTGGTGCGACTCGCGGAAACGCCCGAGGGCCGGCTTGCGGGCATTGCCGTCATCGTCCCCGATCACCATCAAGCCGCCCGGGGAACCCCGGTGGACACGGCCATCCTCAAGACGCTCGCCGTGCACCCGGACCTGGCCGGCCGCGGGCTCGGCACGTGGCTCGCCGCCGAGGCGCAGTGGACGGTCCATCAGCAGGGGTATACGCGCGGCATCCACGCGCTCATGCACGAATCCAACCGGTCGCGCCGCATCAGCCGGCACTACGGAGACGTGGTGCGGCGCTACACCCTCTTCGGGCAGGCCCTGTAGCGTCCCGTGCCGGGCCCGCCTCACTGGGCGGGCCGCTGTAACAACGAATCTGCACTGGGCCCCCTCGAACGATTCTCGACAGAAGGCCGCCAACCCATTGCGGTGTGGTCCCGCCAAAAGCTGCACACTGCATGGGCGGGCAGCACAGCCATCCCCCCGCTCCGTCTTCAGTATACTCCATCCGAAAACGGTGCGATCCAACCAGCGGAGACGTACGCCTGGGGGCGCAGGAAACGGTTTGCCCAACAGGTCCCAAACGTTTGATCTCGTCTGGCGATAAGTCGGCCTCATAATTCATTCAAAAGCGGGACAACATACAGAGACGGCATCCACGCCGCCGCAGGCGACCGCAGCGACGAAGCCGATTGCCGCTCCGGGTACGGCCGCCTGCGACGACGGGATGCCCCCTCTCAACAAACACTCGTCCGGATTGGAGGGCCCCTACGAAGCGAACTGTTCTTGGACCACCTCCTTCCGGCTTTGCGCGTACTCATCTTGCGTGATCTCTCCGGCCTCCAGCTTCGTATTCAGGTCGTCGACCCCGGCGTGTATGCCCTCCAGATCGCTTCCGGCAATGGCCTGTCCGTGCGAAAAGATGACGTACACAATTGCGGGAAGATACGTCCATGCCGACGGGCTGTATATGATCGTTCGGAGGATGGTCGTCACCATCGAATACACGCCGCCTACGGACACCTCCGCAGCGAGGGGAACAAGCCGTCCCAGGATGGTAGCAGTGACGGGATGACTTGCATCGTTCGCAACCGATTCCAGCTCGTCCGGATCGGTCGGCACGTCGTCCCCAACATCGCCGAGGTCACTGATGAGCTCCTCCGTGCCGTCTTGTACCTTCTGCTTCTGTTCCTCCGTGAGATCGGCGGCCTTCCCGGCCAGATCAATGCGCTCGTCGCCGTCGGAGCACTCAACCCATGCGTTCGTCAGGTTCAGTCCCCCACTCCAGCTCGTCTCGGTCTCATAGTGTAAATTGTAGTGTCCATCTCCCTCTCCGCAAGAAGTGCTTGGAATCGGAAAGGGATTCGGAAGCGGATTGGCGTCGTCAAGCATAGATACGTCGTAATGAATGTGAGAAAGGATCGATGCGGCAGGCACGACCATACGCCGGCGCAGTGCCCCGCCGTCAGAGAAGTGATGATGCACCCGGCATATTCCCGAGCCGTTGCGCCCCTGTCGGTCTTCACAGGCGGCGTCACGGTGTCATGCGTCCCCGACGTGGAAATGCGGCCCCCTCGTCGGGAACTGCTTCCACCAAACTGAGGAGAAACTCCAAACAGCTGACCTTCAAAACGTTATACGAAGTAGATCCTGATCCACTCCCGCTCCTTCGATCGGGGCTCTGCAGACATCGTGAGCTGAATACAGTCCGATACGGCCCTCGCGCTCCCGTTCAGGGATTCGGCGTGGAGATCTGCGTGCGGTTCCGAATTGCAACCGGGGACCCCGTCTCGAAGATTTGGAGCGGTACCGGTCCCCCAGGCGTATTGCCAAACAACTAC
>CAYOWD010000424.1:0-2219 GCA_964407535.1 uncultured Salinivenus sp. | reverse complement strand
GCCGCCACGCAGCGGGTCAGCGCCGCTCGTAGCTGCGACGCCGTCACCCTCATCCGCAAATTGTTCGACCGATTCAGCGAGTACGTCCTGCAGTTTGAGGATCTGCCGCCCGATAAGCGTCGGGCGGTGGAGGACAATCCCGATTTGAAACAATACATGGAAGAGGTGAGCTGGCCCGATTTCCTGCATGAGGGCTCTCCGGAGCTTTGCTACAAGCAGGGGGGAGCCTGGCCGCTCGCAGTGCTGGAACAGTTTGGGGGCGACTGTCAGGCCATCGCGCACTTCATCCGGGGCATTCTGACGCAGCTTGGGTACGACGACGGGAGGCTCGCCATCCGGTACGTGACCACAGATCCGAACAAGGTGGGATCGGTCCTTATTGATCTGGAGGCGCCTGCCATGCCGGAGGGGCCGGATCCGGATCTCGCGTATGCGCTCACCGACACGCCCCTCACGGAGAACCGGCAGTATCCGGAGGCGACGGTGAAATTGAACGTGTATGAGTCGTTTTTGCGGTACCGGTACGAGCAGAACGGGCAGATCTACCAGGCCTGGTACGGCGGGGGCGTGGGACTGATGGGGCCGGTCGCGGAGCAGTCGCAGGAGGGGGATGAGGGCGGCGAGGGAGCCGAAGAGAGGCGCCTCCCCGATTGGTTTACACAGCAGCTCCTCCGAGAATCGTTTGCAGGACTTGTGGAGTACGAATACGTGCATACACCGATGGAAACAAACATCGAGGTGAAGCGCTACTGGTCGTTCTCGTGAGCACGACCAGGAAGACCGTTCGCCGTAAACGCGTTTGAGGTCCTGTCCGGCGCGTTCCCCGCTGCAGCAGGTGGGGCGGGGGCGATCATTGGGGCCGTCGGACGGTGGAGGCTGTTGATTTTGATCTGCCTCGATGCTTACATAAGATTATTGAGTGTAAAAGCATATATAAACAAAGTGTCGCGAAACAGGCGTTGATCGTGTACAGCATTTCGCAAACGACGTGATTGCATGTACGGCGGTACGGGACTTCGTCTGTCTCGTCCATGTGACTGACGAGACGCTTTCCGCGGGACACAACGAAAGCGGAGCGTGTAGGGCTCGTCTTAAGCGTTCCGGCCCGCATCCCGGTGCACATGCACGGAATAAAAGACGCCCGACGGTCGGCGTTTGCGGGACCGACTGAGCGGTTGTGCGTCCCTGGCAGGGTCTCCATCTCATTGGGATTCGCCAGCCGCCGGCTGTCGTTCGTACTGGTGCGTGAATGGGGGGACCGATCTTAGATCAGGCCGATTTGGGATCGAGCCGATCTGAGATTGGCAAAGACGATCCCCGTGGGCAGCACCATCCAGGGGGAGTCGATCTGTGCACGGATCTGTGGAAGATCGGGGGAGCGACGGGTTGTCGGATCGATTCTACTGGACTAACGCGTGTTCATAGACCGCGATCGCAAGGAGACTACAGCGCATTCGACGGATCAAACCAAAAATCTGGACCCTGGACAGCAACACGCATTTCGCGTCAAGACAACGTACCGGGCCCACGTCGTGAATGCAGACGCGACCCACTTTCACCGCGGGAGTGCGGTGTTGCTCCCCGTGCCGGCTTCTAGGACAGCGACGGATGATCGCAGCGGGAAGACGGTTACGGGGCTTTCGATTCTGGCAACCTGCTACCGGCACTGTCGGCAACAGCCCGAGCAGACGCTGCTCGTGGTGGGACGGGCGCAGGAACGGGAGGCGGCCGACCCGCAGGGGCTATCCACGCGGCGGGCGGAGCACGTGCAGCATCTCCTGCAGGGGCATCGTCGGGACTGGGCAGAGGGGGCCGATGCCCACCATGGAACGGCGGACGTTCAACGGATTCTTCGCTGGCAGGCCGCCTACGGATGGGGCTGCGACCCCGGCCCCATCGACGGGGAACCGGGATCGAAGACGGCACGGGTCCTTCAGGGATTCCAGCGGCGGTACAACGAGCACGTCGGTCGGTCCATTCCGGAGGATGGACGAGACGGGCGGGAGACCTGGGGCGCGGTGTTCGATGTCTACATGATGGAAGTGCGGCGCATCCTCGGGACGGACGACGAGGAACTGGACGCGATCCAGACGGCGTTGACGTTTCTGCCGTGTTCGGCAATCGGCGAGGCGGGCGATGCCCCCGGGACAACGGGGCAGGGAGAGGGGGCGAGTCGCGGGGTGGAGGTATTTTCGTTCAGCCCGGGGGAGGAGCCCCCC
>CAYOWD010000423.1:0-2282 GCA_964407535.1 uncultured Salinivenus sp. | reverse complement strand
CATTCAGTACGAGCACCCAGCTGGTGGCGTACCTTGCTATTATGGTGTGGGTCTCCTGGAAGCTGTCGCTGCTTGTCATCATCGTCTTTGGAAGTCTAACCTTCGGTCTGAAAGGGTTCATTAACCGCATCCGCGACGGCGGAGAAAAGATCACCGAGGCAAACTCGCAGTTCACATCTCGCGTCGAGCAATTTCTTGCCGGGATCAAAACCGTCTTCTCGTACAACATGGAGGGGTACGAACGCCAGAAGCTAGCTGAGGTTACCCGTGACATGCGGGAAGCAAACGTGGAAACCCGGAAGCGAAGCATCGCCGTCCATCCGATCTCTCAAGCAGTCGTGAGTGCCGTTCTCGTGTTGGTGATTGCCCTTGCCACCCAGTTTCTCGTGATTCCCGGACTTCTCAGTCTCGCTGCGTTCCTTACGTTCCTGTTTGCTCTGTTCCGGGTCATTCCCAAAACCCACGCCCTCAACCAGCAGCGCGGACAGTGGGCCCAGTTTGACGCCTCCATTCGCAATGTCGGGGAGCTTCTGCGCCGCGAAGATAAACCGTACCTGGAGAACGGAGATCGGGACGTCTCTGAATTTCAGGACTCGATTACGTTCGATAACGTCTGGTTTGCCTACGAACCGGACAATCCCGTCTTGAAGGACATAAATCTCGAAATTCGCAAGGGGGAAGTCACAGCCCTCGTCGGGGCCTCCGGCGCTGGGAAGTCGACACTGGTCGACTTGATCCCTCGGTTTTACGACCCAAATGAGGGAACGATACGACTCGACGGAGTCGATTTGCGGGAGTTCGATATCACCTCGCTTCGAGATAAGATTTCCATCGTGGGGCAGAGCGCCCATATTTTTAACGATACGGTCGCGATGAACATCGCCTACGGAGCCCCCTCGTGTAGTAGAAAGGAAATTCGCGAGGTTGCCCATCAGGCCAACGCCCTCGAGTTCATTGAGGAGATGACAGACGGGTTCGAGAGCGTTCTCGGTGATCGCGGCGTACGACTCTCAGGAGGACAACGGCAACGCATTGCCATCGCACGGGCTCTCCTCCAGAATCCGGAGATCCTCATTCTCGACGAAGCGACGAGTGACCTGGACAGTATTTCCGAAAACCTCATTCAGCAGTCCCTGGATCGGCTAATGGAGGGCCGAACGGTCGTAGCAATCGCCCATCGCCTCTCAACGATCGAGCACGCCGATCAAGTCGTTGTGCTTGAAGAGGGGAAAATTGTCGAACGAGGTACCTACGACGAACTGATTAACGAGGAAGGACAACTCTGGGAGTACCATAAGATGCAATTCGAAACGGTCTAGATAAGGCTTGGATAAGACTATGCCACTAATCGTTCGCTGCTTCCCACAGAGACACCACCTGTCGTGGCAGCCAGCCGACGATGTATTCGGCTGACTTTCCCTAGCATTCGTTCCCATGAGCGCCCCTTCCAAACAGAGTAACCGCTCCGACTCCTTGGTAATCACGTGTGGTGCCGATGAGAACTATGCCATGCCCCTCGCGGTCACCCTGCACTCAATGCTGACGAATCTCGAATCGGAGCGAACAGCCGATTTATTCATTCTCGATGGGAACCTTCAGGCCCAACATAGGCGTCGGCTTGAGCACGTCGTCGAGACGGCTTCTGCATCCACGAATCTGCGGTGGATTCGCCCCGACCTGAGCCGTCTTGAAAGACTTCCGGGTCCCGAATGGTTCAATCAATCAATCTATCTTCGCCTGCTTTTACCCGAGGTTCTCCCAGCCGATCGGAGCCGGGCTGTGTACTTAGACAGTGACGTGCAGGTGGAAACCGATATTTCCCGTCTCTGGGATACAGACCTGGAGGGACACCCAGTGGCAGCGACCCGAGACTACTCCATCCCATACGTATCCTCCCCTCTCGGCATCAATCATTACGACGAACTCGGGTATTCTGCCGACACGCCGTACTTCAATTCCGGCGTGCTTCTCCTAAACCTTGATCACTGGCGCCGTCAGACCCTCTCTAACCGGATTCTCCAGTACATCCGTAAGCACCGTGAGCACATTCAGTTTCCCGACCAAGAAGGTCTCAACGCCATCCTGGCTGCAAACTGGAAGTCGTTGGATCTAAAGTGGAACGTCATGTCTCATCTTATCAAATTTGAGGAATGGACTGATTCTCCTTTCACCGCCCGAGTGAGATCGCGACGCGAGGAGCTGTTGCAAGATCCGTACATCTACCACTTTGCAGGCAGCTCAAAACCGTGGCACGTCGGCTGTAATCACCCGGCCCAACTCCG
>CAYOWD010000422.1:0-2296 GCA_964407535.1 uncultured Salinivenus sp. | reverse complement strand
TGTTGTTCCGCTCCATGAAGATGTACTTCTCCATGCGCGGATTCCACCGGCTCGTCAGGTGCCCAAAGTGAGCGCCGGCCTTCAACAGTTCCTCGATGGTGACGCGGTGCGACTCTTCCTGCTCGTCGGAATCGTCGTCCTCACTGGCAGCCTCTTCGGGAGGGGCCTCGGTGGGCGGGGCGTCGTCAGTGGTTTCGGGCGTTTGCGTGGAAGTCTCGTCGGCCATGATATCTGTACTGAGAGAAGATAGGGGATTGGGTTTAGGCTACTACGACCGTCACTTGCGCAGCGAAACCGGATCTTAAGCGTGAAGACGTGTGAGAAAGGGGGCGTGGGGCATTGTGTACATTCTCCCTTACGCCCACGCTCTCGTACACCCACGCTCAGATACGGTCAACCCACTGTCACATCGGGCCGTATGATTGGTTGGGGCAGTGTCGAATCGCGAGTTTCGAAGGTCGAATTGCGTCCATTCGACACTCGTCAATCGCAACTCGCCACTGACTAACGCTTGCTGTACTGGCTCTTCTTCCGGGCACCGGGCTGGCCGTACTTCTTGCGCTCGACCATCCGGTCATCGCGGGTCAGGTATCCGGCGTCGCGGAGGGGGCCGCGCAGCTCCTCGTCGTATTCAACCAGCGCCCGGGCAATGCCGAGACGGATGGCTTCTGCCTGCCCGGTGAGTCCGCCGCCGGAGGCGTTCACCACGACATTAAACTGACCAATCGTGTCGGTCACCTCGAACGGCTGGTCGAGCGTACGGCGCCGCCAGGGGTTTGGAAAGTAGTCTTCTGCGTCGGTTTCATTGACCTCAAAGCTGGATCCATCGCCCGGACGGAGGTACACGCGCGCCGTGGCGGTTTTCCGGCGCCCGATAGCCTGAAACTGTGTCATCGTAGACATAGCGTATAGTGGGTCGTCAAAAGAACGTCGTCGGAAACGTTACGCAGTGTCGAGCGGATCGGGCTCCTGCGCGTCGTGCGGGTGCTCCGGGCCGGCGTACACCTTCAGCTTTTTGAACATCCGCCGACCGAGGGGACCGTCCGGAAGCATGCCTTCTACAGCGTGCTCGATGAGCTTCTCGGGCTTGTCCGCACGCACCTCTTCCGGAGATTCGGAGTGGTCGCCGCCGGGGTATCCGCTGTACCGAAGGTATTCCTTGTCGGTCTCCTTCCTTCCTGTGAAGCGGGCCTCTTCCGCATTCACGACAACAACGTAATCTCCCGTGTCCATGTGGGGGGTGTATGTGGGCTTGTGCTTTCCCCGAAGGACGCGGGCAATCTCAGAGGCCAGCCGGCCCACCACGCGGTTCGCGGCGTCCACCACGTACCAGTCGTGTTCGATGTCGTCGGGCGTGGCGTTGTACGTTTCGAAGCTCTGTGTATTCATCGGGCTCGATCGCTTCACTCGGTAACATGTGCAGGAGGCCGGGGCCGCAGCTTACTCCGCCATGCGGAGCACAACATACACTGCGTGCAGAAATGAGAGGCCCCCTTGGGGAGGGCTCTATTTCCGCCGCCGAGGCCCTACGGCAAGCCTTTAGCACGTTCAGGGCGGGGGCAAGTTTTCAGTATTAAAGAGATTCCCTCAATCTTGACGGAGCAGAAAGAGGGAAGCGGCGCAAAACTTGAAGACGGGGAAGGGCTTGGGTGGGGCAGCGCAACCCCGACTCTGGACGAGGGCGTCAAAGTGTCGGCGAGAGCGAAGGCGCTCGAAAGCAATGACTCCGTGTTGATGGCTATACACGCGCGTGCTGTCGGATGCGTCCACGAGGGGTTGGGAAGAGCCACTATTTTTCTTGGAACAAATCCGCCGATTTTGGAAAAGTATGAAGGGAAAGGAAAAGAAAGTACTAGGGGAAATGTGAAGCTGAGGAGGCATTTAGGGTAATCGGTATGTTCCGTCTCTCAAAAGGGGAGATCCGCTTGCCTGCTTCCTTCCACCGAGGAGATTGAGATTGGATGGGGAATGGCGATTATGCAGAGCATGAGCGGCGAGGGCACACTCCGGTCTTCCGAGATGCTGTTGCTGTTCGACTCCCATCTCTGTACTTGTCCATGAGTGCCGTCGTTGAGGATCTGATACAGACGGCTCCCCAACTCCAGAAAGCGTTGATTCTAGCCGATCTCTTGGTTGGTGAAAGCGGTAGTTCGGCTCTCAGGGTATCTTGTTTATTCCTCATTCAAGGTTTTCTGCACGTGTTAAACGTCCCTGCTTGGATTATTAACGTGTGTTTTCTGAAACTAAGTAGGACAGCGAAAGAACATTACGAGGTCGCAGCGATGTAGGAAGCGAG
>CAYOWD010000421.1:0-2302 GCA_964407535.1 uncultured Salinivenus sp. | reverse complement strand
CTGGAGCCGGCCCGCCGCCTCTACGTCGTCTCCAATAGGGAAACCCACAACTTCGTGTACGATGTCATGGAGGCCTGCTGGGACGCCTTCGGCCCCCCCGACGACGAGTTCGACCACGATTTCAACGTCCCGTTCCCCCCGAGCACACCGGGCTCGATCGGGACGGGGGCCGTTGTAAAACCCGGGAAATGCGTACTGGATTCAGACGAGGTGTACCTCATCGACGGAGCGTACCATCCGGGGGACGTTTGGGCCCAGGACCAGATGACGACCGGCTACTGCAGCGCCCCCGGCGGTCGGTCCTTCAACGTCGCGGTGCAGTGCAAGCGGGAGAGACGGCTCGCCAAGTTCGTGAAGGAGGAGATGGCAGAAAACGACGTTGAGTTGTTCACCTTCGACGGCTTGCGTGACGAGCGTGGCGATTCACTCGACTACGGCGGCAACATCGCGGCCTCCCCCCCGGTAAACCAGCAAACGGCGGCCCACAACAACCGCCAGGCCGGCCCGCCCGTCCCCGAGCATCCCCCTGCCCCTCACGGCAAGATCATCCTCGGCGACTGCCGCAATCCGAATCGTGAGGGCGGAGGCGTCGTCCACAACAAGACGCGCAACTTCCTGGAGTCGCAGGAAATGCAGCCGATTGTCCCCATCGACACCTCCTGGCTGGCCGTCGGACACGTTGACGAAATCATGGCGTTCGTGCCGAGTCCGGAGAGCGACGGCCCCGCGAAGCTCGCAATGGCCAGCCCCGACATCATGACCCTGCTCCTGGCGCAAACGATGAAGGTTCCCCTGAAGGAGGGGCGCACCCATCTTCACCGGGGACGGCACAGAGAGCACAATAGGCTCATCGATCTCATCATCAAGGGCACTTCAGGGCCTGACGGCGATCTATATGGGTTCTTCAAGAGAGATTTCAATCGCAGCTACGACGAGACGAGCGTCGAGGATCTCTTCAGCAACGAGAATCGACAGTTCAACCATCAAATTCAAACCGGGTTTCTGCGGCCCATCGAACACCGAATCTGCCGCTGTACAGGACTGGCGCCGCAGAAGGACGTCCTTCCTCTACCGGTGTACTTCGATTGCGTCGACGCCAAAGCAGGTGGAGCAGAGTCTCGGTTGAGAACCCCCTCTGCCGAGGCCCGCACGTCCAACCTCGTCAACATGCAGGTCCTTCAGACAGAAGGCAAGACGCACCTGCTGGTGCCCCGCCCCTGCGGCCCCCGTCTCCCGCCCAAGCGGGCAAAAGAGGTGGTGGAGTCTGTGGTGAAAACCCTCAGAAGAAAAGGCATAAACGTCCCCCTTCCCCCGAACGGGATTTCCCTTCCCCAGGATAAGAAGGACAATCAGCCTGGATTCCCGTTCTGGGCGTGGCCGAACCTGGAGGCCGACACACTGGCCCTGTACTTTACTCGCGAGAAGCCGAATGGGGACTTCGTAACGTCAGACGAACGCAGAGATATGATCAACATCATCAAAGAGGACGGCGCGTCCCTCGACGATCTCGAGGACGAGTCTCTCGTGCAGGCCGTCCGGAACACCTTGAACGCCATTCTCGCCGCCAACGGCCTCCCCGCCAACGGCGACCCGGCGGAAATGAGCATCGACTCCGACAGCACGGACGCGGGTCTCTTCGCGGAAGCGGAATACATCCACGACGTGGACTCCGGGCCTGACCATCATATAGCGGAACGCCTGGACGACGACGAGGAGGACCCCATCGACTGGAATCGGCTCTTCATTCCGGAGGACACGGTCGACGTCCTCGAAGCCTACACCCAGTCGGTGCTTGAGGGGATCGGCTGCCACGTCCACTTCGTCGACTCCTGGTACCACCACACCGGGCATGGGGAGGTCCACTGCGCGACCAATGTGCTCCGCGAGCCCCCCACCGACCGGTCCTGGTGGAACGACTACCCCGATCTGGCCGACGCGAACACCACCTACGACCCGAACGATACGATGCTCAAGCAGAAAAAACCGTCCTCCTGACAGCCTGCTCGCCCGAGCGGCGAATGCGTGACGGCGGGGGAACGCAAACCCATGATCGAACTCATCGACGCGTACGGGGACTATAGAAAGCGTCCGGACGCAACTCTAATACCAAATCCGCCTGCAAAGTTCAGGGCTCCAGAAATGTCGGTGTAGGCCCAAACGAATGAGCCTCACGTACATACCTTCACACTTACGCACTTCCAAACCCGAATCCTTCAACCGGATTCGGTATAAGGGAGTGGCCGCTACTGTACTGTCAACCGTCAATGTTTGGGTAAAGGCGCCGCAGTTTGATGCGTGCATC
>CAYOWD010000420.1:0-2366 GCA_964407535.1 uncultured Salinivenus sp. | reverse complement strand
ACAGCCCCCACGCGTTCGTGCGTTCCGGAACCATCGCCGAACTCCACAGCGACTTTAATCAGGCGGGACAAGTCGACTTTTCCGAGGCGCAGCGGGCCGCCCGGACCCAGCGGCCCGGCAGCATCCTGCTGCCCATCTTCTACTCGGACCTCATCGAGGAGGACTTCGTCGAGGCGGAACTCCTGACCCCGGTCTGCATCCGCCCCTCGGGCCGGCAGAACGCTCTCCCGGACGAGCCCCTCGAACTGGCGTGCATGCAAAACGACGATCGGGCCCGAGTGGCCCTCTACACCCCAAGGAGCTCGGCGCTGGAGCACGTATATGGATCCCACGCAGCGGATGACCCGGGGGCTCAGGAGGGGCCCGACGCGGACCGCGTGCCGATCCGGGGGACCGACCATCCGACCGGAACGGACCTCCTGATGTGCGCCACCACGCTGGCCGGCGATCCCCGCCGCCCCGGCCCCGTCGGGCAGCCGCCGCAGGCCGCTGTACATGCCCCTGCCCCCATCCACCCCGGCGAGGTCCGGCTTCGCCTTGGTCGTCGGCAGGGAGACGAACCGTCATCGAAGCAGCGGCGCACGGAGTCGCCGGCGACCGACGACGTCGCGTTGTTTCAGATTGCCCCGCTGCTGCTGCAAAGCAATCTGGCCCCCACCCGCCGCCTCTACGTCGTCAACGGAATGACGGACGACGCGGGAGCGACGGACAACCACAGCTTCGTGTACGATGTCATGGAGGCCTGCTGGGCCGCCTTTGGGCCGGACGCACCGTTTGATCGTGCCTCCGACCGCCTGTTCGCCGCGAGCAGCTCCGACATGCTCAAGAAGGAGCACACCGTTGCCCCCGGGCAGTGCCTATTGAGTCCGAAGACCATGTACCTGATCGACGGACGCCAATACAAGCACGACAATGAATGTGACGCCCCCCCGGACCTTTGGATTCAGGACCAGATGGAAATCGGCTACTGCAGTGCCCCTGGCGGGCGGGCCGTCAACGTCGCGCTACACTGCAAACGAGAACGTCCCCTCTCTGATTTCGTGACCGGTGAGTTGGAGGGCACAGACGAACGGGTGTTTGCCTTCAACGGTCTCTTCGCCTCGGAACCGGAACAGGAAGGCACCGACTTCGGCGGCAACATCGCGGTCTCCCCGCCGGTGCCCCAGAACACGGAGGCCGAGAACACCCTCCAGGCCGGCCCTCCCGTCCGAGCACATCCCCCCGCCCCCCACGGCAAGATCATCCTCGGCGACTGCTACAACAAAAACCGGTACGGAAACGGCGTCGTCCACGACGAGACGCGCACCTTCCTGCAAGCGCAGGACATCCAGCCCCTCATTCCCATCAATACGTCCTGGCTGGAGACGGGGCACGTGGACGAGATCCTGACATTCGTGCCGACCCCGAACGCGCAGAACGACTCGTCTGCAACGCTGGTCATGGCCTGTCCCGATGTCATGGAGACGCTCCTGAAAGCGACGAGGAACCAGTCCACGGAGGCGGAGCGCACCCATGTTCATCGAGGGCGGTTCAAGACACACGTAATCAGCTCGAACCTCATCGGGGGCTACGACGAGATGAGCGTCGAGACGCTTTGCAAACCAGGCATCAAAGGCCTCAACCAGAACATTCAGACCCAGTTTTTAGATCCCATCGAATACCGGCTCTGCCACTGTACAGGGCTGGCGCCCACGGATGTCTTCCCGCTTCCGGTGTACTTCAAGTATGCCAGCCCGACCCAGGACGGTCAATCGTGGGGAAGAAAACAAGCCACCGCCCGCACGCCCAACGTC
The DNA here is from genome assembly GCA_964407535.1 of uncultured Salinivenus sp. GTDB lineage: Bacteria > Bacteroidota > Rhodothermia > Rhodothermales > Salinibacteraceae > Salinibacter. The sequence continues at coordinate 573 of CAYOWD010000420.1, read as the reverse complement.
GTCAACATGCAGGTCCTCAAGGCAGATCGGGAAACGCACCTGCTGCTGCCCCGCCCCTGCGGCCCGCGCCTCCCGCCCGACACGGCCGAGACGGTCGTTCGCTCCGTACTGGAACACATCGGATGGGACGACACAGACGTATGCCTTCCTCAGGATCGGAAAGACAATCGGTCTGGATTTCCGTTTTGGGCGTGGCCGGATCTGCATCCCCAAACGCTGGCCCTGTTCTTCACCCGCAGGCGAGAAGACGGGACGCTCCTCCCGAAAGCAGACCGCCGGCAGCTGATCGACGTTATCAAACAGGAACAGGACTTCGACGCCCTTCCCACGCACCTGCAGGGAGCCGCTCGCAACACCCAGGAGGCCATCCTGCAGGCCAATCGAGGCGATAACGGAGCCCCCCCTCTGAATTAGACGAAGAAGCTGGCATCGGCCGGGTCCGCAACCTAGCGGACGAGGGACAATTCGAACGCTGGTACCGGCTCTTCATCCCGGAAGAGACCGTCGATATCATCGAAGCGTACACGCAGTCGGTGCTTAAACGAATTGGCTGTCAGGTCCACTTCGTCGATG
>CAYOWD010000419.1:0-2382 GCA_964407535.1 uncultured Salinivenus sp. | reverse complement strand
TGTGGCAACCGCACGCCGCGCGGAGCAGAAGCGTTCGAGCGGATGGCGAGTGTTCTGGAGACGTGTGTCCAACAAGGACGTTCGGTCATCGACTACCTCAGGGCAACGATGTCCCTCGGCATGGAGCCTCTACCACTTCGCTAAACAGGTACACTCCAACGGCGCTACGAGACCCTTTTTCTGTGATATAGGACAGAAACAACGCCTGACTGTGACGGGCATTGCCCCTCTCTATACCGGAAGTTTGCAGCCGGACTTGGTATTACACCTTCCCTAGATAAGGAGAAAGATTTCGGGTCGATCGGTGAGATTGGCTTTGGAATCTCGACATTGCTGATCGACATCCGTTCTCGGTTCGATACAACCCTCATCACGAACACCATCCACCCGCATCTATGATTGTCGTCTTTGTGGAGCACTTCCTCGATGAGGAGGGACGGCGCTACTTTTCGGACTGGATCGAGGAGGTCGACGAGGTCCTCCAGGAGTTTGAGGGATTCATTTCCATTCAGCAGTTGACGGACGTCGAGGATCCGGAGCGCTGCGCATTGCTCCTTCAGTTCGAGCGTCTGGATCTCCTGCGCGCCTGGGCCGACAGTGACGAGCACGACCGGATGATTGAGCGCCTTGCGCCGTACCAGACCCGCACACAGACCTCCGAGATTTTTCGAGCAGACCCCGAGCATCGGGACCGGATGGAATAATGCTGAATCCGGCTGAAGGATTCGAGGTTGTACGCATGGATGTGTGAACGTATGTGCGTGAAGCTCAACCGATTGTGCCCATGCCGATATTCCTGCAACCGCGTCAGTCGGAGTCGGGATCACGGGCTGCGGGCGAGCACGTCCAGCTGGTGGGCGATGTAGATCAGGTCGCCCGGAGCGGTCTTCGTGCCGTACCACGACGGTCCGGGACCAGGTTCCGTAATCACCTCGTCCCCTCCGGGTGCGGAGAACTGAATCCGGTGACGAGAATCTGTGCTCATCGTCGTACGCAGGGGGAGATTGTGAGAACAACGGCGGGTCCGTATCTCCATTCGCGACGGCCCCGATTTTTGCACCGACCGGAGGCGTGGGCAGGGCAGTCGCATGGTGAAATTCATCCGGGCGCAAGATGCACGGCGTTCCGCAACCAATCTGTCCGCACTGAACGAAGGCGGGGCTGCATGGACGCACGAACCGCCGTGCTTCAACGCGCTCCCGTGCTCAGCATAGAGCAAAATGCAATCGCTTGGGGGAGGCATGCTTACGCCAGCGCCGACTCCAGTCCGGAGTCGCGGACGAACAGGCAGGTGGAGTGGGTCCGGTCCACGAGGTCGCGAATCGTGTCGAAGTCCGGCTCCGGCTGGAGGCCGAAGATGTTGAGGTCGGCCTGGGGGGCATCGGGAAGATAGTCGTTGAACGGCTGCGTACCGACGACCGCCTCCGTTTGCGGGAAGCGCCCAAGGTCGATCAGCTTGGCGAGGAAGTCGCGCGCCTTCTCCTGCTCGTCCGCATCCGGCACCGCGGTCACCACCCGCATGCGGGCGTCCCAGTTGGTGGACAGCTTGTAGGCGGTGAGGAGGGCGAGGTCGAGGTTGCCGATCTGCATGGAGAGGCGCCAGTCGGGGGACCGGTCCTTGATCCATACATTGATGGTTTGGCGTTGCCCGAGGGCCGCGCGGGGGTGGGGGGCGTAGAGGAGGACGCCCACGTTTTCGCGCTCCGCCTCCCGAATTACGTCGCGATAGTCGGCCTCTCGTTCCGTCGACTCCGGCATGCGCAGGAAGATCACGTTGGGACGAAAGAAAGCCCCGTGCAGGGCCTGCATGCCGGCGCGCAGCCCGTCAGCATAGCCGCCGGCGTTGATGAGGGTGGCGGAGGCAAACACGTCGCGGTCGCGAAAGGAGTGGGTGAGCGTATCGAGCTGTTGCTCCAATTCGGTCTCGGAGGGAGCGTCGGGGCTCGTGTCGGTGGGGAGCCCCACAATCTTGACCGATCCCTGTGGGTGGGTCAGGTCCTGCAGCGTGAGGAAGGAGCCGCGGAGGTCGCTTGCGGTTTCGACGGGCACCAGCAGGTTGGGCTTCCAGGCGCGCTCCTGCATGGTGGGCAGTTCCGTGACCTTCTTGGCGGCCCATTCGGCGAGGGCGACGAACATGCCGCTGCGCACGTCCTCGAACGGGGCGTCGAGCTGGCGGCGGGCCAGGAGGGCGTAGAAGCCGAGCGTGACTACCAGGGCGAGGAAGCTGATCGTGGGGTTGATGATGAACATCGCGAGGAGAGAGCCCACAAGGCCGAGGAAGGAGACCCAGATCGGAATCCGCAACCGGGGCCGAAAGCTCACGAGGTCGAGGCTCTGCTCGATGAGCACCGCGGCACAGATCATGGCGTAGGTGACCAGGAA
>CAYOWD010000418.1:0-2390 GCA_964407535.1 uncultured Salinivenus sp. | reverse complement strand
GAAGTTATACAGAAAGCTGCCGTGTTCGTAGAACGTGCGGAATAGCCCCCTTAACAACCCGCTTTCCTGACGCTCTGTCCCCGCGTCCAGGGACATGGGACTCACCCCCAGATGCAGGTACGGAAGGCCCTCTTCTTTGAATACGTCGATGGCACGCACCATGAGCGGATAAAAGAGTCCCTGCCGGAAGTCGGCATTGGCCCGGGAGACGTTGGGAACATAGCTGATAATCCGGTTATTCCGGTACATTGGATCAAAATAGATAAAGCCGATCGCCGTGCCCTCCCGGTAGGCGTAAAAGCGCCGCACGTTTTCCTGGTAGTCCATTTCCATTGGGCGAACCAGGAAGCGGATTTCGTTTCCCTTGCATTTGCGGGTGTCAATCCACGCTTGCGATATCTCCCGGGCATTATCGTCGCTGGAGCGCTCTTCTACAGTGATATTGTTTTTTTCCGCCTGATTGAGAGCGGTGCGAATTACCTGCTTCTTTTTCCCACTGATCGACCAGGACTGCAGAGGAATCCGGGATTCGCTGCCACACTGCGTGCCATACAGCCCAAAGCGGTCGTGGAGAACCTCCGCTACGGGCTCGGAGACTTGGACGTAGGAGGCATTCGGATAGCGTTGATGAAAACGTTCAAGCATCAAGTCGAAGTGCTCCGGTGCTGCAACCGGATCCGACAGCACAAACGGCATGCCCCACTTGCGCATAAAGCCGATATAGCCGACCCCGGGCACGTCAAAATAGTCCATGTCTGGCTGCAGGGTTGAAAAGGACTGAGAGTGAGCCCCGAATTTCTTCAGATAGCCTACGCGTTCCTGGAACGTAAAGGCCCTCTCTTCAGCGACACTGCTCCGCTCAGACGGACGGATTGGACTGCTCATTTGGGGATCTTCGGGGAATTGGTAGTAGTGCGTGGGTGGTGATTCATGGCTGTTTCCGGCCGAGAATGGACCAGTAGCAGTTCGCGCCGAGCAACTTGAAATACTTTTTCTCGGCAATCCGGAGGCCCAGACGCTGCATGTGTTCGGGATAGTTGTAGATGCTATGGAAAGCATTGTCGGTGAAGAGCCAGAAGATGAACGCCGCGATATACCAGTACAGCTGTTTGAACATGCGGGCCGGCACGTTGCCGGTGGGATGGCAGAAGTCCCCCACAACGACTTGGGCGTCCGGAGTCCCCAGCCGAATCAGGTGTTTCAACACGCGGACCATTCTGTCTTCGCCAAAGACATTGAGGAAAAAGTTCGCTACGACCATGTCGTACCTCCCAAACTCCTCCAGCTCCATGATGTCGCTGTGAACGCGACGGATCGACAAATGGGACGCTTCTTCTTGCTGGGTATTGGCAAATGTGCGCAGCATGGTTTCGGACAGGTCCACTACGGTCACATCGGCACCAAGCTCAGCGGCACGAAATGCATCGCGACCGTGGCCCACACCGGCAAAGAGCACCTTCATGCCCGGTTTGATCCGCTCCTCATCCAGCATGGCCGTCTTGCAGCGGTGAATGCTCTTGCCGCCGTAGAGGATGCTGAGGAAATCATATATCGGGCCAATGTACTTATACTTGTCTTGCATAAATAATACGTTCTGTCCAGCCCATGCGGAGTTGTTGCTATTTTTCTGTCCTCGTTTCCTCCTAATTCGAGGCACAGGCAAGGGAGCGAAAGAGCGATTCCGTCCCTGTGCTACGAAGTCCAGAGCCTGCTTCTGTGTCGTCTCTCCCTTTTCATTTTTTTCAATATAAAAAAATATAAAATATTTAATTTCATTTTCAAATAATATTTTTCGGAGAAGATGCGTCCCAATACGGAATCCCATCGGCGATGGGGAGGCTTGCATCCGGGAACCGGTATTTCGCTCCAGTCGGGGCGAGTTTCGCTCCCAATCAGCCTGCCATCATGAGGTGGACTTTGTGTGACGCCCCCTGCCGTTGCCGCATCCGGGCATGCTGCCGAAGTGATGTTGCCGATCCGTGATACCGAATTCGGTTGCAGGATTCGGGGTTGTAAGTATCTAGGTGTGAAGGTATGTGCTTGAAGTCCACTCGATTGCGCCTATATCGACATTTCTGCAACCCCGAACGTTATAAGCGGATTTGGTATGAAAACGTGTCCGAACGATTTCTTCGGTCTGGTCAGGCAATCCAAGATGCTGGAGATCAGCTGGACTCATCCGAGCCAGCCCCAACATGGCGAATCCAGGCGAGGCGACGGGCCTCCCCCTCGCTCCCGATGGGCCAGGACAGATCCCCCAAACTGGAACCGCCCTCTCTCTCTGGCTGCCCCCCCGACTACCGCACAAGCATCATCTTGCGCGTCTCCGTAAAGCCGCCGGCCTCGATCCGGTACAAGTACACCCCGCTCCCGACGGCCGTCCCGTACCG
>CAYOWD010000417.1:0-2433 GCA_964407535.1 uncultured Salinivenus sp. | reverse complement strand
ACTACGGCCTATCGCTTTTTCATGCAAGTCCACCCGAAAGCTGCACGGAGTGTTGAGAAGGGCGTGTTGAAAGGTTTCGGGGGAGGAAGTGGAGTGCGTCACCTCGGAGCGAGCTATGGGGATACCCCGAACAGCCTGAAAGCCCCTTCGACGACATTGATCGACGCCACGGCCCACTACGACTGGAAGGGACTGCGGCTGCAGGTGAATGTCGACAACATGCTCGATGAAGCATACATCGGGGCGGCACTTGCTTCGCCGCAGCAGGACTTTATTCAGTACGGACCGACCCGATCAATTACCGCCCGTATTCAGTATCACTGGTGAACATCACGGGAGAGCTTTTCCCCTCCAGTGACGCTTCCGGCGAGCAATTCCAGAAGCCCATTGAGATTTTTCCACTTCGCTGAGGGGACACTCTGAAGAAAGAAATAGCCCAAGCCACCAGGTTACTTTTTGCTGGCAGGTGGCCGTTTGCGTGCCAGATTCGGCTTGATGTTCGAGCTTAATTTTAGGACCGATAAGGCGAAGTTATCGGTTGTAAAAGGGCAAGAAATCCGCTATTCTATAGGCCACTGAGCGGCGGGGTTTGGAGGGCTTGCTTTTCGAGATCGGCCTGATGGTTCCGTAGATTGGTCGCCGCAATTGGCCGTCGCAATTGGCCGCCGTGACTCGTCGCCTCGTCTGATCGGGACCGGTCATCGAACCTCTTCCCAAGCTATCGAACCTCTTCCCAAAACGTGCGCGGGGTCATGATTTGTAGACCATCGACCTTCTCTGCGATGTCGAGCAGGTCGCTGTCTCCCGTGATTAGAATCTCTGCCTCTGCGGCAAGAGCCGACGCAAGGACGACCTCGTCGTCCGGATCCCGAACGTTTACTGGCGGCTCCGAATCCGGAATCGGCTCGACGTGGTACTGGCGCAGAAGCGCCTCGATCTCGCCGGCCTTCTCTTCAGGGACACCGAACTTCTCTGTGAGTACACGGCGGGTTTCTTTCAAAACTACCTCGCCGGTCAAAAGCTCATGCTCGGCCATAAGATGCCGAACGACATCGGAACTGAGCCCGCGCGTCGAAAAGCCGCTCACGAGAACATTCGTGTCCAGAAAAACGCGCATCTACCCCAGCCAATTTCGAGGATTTCGTTGGACCTGCCTTTGTCGAAAGCGTCAGGACACGTTCTCTCAGGACACGTCCTCAAAGACATCCTCGTCGGTGAGGTACCCCTGGGCCTCGGCATGGGGCTTAACTTGCTCCCGAAGCTTATCGAACTTAAGAACCGAAAGCTGGCGACGGAGCGCGCTGCGGACGATTTCGCTTCGGCTCTGGCCAAGGGCCTCCGACACCCTGGAAAGCTCCTGGTCGAGGTCCTCCCCCAGGCGAACGGTCACGGTGGATTTCATAGCTGGCGAGGCGTTGGAGAAGAAAACGCGTTGTGTTACACTGTAATACGGTACTCAAAAAGCGCTCTTCTCGTTCCTGCTTTGCGCTCCCCTTTGAACGCTTTGGAATAAACGCTCCACTTGGAATGACAGAAGACAGCAGCGACCCGTCTTCCGACACGCCCTCAAGGGGCCCTGATGCCAGCAACCCAGGCGCCGGGGAACCCGGATTCTCAGAGGCCGGATCTGATCCGTCGGATGAACTGGCCCCTCCTCCCCTCTCTGAGAGCGGAAAAGTTGGGCTTGGTTCGGGGGACGGCCAAGACGTCGGCTCTCCGGGCGCCGGCTCCGATGGCAAATCCGAAGCGCTAGAAGACCCGGAGCGGCTACGGGAGCTCCAGGAAAGCCTCGGCCGGCTGGAGGAGTTTGCCACCCAGGCCCAGGCGGAAAACACCATCAAGGCCTACGCCGCCGACCTGGAGGACTTCCGCCACTGGTGCAAGAAAATGGGCCGGGAGTGGCTCCCGGCTACGCCGAAAACGGTTGGGCTCTACCTCGGCACCCGGGCCGATGACCTGAGTCTCGCGACGCTCGAAAGACGTCTTGCCGCGATTGCGTCTCTCCACAAAGAAAAAGGCTACGCGTCGCCGGCGTCGGTGGTCAAAGGTCCCTTACGGAAGATCTGGAAAGGGCTCGTCCGCGAAAAGACCCGCCAACAAGATGGGGCACCGCCGCTTAAGGCCTGTGACCTGGGGTCCATTATCAATTGCCTCCCGCGATACTTCAGCTCCGATGATGAGACATCTGGGGAGCTTGCGCTTACCCTCGTGTGCGACAGAGTCTTATGTCTTGTCGGCTAGGCCGATGGTCTACGCCGGAGCGAGCTTGTGGCGCTTACGGCCGAAGACATCCAGTTCGTCGAGGGGGGAAGATGTGAACATCTACATTCGAAAGTCGAAAAGCGACCAGGAAGCGGACGGCCAGGTCAAGGGAGGGCCCTAGGCTGTGTTGACAAATAGAAGATTCACGGAAGCGGCAACTTTTGTGTTGAC
>CAYOWD010000416.1:0-2442 GCA_964407535.1 uncultured Salinivenus sp. | reverse complement strand
CCGATGAGGACGTAGAACGACACGGCACGCGGACGAAAATCGAGAAGACGATGGGCGGCGGTGTAAGCTTCAGCCTCCTTTCGGCTGTTTGGAAATCGTTCCTGAGCGACACACGACATCATACGGATTCCAATTGGAGAGGTCGGAATCCCGTAGACATCTGCGTCTGACAAACCGGACAATCGTCTCCATAAACGTGCACACGTTTAAACGTTGAACGTGAAAGGGTTATGGGGAATGTAATTTTCGGACGTCCTGTTGATTTCGGATGGCGATAGCCCCACATCATGATTCGGAAACGGTATCACTACTGAAGGAACTCGCTCGGATGGACCGCGGTCTCGGGGAATCCCGTTCGTACCTCCTCATCGTGGGTGACGAGGCAAACATCCAACTGTTGGGCCAGGACGGCGTAGTGCGTGTCGTATGCCATACAGCCGGATTCGACGGCTCGACGAAGCACCTCCGTAGGCGCCACCTGGGAGCTGCGATCTGCGATGAGGTCCTCAGCCAAGTCGATATGTTCGATGGCCAGGTCCAGGCCGAATTGTCCGTCCTTAACGTACAGCCAAAGTACGTTCAGAAACTCCGAGCGCCACAAAAGAGGCGCGGCCCATTCGGGGTCTTTCCGCCGTACCTCAACAGCCGTTTCGGTGTGCTCCCCCTCGATCGTGTAGTAACTGATGAGCGTACCGGTACGTGAACAGGTACTCGAAACTCGTTTTCGCTCGTGGTTGAGCACGGTCCTCCTTTTTTGAGGGAGTCCTTCGCATACTTGCTTACGGATCGGTATTATCGGCAACGATCATTTCGAGACGAGTGGGAAGAGGTGCACGGCAATCGAATCAGTCCCGAAAATATCCTACATCGTCGCTCTGAGCTTGACTCAGAGCCCATCTGACGATGGTTGAAGCCTCTTCAGTTGGTTGGATGGGCTCCCGGACATCTGAGATGTCCAAGCAAGTCTGGAGCGACGGTGGTGACCATTTCTGGCGGTTGGAGGCAGGTACACATGTCATCGACATATAGCACAACGCGTTCTGAGAGATGTCCCATCAAGTTTGGACATCTAGATGCTGGAAATCTGAGATTTCCTGGAGCGACGAAGGAAGTATTTTTTATGACTGGAAAGTTGAATTCGAGCAGTGCCTTTGAGAAAAAATCGTTGATGCGATTGTCCTGGGAAGAAGTGGAGCGCGGAGATAGAGGAGAGGTTACGTTCGACCTCGACGAACGGCGTTCCGTCGGGTCTCTTCGGTCAGATGGGCCGGGGTTCGGCTCCGGAGGCGTTCTGCCCGGCTGCGGAGCTCCTCTTCCTGCACGGGACGCTCGCCGAGGGCCCGCTCTAGAAGGACCGTGACTTCTCCGGCGATCGAGCGCCGGTTGGCGTGTGCGCGGGACTTGAGTTTTTTGTAGAGCGGATCGGGGAGATCCTTCACCGTCAGATTTGCCATATTCCTTCGGGGCTCAGTTTCAATGTTGAGGATCGGATGCCGAGCAGGGCTCGACTGCCCGTAGACAATACTATGCATTTTGCATGTAAAACGCATGGAGCTCCGCTGGGGTTCAATGGCCCATTGGCTTGAAAAGCAGGGGGAGTTCGTTCCGTATCCAATACAGGAATTGGGGCTTCCTGAAGACAGCAGGTGTTTTTCGTTTACGCCAGCACCTCCCGGAACGAGATCTCCTCGGCGGCCAGCACGAACACCGTGGGCGGCAGCCCCTCGGTGCGTTCCTGCAGCTCGGCGTAGTAGGCCGGGTAGTCGGGCTGCTCCTCGGGCGTCGCCATGCCGAGAAACACAATGTCGGCGTCGGCGGAGGTTTCGTGCAGCACATCGTCGAAGGTGCGGCCGTCGGCCGTGATGACGTTGAGGACGGCCCCGGTGCGGAGCTGGTCGACAATGGGGCCGAGGGTGCTGCGGCGCTGCTCGGCCACGTCCTCGTCGGGGGCCATGACGTTGAGACGGATCGTGGCGTTCTGCCACCGGACGTTCGTCTGGAGCAGGTAGGAGAGGATTTTCATGAGCCCGCCGTTGCCCTTCAGCCCGCCCCACCACACGTCGATGCGGTGCCGGTCCCCGAAGCCCTTCTCACCGCCCCGAAGGACGACGACGTTGCGCCGCATCTCGTACAGGGTCGTGATGAGGCCGCAGTACCGGTCCTGGTGCTCCGGCTGCTCGGTGTGGCCCATCATGATGGTGTTGGGGCGGAGAGGGCCGATCCCATAGTCCTCCACGAGCCGTTCGGCACCCTCGAAGGGATCCTCGGCGGTAGTGGTGCGCACGAGGCTCTGCACGCCCCGTTCGCTGAGGTAGTCGCGAATGATATTCTCGGTTTCCCGGTTCTCGTCAATGTCGGCGCTCTCCCGAGGGAGCACCGTACAGACGGTCATGAGGGCCTGGTTGTGGACGAAGGCGTTTGCCACCTCGATGAGGGGCCAGC
>CAYOWD010000415.1:0-2462 GCA_964407535.1 uncultured Salinivenus sp. | reverse complement strand
CGTCTCCGCTTCGGAGAAGGCTCTTCTTCTTGCTGACGACCGAGGCGAAGCCAGATCTCGCCGGGGGTGAGGTTGGCAGGGGCATTCTCGGCACTCTGCGGGGGCGACGAGTTGATCGGTCCGGGCCTGCGGGGATCGCCGGCCAGCGTGGTGGCGCACATGAGGAAATCCTCTCCGTCCGGGGTGTCGGCGCCCCGGATCGACACGCGGTCCGCGTCGGGACCCATTAGGGATTCAGGGGCATTCCCCGCGTATCGTCCATACAGGTGCTCCCCCTCTTGGCTGTGGACGGCCCCCCGATTCCGGTCGGCGCTTTGCACGCACGCCAGTTCGAGGGGGGCGTCCGGGAGAGCGTCCTGCCGGTTCGAGGGGCGGATGCAGACCGGCGTTAGGTCTTCAGCGTGGAAATTCTCTTCGTCACAAACGAGGTCCAAGTAGAAGATCGGCAGCAGGATGCTGCCGGGCCGCTGGGTTCGGGCGGCCCGCTGCGCCTCGGAAAAGTCGACCTGTCCCGTCTGATTAAAGTCGCTGTGGAGTTCGGCGATGGTTTCGGACCGCACGAACGCATGGGAGGTGCCCGTACGCAAACCCGAGAGCGAGGGGGAGCCGGAGGGGTCGTTTTCCATATCTGGCAATTATGGGGGGATTGGAGAATGGCTTGCTGGATGCCGACCCGCGGAGGCGAATGCGGTTGGGGGCGGCGGGAAGGGGGACTCATGGCTGAGCATGGTCCTACCGGATGCGTCCGGCCGGGCGGACGACGGGAGTGTACGTCCGTTCGCACGGATCGGTAGGCTGGGGCGAGTTGGGAGCCCACGTCCGGGTATAATAACTCAAGTTGTGAGTTGTAGGGGTTCGGGTTGAGCGTTTCCGCAACTGAACGCTGAAATGAGGCAAATATCCGGGATGGACCGTGGTTTTCCCTCATCTAGGGGGAGCTGAACGAGGAAAAGTGCAACCCACAACCTGGGTTATAATACCAACTCCGCAGCCGAACCAGTTCGGCAGCTCCGTAGTGTGCAGGCAGCCTCACGCAATACGCAATACGAATTACGCCTGCGATCCCGAACGTTGCAGGCGGATTTGGTATCAGACCGGAATAAATCGACGGGTGTGGGCATGGTCTGTGTCGTTCGGGTCGTAGATGGTGTTCGCGTTGGCCAGGGAGGCGTAGTGCTGCCACCAGGGGGAGCGTTCGGCATTCGCCGGTCCCTCTTCGGGAATGGGGGCCTCGTGGAGCACGTTGGTTCCGCAGTGGACGCCTCCGCTATGGGCGTGGTAGAACCAGGCATCAACGAAATGGACGTGGCAGCCAATCTCTTCGAGTACCAACCGGGTGTAGAGTTCAAGGATGTCGACGGTGTTTTCCGGAATCGAGAGCCGGTACCAGTCTTCGAAGTCTGTATCGTAGGGAAGATTTGTCTCCTCGGGGTCGGCTTTGTCAAATTGTTCCGCCGCCTCGGGGTTTGCCCCGAAGATGGCATTGCAGGTGTCCTCAACGGCCCGTTGAAGGATCTCGTCCTCAAGGTCTTCGTAGCTCGCGAGTTCGTTATTGATGAGTTCAATGATGTGTTCGCGCTCCTCCGCCGTCACGAATTCTCCGTTCGGTTTCTCGCGGGTAAAGATCAGAGCCAATGTTTCGACATCCAACCCCGGCCACGCCCAGAAGGGAAATCCAGAGTGCTCGGGCAGGGGCACGTCTATGTTGTCCCGCCCGAGGTCCGTCAAGGTTTCCTGGACGACCTGTTGTGCGTCGTCCGGGGGAAGGCGCGGGCCGCAGGGGCGGGGCACCAGCACGTGCGTTTCCTCCGGATCGGTCGTGAGGACCTGCATGTTGACCACATTGGGCGTGCAGGTTTTGGCAAGGCCATTTCCCCGCGCGTCCCTTGTGGTGTGGTCGGCGTACCCGAAGTACACGGGAAGAGGAAGGACGTCGTCCATACGATCCAGCCCGGTACAGTGGCAGATTCGGTGTTCGATGGGATCCAGAAACTGGATACGAATGTTCCGGTTGTTCTGTCGACGCTCGTTGGTGTAGAGATCCTCGACGCTCGTCTCGTCGTATTGATCGATTTCGCCAGTCGCGACGTAAGGCTCTCTGTATCGCCCGCGGTGAAAATGAGTGCGTCCCTTGCCCACGGGAATGCGCTTCGTCCGTTCGAGGAGCTTGGTCATGACGTCGGGACGGGCCATGGCGAGCTTCGCGGGGCGATCGTCCTGCGGGGCCGGCACGAACCCCATGATCTCATCCACGTGTCCCACCTCCAGCCACGACGTGTCGACGGGGACGATCGGCTGGACGTCCTGCGATTGTAGAAAGCGGCGGGTCTGATCGTGGACCCGGCCGTCTCCTTGGCCTTCTTCCGGGGTTTGGCGGTGGGGGTTGTAACAGTCGCCGAGGATGAGTTTGCCGTGGGGGGCGGGCGGATGCTCGGGGACGGCCGGCCCGGCCCGGCGGGTGT
>CAYOWD010000414.1:0-2464 GCA_964407535.1 uncultured Salinivenus sp. | reverse complement strand
CACCTGAAACAGCTCCGTCAGGAACTGGCGCTGCCAAGCCCCGATCTGGAAGTTGCGGATGGCCGTCATTTTTGCGAAGATGTACTCAAGCGCAGTCGCCAAAAGCGGGTGCGGAAGCATAGGTCGTAAGTTCGGTTCGTGGGGACGAACTCGAACTACGACCTATTGCTTTTTCATGCAAGTCCACTCGAAAGCTGCACGGAGTGTTGTAGAAGAACTATGGGGAATTAGTGGCGAGTGTGTTGATCCTCGATGGGGGCTAGAATCTATAATTGCGCGACTTGCGGGCTACTCAGACGATGATGTAGGGGCTTTCTGATCGGATACTATTCATCCGGCAGTATAACCCTTCGCTACAGGCGACGAAGGGCCAGTGCTGTCATCGGTCAAAGTCTGTCGGACGGGATCTGTGTCGTAAACGCGAAGTGGTCACGCGGAGGAGTAGAGACCTCGTCGTCCGATGTTTTTCTTGCCGTTGAGACGAGGTCCAAGCCGTTTCCTGGCCCTTCGCCCCTGAGCTATCACGTTATGACGCGAGGATTTTGACATTGAAAGGCGACGGATCTGTTCTAGTTGTCCAATTGTACAACTAGCGACTCCGTAGCCCGTCATGAAAGTCGTCGTCGATACCTCGGCGGTCATTGCCGTTCTCTTGGGAGAGTCCCATCGGGAGCAGATCATCCAGAAAACCGAGGGCGCAGATCTGATTGCGCCGGACACGCTCCACTGGGAAGTGGGGAATGCCTTCTCGGCGATGTTTAAGCGGGATCGTCTCGACGTGGCGACCGCCGAAGAGGCTCTCCGGCGATACGACGACATCCCGATCCAGCGGGTTCAGGTGCCGTTGCCGGAGGCCATTCGGGTTGCCGACCGATACGATTTGTATGCGTATGATGCCTACATGCTCGTGGCCGCGAGGCGTCACCAGGCGCCCCTTTTGACGCTGGATGGGGGGCTACAGGAGGCCGCTCGTACATCTGGAATCGACCTTGTGGAGGTGGAGACATGACTGTATACACGTATTCGGAAGCCCGTCAGAATCTTGCCGACCTGCTCGACCGGGCGGGGAAAGAGGGAGAGATTCGGATTCGCCGACGAGACGGGCGGGAGTACGTCCTTCGCCCGCAGGAGCGGGAGGGGTCGCCCCTTGACGTGACGCCGGTACGCGCTCAGGTCAATGCGGAGGAGATTGTTGGGGCCGTTCGAGAGGGTCGGGAGAGAGCCGAGCGGTAGATTCCATTCGTGCCGTAACTCCATTCGCGCCATAACACAGTCGCTACAGTTGAAAATGGGCCGGTGCCGCTGTCCGGGCGAGGTCGGCCCAGCGGATTCGGCTACGGGAACCCGGAGTAGCGACCCCGACGAATGGAGATTTCGTCTGTCGAAGTCGTTGTACCGTTCCAAATTTTGTCGGGCGTTTTCCCGCCCATTTCAGCTGATCTTTGTCGTTATAGCGCTCTTTTTCATTCATCAGACGAACCTATGGCAGCAACAATAATCTCCCTCTTCAATCACAAAGGAGGGGTCAGTAAGACTACCACTACCTTCAACCTTGGTTGGGCTCTTGCTGAGTCCGGGCGAAAAGTCCTAATTGTGGATGGGGATCCACAGTGTAACCTGACAGGAATGGTTTTGGGGTTCGATGGTAGAAGCGATTTCGGAAGCTTCTATAGCTCGAATCCACGAGCAAATGTAAATACTTGTCTGACACCAGCTCTGCAGGGTTCCCAGTCACCTGTAAAACCGGCAGATCCGGTCGGGACGAATCAGGATAACTTGTTTCTCCTTGCAGGACATATCGATCTAGCAGAGTCAGAATCGCAGCTCTCCGTAGCGCTTTCAACGGGTTCGAACGCAATCCCAGCTCTGCAAAATCTACCGGGATCGGTAGGGCACCTTCTCCGATCAACTGCGGAGAAGCATGACTTTGATGTGGTGATTGTAGACATGAGCCCAAGCGTAGGAGCACTAAATCAGTGCTTCCTGATGAGCAGTGATTTCTTCATTGTCCCAACATTTCCTGACTATTTCTGTAATCAGGCAATTGAGTCTCTCTCGCGAGTACTTCCAAAGTGGAATAATTCGTCGTCAGGATTTAGGGATCAGTCCCTCGAATACCCGCTACCTCCAAGTCCACCTAAATTCATCGGTACTATTTCCCAGAAATATAGGCCTAGGGATGGAGAACCATCTGCTTCCTTCCAAGAGTGGATTGATGAGATCAAGAACACTGTAAATGACTCGTTAATCCCCGAGCTATCGGCTGCTGGGATGACTATTTCTGAGTCCTCTTTTCAGAATGCCAGTCCGGACGATGACCCTTACAACTTGGTGAACATTTCTGACTTCAATACGCTGATAGCTCAATCTCAAAAACACAATACCCCAGTTTTTGCACTTTCAGATGATCAAATTGAGAGGCAGGGTCTAGCTACCGGACAGTTTTCAGAAGTAGGGTTTAAGG
>CAYOWD010000413.1:0-2488 GCA_964407535.1 uncultured Salinivenus sp. | reverse complement strand
GGCAGTGGTCCGATCGGAAAAAAGAGGTCGAGACCCCTCTCTTCCGCAACTACCTGTTTGCGCGGGTCGACGAGAAGGACCGCCTGCGCACGCTGAAGACGACCGGCATTGTGCGCTGCGTGCACTTCCATGGGGAGCCGGCGCGGCTGCGCCCGAAAACGGTCGAGCAGCTGAAGACAGCTCAGCAGGCCCCGGACCGACTGTCGGTGGTGGACCTGCGTCCGCAGGTGGGCGAGACGGTGACGATTACGGACGGCCCCGAGAGCCTTCGGGGGCTTACCGGCGAGGTGCGAGAGCACCGGGGGCAGACGGCCGTCCTGGTGCGGGTCGAGGCGATCCGGCAGGCCGTAAAGGTGGAGGTGCCGGCCGCGTGGGTGACGACGGCGGACGACGGACCGCAGTCGGCACATAAAGTATGACCTCGTTCCACTCGGCCCCGGACGGCAGTCGGCAGTGTGGTGCGGGGTTCAAATACGGGTGTCACAAGTAGAACAAGGGTCACGGACGGCGGACCGAAGACCGAGTGCGGGCGTTAAAGAAAGGTCGAACGACGCCTGCGGAGGAGCGTGTTCAACACCTCGTGGTGCCGTATCCGTCGCATCTGCTACGTGCACAAGTGTCCAATCGGATATGTGGGCGATATCAAAGAGCGAGGTCGCCGACCTTCTGAGACTGGATCTCATGGCCCGCCTCCGAGAAGCGAAAGAAAAAGAGGCCCTTTATCGGCGGACGCATCAGCAGTCGTTTGAGGCGTTCGAGCAGACGGTACAGCAGGGAGAGGAAGATTTTGAGCGGTGGGACGATCCCGACAGTTGTCGGGATGGAAGGCGTATCGGAGGGTTCGGCACGACCTCGAACAGAAAATAGAGGCGCTCCGCCGGGGTAATTTTGAAGTTGCTTAATGCATGACTGATCGTTCAGAGCGACGGAGTATTGGACTTCAAGACGTTTTGTAACGGCTGGTATTACAGGTTGAGGTCGAGTTTGGAGACGATAAACGGCAGCTACTCGCAATGCGAGGCACTTCCTCAACAACCCAAAGAGACGCGATGGGCGAGGAGTTGCAGCGAATCACGTTCGATAAGGAAGTGCTCGGAGGAAAACCGGTCATTCGCGGGCTTCGTATCTCCGTCGAAATGATTTTAGAGCTTCTCGCAAAAGGAGCAACGCGGAAGGAGGTGTTGGAAGACGATCCCGAACTCGAGCCTGAAGATGTTGAAGCAGCCCTTCTCTATGCGCATCATCTCGTAGCCGGCGAAGAGGTCGTGGATCGCATTCCCCGTAGATAGATGACATTTCTCGTCGATGTGAATGCTAGTGGACCGGTCGCACGCCGGCTGGTGAACGCAGCCCAAGACGACTTCCTCCCTCACTTCCCTTCGGTCGGGGCGCAGGTCATGATGTTGCGCGGGTGTCCGAACGGAATCCACGGCTTCGATCCGTTCGCGGAAATCGCGTACGGGAGAGGGAGCCGCGTCGAACGGATGATCAGCAACGACGTACGAGAGGGATATCTTGAATCAACGACGGGAGACCGACATGCCGGACCCAA
This sequence comes from uncultured Salinivenus sp., assembly GCA_964407535.1. Taxonomy (GTDB): domain Bacteria; phylum Bacteroidota; class Rhodothermia; order Rhodothermales; family Salinibacteraceae; genus Salinibacter. The sequence continues at coordinate 936 of CAYOWD010000413.1, read as the reverse complement.
CGAAGAAGCCGCTGATCTGACAGTTGGACGATTTTTCGCCGCACGAGGTGCGAATTTTTGAGCCGGTTCGAATTGAATTCGTAAACGTCAAACCAGTTGGCCCATGAACGAAGACACACTCAAGCAGAGCATTGTGCGAGACCTGGATCGTCTCTCGCCAGAAAAACTGGAGGAGGTGCGGGATTTCATCGTCTCCCTACATCGATCCCAATCGACATCCTCCGTCTTCGAGGCTATTGACGAAAGCATTCGATCTGTCTCAGAGGAGGACTGGGAGAAGGTGCCGGCGGATGCGTCGAAACGACTCGATGAATATCTCTATGGCCCCTCAGATGAATGAGCGCTCTCTTTGTCGACGCTCAATTCTGGATCGCGCGGTTTCATCCAAATGATCAATGGCACGAACGGGCAAGGGAACTCGAGGTACAGGTAGAGGAGCGATCGTTATTGACCAGCGAGGCCGTTCTCGTCGAGTTTTTAAACTTTTTCAGTTCATTTCGTCCGGAAATACGCCGGGAAGCCGTACACGTGGCGGCCAGGATCCACGAGGGATCCGCGATCGAGGTCGTTGCGTCCTCGTCTCGGCTGTTTCAGCGGGGGCGTCGCTTCTATGAGCAGCGTCCCGACAAGACCTACAGCATGGTCGATTGCATGTCCATGGTAATCATGCGTGGCCGGGATATTACGGAGGTTTTGACCAATGACGATCATTTTGCCCAGGAGGGCTTTACCGTTCTTCTCGAGGACGACAATGTCGGATGACACGCAAGGTATGACCTCGTTCCTCTCGGCCCCCGACGGCCGTCAATCTCCGATTGAATGCAGCCACGACCCTCCGTTTTAGCAACGTCTCCTGAATCTGACGGCAACGTGACCGCCGTCCGCCGCGCTGGGAACAAGGCCATCTCAGATGGCCGGTGACCAAGTACTTTTAGA
>CAYOWD010000412.1:0-2505 GCA_964407535.1 uncultured Salinivenus sp. | reverse complement strand
TCGGAAGCCGTAATCGGGAAAAAACCCAGACTTATAAAGGCCCTGTTGTACAGATTCAGCTTGCTCGACCCTTCCGATAACATTATTTAGGTCCTTCTGAAATGGGCCATGGAGATATTTCTCGACATCTACGCTTTCAAAATTCCCGAACAGAATTTCCGCATCGCTCAAATTCTCCTCAACGTGGGTTTTCACGTTCGCAGCGTACCTACGCAAGGTTTGAGCGCTGTGGGCAAATCCCTCCAGCATCCAGGCATTCAAGTGCTTACGGGCTACAGGTCTAGAGTCCGGTTTTAATTGGGGTGCACTCACCCAACCATTAACCATTTTCGAGGGATCGTTGAAATAGAAATTATCATGCTCCCGTGACCCATAACACAAGGTGACGATAAGTGCCTGTCCGTCACTTGGGTCTCGGCCAGCTCGCCCAGCTCGCTGAGCATAGTTCGACGGCATCGGCGGCACACCAGCCATGAGAACAGTCCGCAATTTGCCGATATCTACTCCCATTTCGAGAGTTGGCGTTGCCATTAAGACATCGAGGCTTTGTTCAGCGGACTGATTTTCCGAGTCGAACGCTTCCTCAATATCACTGCGCTCTTCTGGAGACTTCTCCGAACTATGCGAAGCAGCTGTACGGAGGCGGGGACCCGTTGAAGATTCTTTTTCACTACGGGCAGTCAAGGCATCGAGAAGCGTCTCGGGATGCAGGTGCACATACTTCGGATTCAAGTAGTAATGTTTATAGTCGTGGTTACCAGGAACCTTGTGCGGAATCAAAATCGAATCGCATTCCAGGGCCGATTCCGGTTCAGGAGCAGAGGTCCACTCTTCGATGAGCATATGGAGGTGATCCACTCCATACTTCCGAGTCACATCACTAAGTCGACGACTCTTGTCAGTAAGCGCTAGGCCCGTGTAATTCTTAGAGGAGGATTGGGCCCCCTCATCAAGGTATATTCCATGACGCCGACAGCCGAGATGCTTCCGAAGAGTAATGTAGTCTGTGTTCTCGGGGGGACCCTCTTCACAACTTTTCTGAAAGAGGTAGTATGCCTCATTGGCTAAATCACCCGCTCCGCGGGAAATCGCGCGAGTATCCTCTTCAGGAGATCTCGCTCTTCAGAAGGAATGTCGAGATCCGGTTCTAATCTCAGATAGTCGTTTGTAGGAACTGCCGGACGCCCGACACACCGATGAAACCAGAGTTCTGCTTCCCGATGTACTTCGGCCTCCGGATTTTCATCGTCTGCCTCTTCCGGTTTCCAGGAGTGTACCAGCTCTGCCAATGCCGGGAGCGGCTGGGACTCGGACTGCTCCTCGGCTAGACGCTCCGCAAGATACTGTGACGCAAACTCGTCCCGCAGTCCCATCCCGTACCGAGAAACCTTGTCTCGGCTGTCCACAAAACCCAGGAGACGTCCTCGCTGCGACCTCCCTTGATCATACTCCAGAAGTGAATGTGATAGTCGACACAGGTAGTCGAAGTCTCGGTTCGGGTCAAATAGACGAACGGAGTGTTCAAAAGCATCCTGCGCCTCTAACACCCCATCCATCAATTCTAATTTGTAAAGACCTGACCGACCGAAGTCGATCTTTGCGGTGTCCTCGAAAAAGTTAAGTGCGCCGGTGGTAATCGAAGGCCTCTCGTCTTCCGTTTCCAATTTTGTCTCTTCGCTTCTTTCCTCTTCCCCGTGCGATTCGTCTGAAGAGGGCTTTTCTGGGGATAGCAAAACGTAAATTGGTTCTTCCGTCTCATCCGACCGTGGTCGCAGATCGTACGATATCTGCTGACCGGAGACGCGAGCCAAACACTTCGACACATCGTTGGAATAGGTCAGAAATAAGGGATTCCCGCAATCCGGACATCGTTTCTGCTGCCCAGTATGGTACTGCTCACACTGCAGGCACATCTTGAGCCGTCCCGCCACATTTCGAATGAAAAGGTGCATCCGAAAGTCGAGAAGCTGCTCATCCGGTCGACGGTCGTTCATAAATGCAATAAGACTAAGGTATGCCCGAACGACCGATTCAACGTCTTCTTCTGCACCCAATCCATATGTCTGACGACACAGTCGAACTAGGTCTTGAAAAGATTGAGCTTCTCGATCCAGCGTCTCACGCATCACGGACACAAATGGATCTTTGTCCAGGCGCTCATACACTTGTTCGCTTTTCAGGGGAATTAGGTGCGGTGCAATCGTATCACCCGTGACGGTCTCAATAAGTCGCGCGTTTGCCTCTGGGTCTTTGACGAGCAACCAGTCAAGCTCTTCGACCTCTTCCAGACGAGCACGGTCGTCGGAGATATCTTCAAGATTTTCGGGACCCGTAGCCTCTTTTGGCTCTGGACGCGGATCTAGCGTAAAGTGATGAAAATCGTCGATTCCGAGCAATGGTTCAATATATTCAGCAAGCACCTCTTCACTGTCTTCCGCCCGCATGTACGCCCCCTGCCGCTCTTCATCCTCTGGTACCAGGGTCGCACTGGTGGCGATCTTAACC
>CAYOWD010000411.1:0-2544 GCA_964407535.1 uncultured Salinivenus sp. | reverse complement strand
GACATGGCCCAGGATGAGGTCTATCCCCGTGTGTACGGGGTCACCCCTGGTCCAAAATGGCAGACCCATTCGGAATACCCCGAAAAAGACGACATTTTGTCGCAGGAGTATATCACAGTCCTTTAATATCCGTGCCGCAGGGTACAAATGCAATCTCAACGGTCCGATATCGACGGGACCGTCAAACGGACCGTCCGTTCGGTTCGTTGGATTGTTGTCGCATGTCTTCTCTTCCCAGGCTGTGCCGTCTCCATGACCGAACTCGCCCCCTCCTCAACGACCGAGGTCCAGCCGCGCCGATTTACGGCCGACGAGGTGCAGGCCATGCTGGAGGCCGGCATCCTGCACGAGGACGATCCCCTTGAACTCATCGACGGCCAACTCGTCGTCATGTCTCCGATCAACGACCCGCACATCGTTTGCATCAATCGACTGAACGCACTCTTCAACAAGCGGCTTGTCACTGCCGACGTTGAGGAGGTCGTTGTCAGCATTCAGAATCCGGTTCGGATCGACGAGCACAACGAGCCGGAACCGGATGTGGTGCTCTCGACGAATCTCGCCAGCGCTCCGCGCCCCGACGACGTGCTGTTGCTGGTGGAGGTGTCCGACCACACGCTGGACTACGACCGCGACGTGAAGCTTCCGCTCTATGCTCGCGCCGGGATTCCGGAGGTCTGGATCGTAAATCTGGAGGCGCAGCAGATCGAAGTGCACCGCGAGCCGAGCGGCGACGTGTACCGCACGCGGCACCTTGCCGGGCTCGACGATACGGTGACACCGGAACAGCCTGCCTCCGTAGGCGAGATTCTGGTAGACGCGGTTCTCGGGGAACTTCCAGCTCCCGAAGACGAGGGGACAGCCGACTGAACGCCTGTTCGTCAAGACGCTTCGTCCTCCAGATCGAGAACAGTCGGGTCCTCGTCGTCGATCGGCGGCTCGTCCACCTCCCCCTGCTCCAGCAGTTCTTCCACGTCGTGAGCCCCGGTCAGGTCGCACAGCGTGAATCCAACCATGCCTCCGGCTAGAAGCTTTTTGGTACCGCATCCAAGGGCACTCACTGCCCCTAAATTCCTAAACGAGGTCAGAATGGGAATGGGGGCACAGCTCCCGGCAGGGGCAGCAGTACGGACGTTTGTCGTGGGGGAGCTCGTTATACCAAGTCCGGGTACAAACTTCCGGTTTGGGAGAAACAGATTCCTGACTGTTGGTCAGGTCAAAGAAGCGAGTCAGTAACGCCGGTGGGTTCCAATGGCGCCACAAAACCATGTCCCAGACCTGAACAAAGCTACCGGACTTGGTATTACGACCGAAATAGCCCCCTTCTGGCATGGCCCAAACATAGTCCGGAACACCTATTTCTTGATTCGACTGAAACCGAAGGTCCGCCACTAGACAAATAGTTTACCGTTGTAACCTTAGATCGATCTGTGATGATAATCCGTGAAATGAAAAAAAATGCTTATATTATAGTTAAAATTTAATTTGTTTGAACAAGAGGAAAATATGTTTTTTCTTATGTTGTGCAAGGTTTACAGTACGTCTTCCTTTTCGTATACATTATTTAACCTTGGAGTAAAGCACTTCAAAGTTCGATTTTCTTCCCGATTTCAGAAGCAGTCATTTCAACGACCTGCCTGTCGGGACTCCCTTTTTGTAACATCTCATACCCAAATCCGCAACATTTATGAAGTTCAGCTCGAAGACACTGACGGCAATCGCGTTTACGTTCATGCTCATGACGGGTGTGACCCTCGCCCAGACCGAGGCCGATATCGAACAGGTCGGCACCAACATGGATGCAGAAGTTCAACAACGGAAAGGCGTAAATAACTCGGCTACGATAAAGCAGGGAACAGGAGATGCGGGAGTAAGCAAGAGCGATTACAAAGCCACTGTACGGCAAAAAGGCGAAAATAACGAAGCCGTTATCAGGCAGAATGGGGATACGCGCCCAGAGGCAGAAATCGAGCAGATTGGAGACAATAACAGGGCAAAGCAGACCCAGGATCTTGGCGGCTCAAACAATCACTACAATATAGAAAAAGCGAAGCAGGAGGGCGACGACAATAATGTACGTCAAGGGCAGTGGCACCTGGGTGCGTCTCGAGGAGCTCCGGACAAGGTGAACACCAAATCTGTGGTTCAACAGACGGGAAGTAAAAACACCGCGAAGACCTGGCAGTGGGGCAGTGGCACCTTTTACCGGGCCGAAATTACCCAGAACGGAGTCAACAACTATGCTGAGATTGGCCAGGGCGGATACAGCAAGCAGTCGGACGGAGTAAAGGCTAGTATTAGCCAGGAGGGTAACAACCACAATGCAGTAATCAGGCAGTAGCAACCGTCCACATGAACGGTAGAGAAGGCCTGCATTCGCCAGGTCCTTCTAAATACCGATCGATGTGTTGTAAGCTGCAGAGAGTCCGTTCCGAAAGATCGGTGGAGGGGGGGGGGACCTCCCCCCTACATTGATCGGCTTATCTCTCTACTAAGTAGGACAGCGAAAGAACATTACGAGGTCGCAGCGATGTAGGAAGCGAG
>CAYOWD010000410.1:0-2559 GCA_964407535.1 uncultured Salinivenus sp. | reverse complement strand
GTCGACCGGCAGGATCGAGAGGTAGCCGGAGCCGCCCATGCGGCCGTGATCGAAGATCGTTTGCATGGACCGGAGGACCTGCGGGTTCCGATCAGAGTCCTTCCAGACGCGATCGACGAAGTCCGGACCGGGGACGTGAATGTCTTCTTTCGGAATCGTTTCGCATTCGTGTTCGAGGAGGTCCTCGGCCTCGTTACCGAGGAGCTCCGCCGTGCGAGTCAGGGTTGCTTGGGCCATAAGGTAGGTCGGTAGGGTTTGATGCAACAGAATGGGGAGAACGGAGACCGATGTCGGCGTTCTGCCCCCAAAATCGGAGACCAATGGTCTAGTCCGTAAGAGCAGAGTACAAAATTAGTATGAGGAGCGCCAAAAAATCGTTGCGTAAAATTCCTTATCTTCAGCGGGCCCACAGAAAGGTATGACGAATCCACGTCCGTGCTCCGAACGCGCCCGCACGTCTTCGTAATTCACAATTGTCTTGAAGGGAGGAGAACTCTGGGGGCCGTTCGGTTCTGAAACAGGGGCTAGAAGCGAGCAGGAACTGTAACTTTTCGGACGATTCCGGATTTATCTTGTCCTGTTCTTCAGCTACACCCATGGGCAGCCCTATGAGCGACCTCAAACTTGAAAGTCTTCGAATTCAAAACTTTCGGACGTTCAAGGACCTAAAAATTGACCGGCTCGGTCGCGTAAACTTGATCGTTGGGAAAAACAACGTCGGAAAAACGAGTCTTCTTGAATCGCTTTGGGTGTGGGCGCGACGGGGACGATTTTCCGTGCTCTGGACCCTACTGGAAGAGCACGATGAGGCGCGGCACGCGCAGGGTACGAATTCTACGCTCAACAGGCCACATAGCCGAGAACTTGTCGAGACGCTCGTGCGGCTTTTTCACGGTCGGCACTTTGATTTTCCAGAACGTTCGTCCATTGGCCCGGTCGATGAGGGATGGGGGACGCTGGATATCCAGCTTTCTCTGGAAAAGGATCATCCGGAAAGTGACATGCAGAAAGAGGTGGGTGGGTTGGGGAAAGGAGGCCCCCTCCTTCTTTTGATGAAGGACAGTGACATCATCGGACAGTACCCGTTAACGGAAGGCCGGGACAAGCTCGAGAATATATGGCTTGCAGAAGAAGCGGAGGAAGAAGAGGGCATCTATCTCCGTTCTAATGGTTTGGATCGAGACGCGCGTATGGCATTTTGGGACGACATTATCAGGGGCATCGGAGAAGAACGGATTTACGAGGCACTCCGAATTGTAGAGGAGCGGCTTCAGGATGTGCGATTTGTGGGGACCGACGAGTCAGGGGAACGTGTGCCCATTGCCCGAACGACGGATTTCTCCGAGCGCGTTCCGCTGCGCAGCCTGGGAGAGGGCGTTCGTCGGGCGTTTGACGTTGCTTTGGGGCTTGAGCGGAGTAGGAACGGTGTTTTGCTTCTTGATGAGATCGAGAATGGTCTGCACTACAGTGTCCAGCCCGATCTGTGGCGAATGATTTTCGAGACGGCGCGGGAGCTTAACGTGCAGGTTTTTGCGACGACGCACAGCCACGATTGCGTGCAGGCGTTTCAGGAGGTAGCTAGCGGTAGAGACGAAGAGGGAATGCTGATCAGCCTGCGCCGGAGGCGGGATGATCCGGAAGATATTGTGGCCGTTCCGATTGAGGAGGACGAGCTGGAGTACGCCGTTCGAAGCCACACAGATGTCCGATAGGCGTATCTCATCCTCAGTTGCTACTGGTTGAGGGCGACGATGATGCCCACGCGATTCGGAACTTGCTTGGGCAGCACGGCATCTCAGCCGCTTTCGTCGAAAAGGCAGGATCTCGTCGTTCGATTGCGCCCAAGCAGGTCGAGAGCGTCGATGACTTTCCGCCGTCCATTCGAAATGAGCTGAAGGTGGGACCGGACCTGTCGGCGCTCGGGGTGGTGGCAGATGCCGATCAGTCGGTTGAGGATGAATGGCGGGCGTTGCGGAATGCTCTGCACACATATGAAGATCAAAGAGCACCGATTTCGCTGCCGTCGGACGGGTGGATAGGTATGGTTTCAACAGTCGACGACCACGAGATTCCGGCGGGGATATGGATTATGCCGGACAATGACAGAGAAGGGGCTCTGGAGGAGTTTGTGATGGAGTTGGTTCCCGACGACGATGGGCTCTGGCCGTATTCCGAAGAGGTGATTCAAGATCTTCCGGAGCAGCGGTTTAGCGATGCGGATGAGGGGAAAGCGCTCATCCACACGTGGCTTGCCTGGCAGGAGACCCCGCGTGAGCCGATCGGACGGGCAATCAGTCAGGACGTGTTGCGGTCGGATGCAGACCTCGCCGCGCAGTTCGTCGATTGGGTGCAACGGTTCTTTCCAGCGATAGAGGCGGAGCGATAGTACCGGCTCGCCGGCGGGGCCAAACGGAAAAGTGGGCACAAACAAAAAAAGATGCCCCGAACCGCGGGGCGGGGAGGGAGGGGGCGCGGTCGGGGCATCAAAAAGACCTAAAAGGGAGGTGGAGCCACTGGGATTCGAACCCAGGACCTCTTGCATGCCATGCAAGCGCTCTA
>CAYOWD010000409.1:0-2575 GCA_964407535.1 uncultured Salinivenus sp. | reverse complement strand
GAGATCTCCTCCCTGGTCACCCCGCTACAGGCACGCTAACGTGCCGGCTTCATTTGGGCACCTTTTTGCACATCGGCCCCTGTGTCTCGGCTTCCCATCCGCCCACAAAACAGGTTTTCAATACACTGCGCTTGCTATGATTCGCCATGATTAGTCGTCGGACCGGTCCCCTCGTTCTCCTGTGTCTCGTGACCGTCGTTCCTGCTCTCGCCGTATCATCGTCCACACCTGGTAGCGGTCGGACGTCCCGTCCAAGCGCCACTGCGAGCGACAATGAGCGAACAGATGGGTTCCGGCGTTTCCGGGCAGGGGGCAAAGCAGAAATTGAAGGCAGAAGCGAGATGAGCGACTCATCCGTTCAGAAGGGACAAGGAAACGACTCAGCATCTTCTGAAAACGAGGAGATGGGATTGGCGGATGCCCTTTTCGCATTTCTCGCCATTGCCATCGTCTTCGAAGCCGCCATGTCTGCCTTGTTCGACTGGCGGATCTTTATCCGCTACTTCGAAGGCCGCGGCGTGAAGACGCCCATTCTCGTCGGGGTCGCGCTTCTGGTGACCTTTCACTACGAGCTCGACGTGCTGAGTACGATCTTGAAGGCGCTCGATCAGGCGCAGTCGGAGACACAAATCGGGAAAATTATTACGGCGTTTCTGATCTCGGGCGGAAGCAGCGCCGTCTTTCAGGTCTACTCAAACCTTGGCCTTCGCGACCCAACCAGTCGCAAGCAGAAGGCCGAACAGGAGCGTGCGGCAATGGCAGAGGACTCGGAGTCCAACGCCGCTGCCTCGAACTCATAACTCGTCTACCACGCATACACTTTCTCCGGTCATGTACATGTATTCTCGGCTTGTGGCGCGCCCCATCGCGGTCGTTGCGGCCCTTCTCGTCGCTGCCGGCACACTGGCGGCCTGTGGCCCCACCATCTCGCGATTTAATGCAACAGCGTACGAGCAGGCCACCTCTCTGAAGGTCGAATCCGTGGCCCTTATGCAATCTGCGACGGAGCCCTATGAAGACCATGCAGCCGACATCCACGCGCTCAAAGAGAAGCTGGAGAAGGCCCACGAGTACGCAAAGGGCCGTCCCAACAATGAGATCTCAGCAACGCAGTGGGAGATCCTGATCGATCCGGAGGAAGATCTGCTCGGCGGGTTTCTGGAGCGGTGGGAGGACGAATCCTCGCTGAATGAGGTCTTCGTGCAAGAGAAGACAAAACAGGTGCGCAATGCCTTCGACAAAATCATCAAACTGGAAAGCGGCAAGATAAAGCCGAAGGACGTGCAGTAAGGCCGTCGTGTACACGAACTATTGCGCTAGCCCGCGTACCGTCACAGACGGTCTTGTGCAGGTGAGATGACTTCACCCCCGGGAAGAGCACGACGATTGTCGGCGCCAAACGAAAATCACGCCTCTCATTGTGCAACCCACCATCCCCATCATTCAATTATGGCCGATTTTGACGACTTTCTGTCTACACTGAAAGACGAACTCATCAAGCTCGCTGCCAATCAGCTGGACGAACTCAAGGATCGGGCCGTTGATGACATCGAACAGTTTCTAGAAGACTCAAAGGAGGATTTGGAGCGGTGGGCCAAGCTTTTAGAGGAAGACAAGATTTCCAAGAAGGACTTTCAGTCGCTTGTGAAGGGGCAGGAGGATTTGGCAAAGATGGAAGCCTTGAAGCAAGCTGGACTGTCGGCCGTGCGGCTCGACCAGTTTCGGGAAAAGCTTTTTGATCGGATTGTGGGCGTGACGCGGGAGTTCTTTCTGTAGATGACCTCCCGGCTTCCGGCGGTTTCTCCCCTCCCCTCTTGGATCACATCGGGAATGAGAGAAAGGAGGTCTCAGATCTTTTCCTGTAGACCGCCCAATCTCGGGGGAGTATCCCTCCGGAGGGGTCCGCCTGCCCGACGGCCCCCCCTACGACCGACGGAGACCGAGGCCACCCGTAAAATATCGATCGGATCCGGGACTGCGGCCCCCCAAGTCGTTTCGCTACGCGAGAGCAACGGGGGGATGTCTTTCCTCCTTCCGAGATTCCACAGATCTACCCGGAGCGGTCCTTCGATTGCTTCCGGCATCGAGTCGTCCGATGGCTGCCAACTGACGATGTGCTCTTTATTTACATTTTTGTTACTCTAAGTTTATCCATACCCCGGGGCTGGTTTTGTTATACTGGTAGTAGTACTGATTGAAAAGAAAAACGCCGCCCGCCAGTCACAGGCTGGATTGGGACGGCGTTCTTTTTTTGTTTCGGCCTACTTTTGGGGCGGCTCCCCCACCCTTCCCCCGGGCAATCTCAGCGTCTCCGATTGGGAGGCCCGGCGTGCTCGTTCACGGCCTCCGCTTGTCATGCCGGGGGCGACGTGTACGGGAGGATCCCGATACGTACATCTCTCCCCCGGCATCGGTCCTCGGGCGCCTCCGCATGCCTCTGCGATCGGTTCGGTTCGATTGCCCCACTTCCCAACCGCCGGACGCGACTAGACCGGCCATTCCTGCCGGGCCCACGCCTGCTCCCAGAACATCCACTCGTAGCGGGTGCTCGTGACAAAAGCCTCCGCGGCGCGGT
>CAYOWD010000408.1:0-2578 GCA_964407535.1 uncultured Salinivenus sp. | reverse complement strand
ATGTTTTCCTTCGTCGTCTCCCGCGGGTGGGTATTTGTCTTCATCGCATACTGCTCGGCGGGCAGGCCGAAGGCGTCCCAGCCCATCGGATGCAGCACGTTGACGCCCTGCATCCGCTTATAGCGGGCCACAATGTCGGTCGCCGTGTAGCCCTCCGGGTGCCCTACGTGCAGGCCCGACCCGCTGGGATAGGGAAACATGTCGAGCACGTACACCTTCTCCTCCTCATCCGGTACCTCGTCCGGGGTTCGGAAGGTCTGATGTTCCTCCCAGTAGTCCTGCCACTTGGGCTCGATGTCGTCAAACGGATAGGCCATAGTACAATCAGCGTTGGACAATCAAAGCAAAGCGCTGGGGCACCGACGCAGCCCACATGCGTACCCACTTCCCCATTCGTAATAGTCCGTTGGGCAAATCAGCGGCTACAACCGAACAATTTCCTTTTTAAAACCAAATCCGCTTACAAAGTTCGGGGTTGCGGGTGCATCGGTACGGACGCAAGCATATGGGCTTCACTCACATACCTACACACCCCCACACCCAACGGAGCTGCCGTACTAGTACGGCAGCGGAGTTGGTATAACGTCCACACGCCCAAACGCACATACGGGTCGAGGCGGCGTGGGCACCGTCAAAAGCAGGGGAGCTGCCCGCGTCCCATCGAGATACAATCGCCCGGATGCCTCTAGTAGGGTACCGACGCGCTGGTCGTCTCTCCACTCTCACCCTCAAAATTCAATCGTTCTATGCCCGACGTTCAGACGCCCGACCTCCAATCCACCCTTGAATCGGCTTCCGTCATCGCCGTCGTCGGCTGTTCAACCACGCCGACGCGCACGAGCCACAAGATTGCCCGCTACATGCAGGAGCGCGGCTATCGAATCGTGCCGGTCAATCCCAACTACGACGAGGTGCTGGGCGAACCGTGCTATCCCGACCTCCCCAGTATTCCCGACGACATCGAGATCGACATCGTCAATATCTTCCGTGCGCCCGAGCACACCGCCGACATGGTGCAGACGGCCATCGAACGGGCCGAAGACACTAGAAAAATGCCAGTGATCTGGACCCAGCGGGGGGTGTCGAGTTCAGAGGCGGAGCAGCGGGCCGCGGACGCCGGCCTGCCCTACGTGCGCAACCGGTGCATCAAGGTGGCGTACGACCGCTTCTGTGCGTAATTCGTTGAGCGTTGCGCGTTGGGGCGTTTTGCGTTGGTGTGTTTTGCGTTGGAGCGTTTTGCGTTGGAGCGTTTTGCGTTGGAGCGTTTTGCGTTGGAGCGTTTTGCGTGGGGCGGTGCGGATCGGCCGTTCGACGCTCAGGGGAATCGTGCGAAAGAACGCTGATTCGTCTTCGTCAATCGTCGCTGTTTTCCGTGTCGGCTTCGGACGGGGGCGGAAGCAGTGCCCCGACCTCGATCGACCGCGCGTCGTCAAATGGAAGCGGGACCGTGTCCGTCCGATCCAGGGTGCGGCGCTCGCGGTACTCGTCGGCGGCGGGCTGCCGGTAGCACTCCAGCGTGTGATTCTGAAGGTTGACGATCCAGTACTCGGGGATGTCGTTCGAGGCGTAGCAGGCGAGCTTCTCGGTCCGATCGTACGCAAGCGTGGTGTCCGACACCTCAATCACGAGCGGCACCTCATCCGGCTCCCCGTCGAGAAGATCATCGGGGGTTCCCTCCAAAATGGCAATGTCGGGCTCCGGGACGTTTCGACAATCGAGCGGAAGCGTGGCCTGCGTCTGCACCCAATAGGCCCGGTCGTCAAGCCGCTTCTGGAGGTGCTGGTCAACTTTTCCAACAGCGGCACGATGAGGCGCGTTTTGAGCAGTCATCTCGACAAGATAGCCGTTGATCAGCTCCGTGCGGTCCGTGGGTCCCAATACTCCGGTATCGACCATGCGGAAATACTCCTCCTGCGTGAACCGACGCGGACGCATGGAAGCCGAGGCCGTTTTGTCCGCAGACGGCGGCGATGGGGAGACGAGACGAGTCATACCGAACGGATAAGCTGTTCATCGCCAACGAACATGGATGTATTGAATGACCGTCCCCACGGGTGGGTCCTTCTCGGTCCCGGGCCTCAACAAAAAACCCCTCCTCGTCCCCCGATCACAACGGGGAACCGTGAGGAGGGGTGCTATCCACGGGCGAGACGCGACTCGCGTGGGTGGAGCAGCCTTTCAATCCTCACCCCCCCGTGAGGAGGGGTGCTATCTGCACCCATCATAATCCCGTGCGCGGCACGGACTTGCAACCCCGATTTCTCAGACCCCCTCTCGCGGATTCGACGTGCGGCATTTGGGATCCAGTCTCATTCACGTAAAGACCTGTTATTCAGGGATTTCGTCCACTTCGCAGCCCTCCCCGGGGTTTGGGGATCGATACCGGTTGGCGAACGGAACGCTGGACGCCCCACGAAGTCGCTTCCGGCCTCCAAGCACATTCCCGACCGACCACTCTGTTCTCGCCGCCCCCCTCACTCGGCCGCCGGCAACAGGTCGTCTGCGTTCACAGCCCCAGCGGATTCGACGGGCACGGGGACCGTGTCGTCGGCGGTGAGCGTCGTATGCTCCCGATACC
>CAYOWD010000407.1:0-2587 GCA_964407535.1 uncultured Salinivenus sp. | reverse complement strand
GCCACGTGACCCTGAATCACGCGCGTCTACCAATTCCGCCACTCGGGCATCGAAATGTCGGACTCATAGTAACGCGCAGGAATCCGCATCTTGTTCCTTGAAGAAACGGCGCACCGGAAGGGGCGGGCGGTCGCGCGGGCAGCACGGATCCCAGAATCGCCGGGGGCGTACACACCGACCGATTCTCCTCCTCCCTGATCCCCCCGGCCGTCAGTATGCGTGTTCAACTCGTGTGCGTCGTCCTCATCTTCATGATTGCGGGAAGCGGCGAGGTCAGTGCTCAGCCGGCGGCCGCGCCCGACACCGCGACCCAGCAGCAGCGCCCCATTCCGTACCCGATGACACCGGATCGGGGATTCGAGCAGGCCGTCGCGAAGAAGACACGGACCCGGTCGGGCGCGCCCGGGCCGAACTACTGGACGAACGCGGCCGAGTACGACCTGTCCGCCACCGTGGATCCGGAGTCGAATGTCCTGCACGGAACCGGCACCATCCGGTACCACAACCGGTCACCGGATGAGTTGCGGCAATTGGTCTTGCACCTGCGACAAAACATTCACAAAGAAGGAGCGATCCGCAACCGGTCGGCCGAGATTACGGGCGGCATGACGATCGAGCGGATTGGGATCGGAGACGTCGATTCCCTGCGTCGGGTGGACTCGCGGCGGGAGCTCCGCCGGAGGGGGCAGGGCTACATGGTGCAGGATACGCGACTCCTCCTCGTGCTGCCCACGCCCCTTGCGTCGGACACGATGGCAACCCTCACTGTGGACTGGCACTTCGACATCCCGGGCGCCGACAACTTCCGGATGGGGCAGGACGGCGCGGTCTACTACCTGGGGTACTGGTATCCCCAGATGGCGGTGTACGATGACGTGAACGGCTGGACCGCCGAGTCCTATCAGGGCAACGGTGAGTTCTACATGGGATATGCCGACTACGACGTCGACGTGACGGTGCCCGAAGGATGGCTCGTGGGGGCCACCGGGACGCTGCAGAATGCCGACGCGGTGCTCACCGACTCTACGCAGGCCCGTCTCGACCGGGCTCGGGGCACGGATGAGACCGTGGCGGTCGTGCCCCGAACGATGCGCGGGGCCGGGACCGCCACTCGGACGGCCGCTGCGGGCGACAGCATGCTCACCTGGACGTTCGCCGCCAAGCAGGTGCGCGATTTTGCATTTGGGGCCTCCAGCCGCTTCGTGTGGGACGCCACGTCGGCGGCCACCGGGACGGACTCGGTTCTCGTGCACGCCTTCTACCGACCGGACAAGAACGTGTGGGACCAATCGGCGGCGTTTGGGCAGTTTTCGGTTGAGCACCTGTCGGAGATGATCCGGCCCTATCCGTATCCACAAATGACGACCATGGAGGGGCCGATTGGGGGCGGGATGGAGTATCCGATGATTACGCTCATCGGCGCGCCGCCGTCCGAGGACGCGCTGTTTGAGGTGACCTACCATGAGATCAGCCACATGTGGTTTCCGATGCTGGTGGGCACCAACGAGAAGGCCTACGCGTGGCTGGATGAAGGCACGACGACCTTCAACGAGACGGAGGGCCGCAACGACTATGACGCCGACCAGGAGGCCTGGGCACGGTCCGAGCACTATTACTTTCGCTTCGCGTCGTCCCTGGACACGCCTACAATGCGTCACTCGGATCAGTATCCCGTGGAGGGACCGGCCCGCTACGTGGCGTCCTACGACAAGCCGGCGGTCATGCTGAACGCCCTACGCGGCATTCTGGGCGAGGATACCTTTATGGAGGCCTATCGCACCTACACGGAGCGCTGGGCCTACAAGCACCCCACCCCGCACGACTTCTTCAACACGTTCGAGGACGTTGTCGACCGGGAACTCGACTGGTTCTGGCGCGGGGCCTTCTATGAGTCGTGGACCCTGGATCAGGCCGTCGAGTCGGTCGAACAGTCCCCGGACACGACAACCGTAACGGTGGCCGATGAGGGGACGCTGCCCATGCCGGTGCTTCTGGAAGCGGAATACGCGAATGGCGACACCGTTGAACGGCGGGTCGAGGTGACGCCGTGGCTGTCGGGCCGGCGGACGGTTGAGATTGGGCTGCCGTCCGGGTCGCTCACGAAGGTCGCGATCGACTCGAAAGACCTGCTGCCGGATGTGAATCGCGCCGACAATACGTGGACGCCGTCGGACTGATGTCGAATTTGGTCGGAATAATACTAAATCCGCTTATAAAGTTCGGGGTTGCAGGTATGTCGGTATGGACGCAAGCACATGGGCTTCACTCACATACCTACACACACACCCACACTCCCATCCCCCCAACGGAGCCGCACAGCTTTGCTGGGCTTGCGGAGTTGGGATAAGAGGCACGCCGAACGGAAGCGGCCCGATCGGACAGGGGGCCGCCGCCGTTATCCACCGCCGGCCTTGAGGCCTTGCAGGCTCTTCTGGGAAAGCAGATTGGCGTCGTACGTCTGCACCCGCCCGTTTTGCTCCCGGTGGCGTCGGCGGGCAATCTCGACCAGGCGGTCCACCAGTTCGTCGAAGGGCACGCCCGACGGCTCCCATAGGTAGAACGAGAAGGAGCCGGGGATGGTATTGAT
>CAYOWD010000406.1:0-2618 GCA_964407535.1 uncultured Salinivenus sp. | reverse complement strand
CCGAGATCCGGAGCGACTTCGACCACACGAACCGGGTCACCCTCGAAGACGCCGAGCCCGATCGGCCGCCGTACGAACAGGCGCGGGCCGTTCGGACCCGGCGCACCGGCAGCATCCTGCTTCCGTTCTTGGGGAATGGCCGCATCCCTCGTGACTACCGGATGCCGGTCCACATCCGCCCGCTGGAACCAGGGCCGCAGCAGAGCGACACCCTCATGCTGCACTTCGAACCCGACGCCGACCGGCATCGCGTAGCCGGATACAGGAACATCGAAAACAGGTGGCCGCAGGTGCTCGGTCCCAACTCGGACCACGAACAGATCACGGTGCCCGCCGGCTGGACCGGGGAGGACCTCCGGATGTGTGCCCTCACGCTGGCCGGGGATCCCCGCAGTCCCGGCCCCTTTGGCCAGTCCCAACCGCCGACGGCCCCGCCCGATTCTCCCTATAGTGAACTCAAGCCCGGCGAGGTCTGGCTCCGCCTCCAGCACCGGGCCGGCGGCGCTCCCCCGTGGACGCCCAACGACCTCACGCTGTTTCAGATTGCCCCGCTGCTGCTGCAAAGCAACCTGGAGCCCGCCCGTCGCCTCTACGTCGTCGTCAAGGAAACAACTCACAACTTCGTGTACGACGTCATGGAGGCTTGCTGGAATGCGTTCGGAGCGGACGGAAAATTCAAACGCGACTTCGCCGCTCCCTTCCCCGCGAGCACGCCCGAGAAACGCCGAGCGGCCGCCAACGCCGGGGATGTCACCGCTGCGGACCCCGACGACGAAGAGACCGACCATCCCCTGCTGAGTCCGAACAAGATGTATCTGATCGACGGGGGGCAATATCCGAACGACACGTGGATCCAGGACCAGATGGCAATCGGCTACTGCAGCGCCCCCGGCGGACGGGCCTTCAACGTCGTGCTGCACTGCAGGAGAAACGCCCCCCTCAACCGCTTCGTGCGGACAGCGATGCAGGATCCGGACGAGCAGGTCTTCGTCTTCAACGGCATTGCTGTAGACAGGAATGAACCGTGTGGGACGACCGACTACGGCGGCAACATCGCCGTTTCTCCTCCCGTGAGCGAAGCCACGGATGCCGAGGACACCAACTGGGCCGGCCCCCCTGTTCCGGAACACCCCCCCGCCCCCCACGGCAAGATTATCCTCGGGGACTGTCGCAACCCGCACCGCACCAACGCAATGGGGGATCACGAAACCGGCACCGTCCACAAGAAGACCCGCACTTTGCTGCAATCACAGGGGATCCAGCCCATCGTCCCCATCGACACCTCGTGGCTGAGGGTGGGGCACGTGGACGAGATCCTGACGTTCGTGCCGGGCGCCGACGGCCCGAAGCTGGCCATGGCCCGGCCCGACGTCATGGACGATCTCCTCGCGGCAACGACCGACATCGATATGAGCGCGGGGCGCACCAATCTTCATCGCGGCCGTCACAGAGCACACGCCGACGTCCTATCCTCCTTCTTTGAGTATGCGCGCAACGAATATGCCTCCGACTACGCCGCCCCCGGTGCCTCGGGACATGCCCAAGACGATCCCGAAAGCAAGCTTGCCCGCAGCTACGACGAGAGGAGAGCCAGTGATCTTCGTTGGAACTATCGGGAGACCAATCAGGCTCTTTGCAGGGAATTTCTGGATCCCATTGAATACCGGATCTGCCACTGTACCGGACGGAGTCGCGAGACCGATGTCCTTCCGCTTCCGGTGTACTTCAACTTGCATCCCTACACCCTGCTTGCCGAAGCCCGCACGCCCAACGTCGTCAACATGCAGGTGCTCAAGACGGAGCAAAACGGCACGCACCTGCTGGTGCCCGACCCCTGCGGCCCGCGTCTTCCGCCCGACATGGCCGAAACGGTCGTTCGTCGTGTGCTGGACGAATGCGGGCAGACGGACACCCCTGTGCAGCTCCCTCAGGACCGGAAGGACGGGGAACCGGGCTTTCAGTTTTGGGCGTGGCCGTTTCTGCGGCTCCGAACGCTGGCCCTGTTTTTCACCCACGAGATCCGGGATACCCAGGGGGGACGGACGTTCCTCGATCGCGAGAGACGCCGAGAGATGGTCGCGGTTATCAGACGAGAACGGGACTTCAACAGTCTTTCGTGGGACCTCCAGCAGGCCGTTGACAACACCTTGGCCGACATCGCGGTGGCCAACCCTGAGGTGGCCGATCTCATTAACAACCGGGGCCGATTGGCCGACCAATGGCACCGCCTCTTCATTCCGGAAGACACCGTCGACGTCGTCAAGGCCTACACCCAGTCGGTGCTCGAACAGGCTGGGTGCACGGTGCACTTCGTCGACGATTGGTTCTACCATAGCGCAAGTGGAGAGGTGCACTGCGGAACCAACGTGCTCCGCAAGGCGCCCGCCACCGATTCGCCGCAGCATCCGGAGCGTCCCCCCTGGTGGCAGGCCTATCCCGACCTGGCCGCCGCCAACACCGACTACGATCCAACCAACACGGCCTACTCCACCGATACGGACCACTGACGCCTCGCTCCCGACGGGCGCCCGCGCTGCCTCCTGCCCCACGGTCCCCGACCGGCGTCCTCCGCCACGGCAATCGCATCAACTACAAAACATTCTACGTCGTCGCTCTGA
>CAYOWD010000405.1:0-2635 GCA_964407535.1 uncultured Salinivenus sp. | reverse complement strand
TATGCAGCCACACGATGGGGATGCTTCTGTGCTATCGGCACGGGCATCCGCCGCTCCAGTTTGCCGAACTGATCGATTGAAAACTTGCACACGCCGTTTGCAAGATGGGAGACCGGGACCTTCGGGCCTGCGGGGGTGTCGATGAGCACATTCTGAATGGACCCGAATCCCCTACGACGGGACGAATCAAGTCGCACGGTACGATTAAGTGTCTGCTGCCCCTTCCAAACCTGGGAGACTTATCCTTCTCCCAGCCCCGCTCTTTCAGAAGCTTGATATTTTCCTGTCCGCCAAATAACTTATTTTTGCTAGTTCGGGCTAGGTTAATCGTAGCTCGGCTAACAAATCAAGGGGGTAACCGATTTCGAAGCGCGACACTTCACACTGCACTGTTTAACCCCTGTATTGGAGAAGCTGGTCTTGAAGCAGTTCAACCCGTTCTATGGTTATCCGCATTTCGTTCGTTCTGTATCTCCTCATGGGTCTCCTAGTGTGTTCGGTCAGCCCTACATGGGCGCAAGACGGGCGCGAAATAGCTTTGCTTGTACAGGATCGGGCCGATGGTGACGACTCGCATGCGAAAGTTTTATTCAATGTTTATGAAAGGGGCGACCGTACGCTTTCGCGAAAGGCTATTATGAGCCGTAAGGAGGCCGGTGACCTCGAGCGACTCTTAATCCGATTTACCGGTCCGCCTTCGATCGAGAACACGGCGTTTCTGACACGCGAGAACGAGAACGGGCGAAGCGATCAGTACCTGTACAAGCCCGAACTGCGCCGCGCTCGCCGCATCGATATGGGGCAACGGGATAAGCGCTTCGTAGGTACGGACTTCACCTATGAGGATCTAGAGACTCGTAAGGTTAATGAATACACGCACGAGCGGATCGGCAAGGCAGCGTGTGGACCGGACGAGCAGCGAATCTGCTGGATTGTAAAGAGCACGCCCAAGCCCGACACGGAATCGCAGTACGCGTGGCTGAAACGGTGGGTTGGGCAAGAGGCCGAAATGGATATCCGGGTCGATCACTACAATGCAGACAGCTCTGTCGTGAAGCGTTTTACAGTTACCGAAATCACACGGATCGACGGTATCTGGACGGCGATGCGATCCCGGATGGAGGACTTGATCGACGATCGCTGGACGATTTTGACTCGTAAATCCATAGAGTACAACCGTGGGCTCCCTAGTCGCATGTTTACGCCGTCCTTCCTCCGTGAGGCAGGTTCGTGAACGGGTTCGTACATTGCGCTCGGGTGAGTTTTTATGACAGATCCAGGTGTCATGAATTGGAATCATCAACTCAATACGGCTCGGTCGTGTCGATCCGTGTGGTATTTATTGGGGGCTGTTTTTCTTTTGATCACGTTCGGAATGCTTCCAAAGTCGGTCCGTGCGCAAGGGGCGACGAGTTTGCGTCGAACGTTCGAGTCAGAGTTGCAGGTGTGGAACCGATCGGTCGCGTTTGGATGGGCAGACGACCCGATCGAGGAGTCGTTTGCCTATCGCGTTGAGGTTGTCGGAAGCGCCACGTGGCATCCGCTGGGTTGGCTGACCCTGGTAGGGGGCGCTGAACTTCGTGCCCGCACGTACGATGTCCCAACGGATGATCCGTATTCAGTGGATGTCTTTCTCGATCCGACGTATCTGCAAGCAACCCGAGCACAGTATCGGCTTCGCATTGGGCATCAAATCGTGAAGTGGGGAAGGACAGATGAGATTAGCCCGCTCGATAATGTAAACCCCGTTGACCTGCGCGACGGGCCGCTGCGTGCGATACAGGAGCGCAAGCGCCCACTCCCGATGGTTAACCTCGAATACGTGCGTGGGCTTACTAGCATCGAAATGCTGTGGATTCCCTACTTTCGGTCGCACGGAATCGACTATTTCGGAGGGAACTGGGGGCTTTTCGGGTTAGGCAATTGTCGGATGTCCTGTCCCGAGGTGAACGCCGAGGACGTTCCCCTGAGGCTATCAAACAGCGAGATCGGTGCTCGACTGGCCTTCGCTGCGTTCGTGGGACCTTGCTCTGAGCGGATTTTGGACGCGCGAAGATGCGCCGACGGCTCAACCCCTTACGATTCCGCCCGGAACTGGTCCCGGACTTGGGAAAACGCTGTCAGATTACGCCCGGCTGGCGCAGTCCACCAATCAGTCTATCAATCTGACATATGAGCGGCAAGGGATCGTTGGAATCAGTGGTGAGACAGCGATAGACCGCTACGGCTTGCGATTCGACCTCTCACATACGCGTGATGTTGCCCTGTACACCGCTCGGTTCGACGTCAGGCGCCGTCCCCAGACGACGTTGGCCGTTGGCGTTGATCGGCGGGACTTGCTCAGCTTTTACGTGAACGTGCAGGTCATGGAGACGCTGGTCCACGACCTACCGGAGGCAACCATCGGACAAAACCGGTGGACGCACACCGCCAGTGCTGAGGTATCGCGCTCGTTTTGGAGCGACGATCTTACTGTTGAGCTGAGCGGCCACTATCAGATTGATCCATACTCCCTCACCATCAGTCCGAGCGTGTCGCTGGAGCGCTGGGGTGCGTTTCGCATCGAAGCCGGAGCACACATCCTAGGCTGTGTTGACAAATAGAAGATTCACGGAAGCGGCAACTTTTGTGTTGA
>CAYOWD010000404.1:0-2651 GCA_964407535.1 uncultured Salinivenus sp. | reverse complement strand
GGAGATCTAAGATCTCCAGCCTCTGCAACTCGGATAAATCCGGGAGTCCTATTGCTCTCTCGCGCGCTCCCAATACTATAGAATAGAATTGGGAATGACTTGGGAATATATTGGGAACGGCTTCCCAGGTGGCTACTCCCCACGGAATGACTTTCCTTTACGCTCGACCACGCCGGGACTGGGATGGCTATACCTCAAACCATATACCCTTTGCCGCCATGGTGTCGATCTCTCGAATCCTGAGACGTGCCCGCACAACAAATTCTCCAGGAGGCATCACCACTGTCCCACATTCCTCAGGGGGCCAGTAATCAGAAGTATTTATGCTTACGAGTGCTCTGCAATCAGTCTCTACGGCAGAAGCCAAGTGAGGTAGATCCTTATCATCTGCATAGTCTGAATATTTTTCCCAAACCTCCGGATCGGGTGTTTCACATACAGTGAGGGCACGCTCAGTTACTTCTTCGAGTTCTTCACGAGCTGGTTCGACTTCTCCCGGATCGAGCTTACCCAGATTTCTTCGGGCTTCTTCCAGAGCAAAGTCCGTGGTTCTGAGATCGACTAATCCCATCTCAGAGAGAACAATGCAGACAAGCGATGGGGACCCGAAACCACTACGGCCATTTCCGGCAGCTACCGAACCTGCAAGGAGAGTGTCAGCATCAACATAGACACGTAGTCTGGTCCCGTCTTCAATCATCCGCTAAAGAGGAGGCGACCTATCAACTGGATCGGTATTCCGCAATCATTTCTTTGCGGATGTCTTCAGATCCGTCCAGCAACTCTTCTACAGTCGTCTCAGAACGCTCGACTCTGGAACGGAGACTTCGAGCCAAGGAGGGTGTTCTCGGGACTGACGACACAGCTTGAACACACTTTAACATTCCCCGGATCTGACTGCGTCGCATATTCGACGCTTGCGAGGGACCAAATATGCTGTATGGAACAGCGGGAGATGAACCGCGGACCTTCGTAATAGACATGGCGTCCGCTCGGCTTTAGTAGGGGGAGCTTGCTTTTTCTCTTTCGATCTTTCAACAGGGGTTCCCTACTTCTGTTTCGGAACAGTGCCAGCATAAGTGTGCTGAAGCAACATCTCAAGTCACTCGATCATGCTTACGCCTGCATCTATTTGAATATCTCACCGAGCATTCCGGTCTATCTAAGAGATATTACTCCGCTCCAAAAGTTTCTTCCATTGCACGGTCCATCACCTTGGGACTGAGGTGGCTGTACATCTCCGTCACTTGCGTACTGGAGTGCCCAAGAATCTCTGAAATCACACGGAGCGGCACGCCTTGCATCGACAACCATGAGCCGGTTTTGTGTCGGCACGAGTGGAAGGACAGTTCCTCCCGATCCGGCTTGGGCACGTCGTCGTTGGCGTCCACGAACACCGGATCGTTGTCAAATGGGAAGCGTGCTTTGTTCATCTCCCGAAGCGTCTCCAGCGCATCTCTACGGAGCGGCACCGTCCGTTCGCCTCCATTCTTTGCGGTGAAGCTGTCCCGGTTGCGCACCACGAGGCGACCCGTATCCAGATCCCCATTCTCCGGCGGCGTTTCGTACGCCCCCGTACGTCGCGTGATATCGTCGGTGTTCGCGCTTCCTGCGTTCGAAGCCTGGCGACTATCTACCGGACCCTAACCTACGAGTTCGTTCTCCACAAGTATCGATTTGTTACCCTCTGAAGGGAAACCGAGAGCGCGGCCTCCATCAACTCCAGAAATTGCAGATCTGCAAATCCATTGAGGCATTTCTGCAGCGCAACGCCTTGCCTCTTCGAGTGGGCACTCAACTTACTCCCTTCCCTTTTCTTAGCATCTGAGCCTCCCGCCTGCACGACCGAAATCAGTCGTCGCTGTAGAATATGCCCTACCCGCAACACCTCTCTTTGTCCAACATATCTATTCGTCCAACATTATTGGACAACGAAAAAATTGGACAGATGAGGGAGGTACAATCCGCTGTAGTCGAGTCCCTTCAATCGCTCGTAGGTCAGAGAGCCGTGCTGAGGGTCAAGGCCTCTGGAGAAGAGATCATCGTCTTGAATCAGGAGACAGACGCAGCGTGGTTCTTCCGTCCTGTAGAGGTTGGTCGACTGAACAAAAATCGAGTGGCTCACCGAGTCAACAAGTTGGACAACCTAAACCCCCAGGAAGCAAATACGAACGGGGCCGAATCGGAGCTTTTGTTGCTTGCGGAGCATGTAACCGCAGGGGCCGGCGAGTTTCTACGGGAGGAGGGAATCAGTTATCTGGATGCCTCCGGGAACTGTTTTCTAAAGAGCGGCTCACTCCTACTTTTCGTTGAAGGGCAACGCCCCGGAAGTCACAGCCAGTCCAACTCTGTACGCTCAAAAATATCCTCCGATTCCGGGAGAAAAACCCAATCTATTCGTGCGTTCAATCCATCAGGGTTGAAGCTGATCTTTGCTCTCCTCGTACAAGAAGACGTTGTTGCTTGGCCCTATCGCGACCTCGCAGAACTTGTGGGCATCTCAAGGGGCACGGTCGGATACGTTATGCGAGACCTGAAGGAGCTGGGGTTCGTCGAGGAGCGGAGAAAAAAACGCCACTTGCGAAAAAAGAAGGACTTAGAGTATTGAGGATGCGCGAAGGAGCAGTAAACCCTCCGGCTTTAGCCGGGGG
>CAYOWD010000403.1:0-2677 GCA_964407535.1 uncultured Salinivenus sp. | reverse complement strand
TTCGCGACTGTTGTCACAGCTCGGTGTTTTCGTTATATGGCGGGAGGGGGGAGTATGGGAGGGGAGTTTGGAGATGTGGGTTATGAGTTGAGGAGTTGGGGGTTGAGGAGTTGAGGGTTGAGGAGTTGGGGGTTTTGGGGACTGTGGGTTGCAGGGGGGATGGAAGGAGGGGGTATACTGCCGGGTAGCGATAGAATCGAGGACAACGGGGGTGGGGGGATCTTCCCGATCTGATAATTTCCACCTTGAGTGATCGTGCCGATCCGGACATAGGGTTCTACTGATCCGTGCACGGGTCGTTAAGCAATATTCTCCGTACGAGGGAGGAAATCTCAGATTCCCGCCTCCACTACACTGACGGGGATCTAGATCCCCATTCTCAAACTCTCCCGACTGGCAATCTGAGATTGCCTTCGTCGGGGTCAGACATGAGAAATTTCGGGCGTTCCGTTCCGATGGCAATCTTGGAGCGTGTGCGCTCCTCTTGCCTCTTTCCGGGCGGCCGCTTCTTCAAGGCCGGAGGAGATGTTTGCCCGAAGTCCTCCGTTCGAGCAGCATACGGTGTCTAATCTCATAACGTCACAGAGATTCCCGAGACCGTGTTATGCTATCAGCGGAGCTCGTCTTTACCGATCTAGGAAATCTGAGATTTCCAACATCGGTGGAACCCATTCACGTATCAGTACTGATCTGTGCACAGGTAGGTAAACGTTCTCTTTCGTTTGGTGGGAACCGTGGTATGCTAACGGTCGGAGTTGTCTTTAGAAACCCATTCACGTATCAGTAAACCCGGCTTCGACTACCGTCGAGCACGGTGTCCACCGTGGGAGAGATGGTCCTTCCCGTGCGTGGTCGCGGATCGGTAATCGTCGTTTTTTCTGCAACAGTGTCGGGATAACAATGGGGTGTTCTCAATCGAAAAGCGCGAGTGTCGGCTCGACGACGGGGGGTTCTATCACGATGCGGGCGAGTCGATGTGTGATCACGCTGGAGGAGATCAAGTTTGGAGATTCTCACAATGTAATGCGTGGGAATGATGTATTAGACAACATCCCTCCCGAGGTCCCGGAACCGTTCCGTGTCGATTGGGGGCATTCAGGACAGCCGTATTCGCAACCCGCATGGAGGCGAAGGGACGGGCGGAACGTTCCCGTGAGTTACACCCGTGGGACGACGATGTATCCGATTATGGCCTTGACGGTCGATTTGCAGGAGACGTACAAACCTCTTCAGGGATGCCTGATTGGAACGCCGGTGGGGCCGGAGGATCCAGCATTCACATTTCGGTCCAATCCAGTCTCGCTCAAGCAGGGAACGATTTCCGTTCAGGTTGACGGGCAGGGGGCGTTGCCGGAGTGGCCGCAGCGCATGGATCGCCGTATTTTGTGGCGGTTCGATACGAAGAAGAAGGGGACAATTGAGGTTGGGGAGTCCGGTCCGCATACCGTCTTTGTGACGTTCGACACCCCCGTAAATACAGGGCGATATGTAGAGGAGGGGGTGACTCGTGCCCGAATGGAAGAAGCGACGCGTCGGATTGCTGAGATGGATGACGATGATCAGGGGCGGCCCGAGAGTGCCATTGACCTCATCGATCGAGTGGTCCAGAACTGCGGCGAATTTGTTTTGGGAGAGAGACAGTTGTCTCGGGACAGGCAACGAAGCATAAGGGAGAACGGCGCGTTGAGGGAATATATAAATAATGTAAGCTGGCCGGACTTTTTTCCTGGAAGCCCTGAAAGTGGGGAGCCGGATTTCGAGCGTTATCGCCGGCAGGGAGGGGCGTGGCCACTTGCGTCGCTTCGCGAATACGGCGGGGAGTGCCAGGCGATCGTACGACTCGTGCGCGGGATTCTCCACCAGCTCGGCTTCTCAGACGGAGAGATTAGTAGTCAATATGTGGGAGCCGATTTCCGCAATCCCTCCTATGCGATTGTGAGTAGTATGCCGCGTGATGTTTCCTGTAGAGGGCCGAGACCGGATTGCAGTTATGCCCTTCTCAGTCAACGAATTGGCGGGCCGGGGCGGTACAAGATGGATAAACTCGCTCGCAACAATTATGAAGCGTATCTGCGATACCGGTACGAGGACGGGGGACATCGGTACCAGGCCTGGTATGGGGGCGGAATTGGGTTGGTTGGGAGGTGGCAGGAGGAGGTGTGCCGGAACGCAGACGGAGAAGAGGTGATGGACATTCCGCAGGAGGCCAAAAATCAACTCGTCCGCGTCTTTGAGGGGATTGCCGAATATCAAGGGGAGGAACTGGACGGTTCCCGTCCTAGAGCACGGGTGCTTCGGTATCATCCGTATGAGTGAGGGGACGCGGACCGTTCGGGGCAAGGCGCAGATCCGTTGTTGAAGGTCCTCTTTGCTCATGCGGCCCCGGTTCAGGGGGCATGCGTAAGGCTCATATGCGTGTGTCTGGGTCGTTTCCTCTGTCCCCTCAACGGTGCAGACGGATTCGGGATCGGGGGAGGGAGGCATTCGGTTGTCCTCGGACCGGCAGCGACGATTCCGACGATTACCCTACCACGGGTTCTGCCGAACGAAAAAGAACTTGTGCACGGACCAGTACGTTGCGAACGTTCGCCCGAATGGGAATCGTAGGACCTGGGAATCGCAAGACCGATATTCATGCAGACGCGTGTGGACCGATGCCGAATCCAGACGGAGGCGA
>CAYOWD010000402.1:0-2717 GCA_964407535.1 uncultured Salinivenus sp. | reverse complement strand
CTGTGAAGAAATCGGTTGAGGCTCCTCAGGCTGCACTGAAATTCGCCAAACTCACGCTCTTCCCATCGGTCAGAGCGTTCGGACAGGACGAATTTCGATCGTTACGCCTTCGGCGCCTCCAAGACACCGATTTCTTCAAGGCCGGATGTCAACTTCTACGATGTATCAGAAAAGGCGTACTTGAGGGTGTCGCGGGCGGCGCCGTGGAAGATGCTGCGGGCGCTGCTGCGGGCGCGCCAGTAGCGGGTCGACGAGCTGGGGGCATGATCCTCGGCGTCGTCGAACTGGGTCTGGGCTTCCTTCCAGAGGAGCGTTTCCCAGTGCTCGCGGGCCTCGCGGTCGCTCATGTCGACCGACGCCCAGAGCGCGTCGAAGAAGCGAGCGTCCACGGTACGGTCGAAGGCATCGAGCCAGGGCGCCACGTCGTCGAAGTCGATGGCATCGGTGTCGCCGCCGCCCAGCAACGTGCCGATGGCGGGATACAAAACGGTGCGACGGACCTCATCCACCCTCTCGACCCGGTCTCGGGCACGCTCTGCAAGTCGTTCACGTCGAGATTTTTCGCGAAGCCAGCCGGACGCAGAAGCAGGCACCGGCACGATGCGGTGATGTAGTCCTTCGGTCTTGCCTTGCCCCCGCACCAGTGCCCGCGCCACGAGGTACATGTTGTCGTCGTCCGTGTCCCGAAACTGAAGCGCCGGGGGGCGGGTGTACTCGCCCTCGAAGACAATGTCCTGGAGGCGCTCGTAGGTAAACCCCTCGCCCGAAAGCGTGAGCGCCTTGCCGCCTTTCTCGATGGGCGTCCACGGGTCGCCGGTGTCGCCGTTCAGCGAGTCCGGCGCGTCGATGCGCTGTCCCTTCGTGTTTGCCCGCCAACAGATCAACTCGTCTCCCTCCTGCTGAAACCGGATGCGGCGGCAGATTTCGAGAAAGTAGGGATCGCAGTCCTCCAGGGGAATTGCGCTGTCTTTGGCGCCGTCCCAGGGAGAAACCCAGAGCAAAGCGGGGCCGTCGAACGTGTATCGCTCAGCCAGCGCCTCCCGTTCGGAAAGCAGCACGTCGAGGTCTCGACGAAAGCGTGCGCCCCACGACAGGTCGTTCGCAAATCCGAGAAAGGGACGGTTGCCGAAACCTCCGTTCATCCGCACGATGCCGTAATTGCCGCGCCCCAGGAAGCCCTCCATCGTCTGCAGCGTCACGATAGCGTAGATCCAGTGCTCCGGCTCCGGGTGCCGGATGCGGCGGGCCTTTACGTCGTGGCTCTTCGACGTAATGAGCACGTCGAGCTGGTCCGGTGTCGGCACGTCGGCCTTGTATCCGGCGTCGTCGAGCGACCCTTCGGGCACCGGCGATTGCAGGAACGCGGGCCGCGCCACGTCCTCCACCACGAGGTGCCACGCAGCGTCGTCGCCGTCGGCCAGCCCAACCAGAGCGTCGCACCATCCGGTCGCGGTGTCCGGGCGCGTGCCGCCGGTTTCACGGGCGACGGCCATCGCGCCGAGCTGCACGAGAAAGCTGTGCCAGGGCTGTTGTTGATGAGGTTGGAGGGCCTCAAAGCTCAAAATATCGTCCTGCGTGAGCCGGTGCAGGATTTGCGGCAAGGCGTGCCCCTGCACCGTATCGTCCGGCAGGCGAACCCGGAAGAGCAGATCGTCGAGGAGCGAGTGCATCATGGAACGGGGGGCGAAGGGCGTTGCGGAGAGGGGCGAGAAGGAGGGCGTCTACAAGAATAGGTATCCGCTTTTCCAGAGCGGACATTTCGTGTCCGGAAGGGACGGTCACTCAAAAATCAGCGATGGGAACCGCGAGACCGGAATTTTATGGTCGAGGTCTCCAAACGAACCGGTCACTTCGAATGAGGATCGAGGGCTGCGACGCACCACTACTGTCTGTTGTCCCGTGGCATCGGAATCGAAGAGAGATCGCCACTCGTTTTCCTGCAGAGCACAAAGAGAATCGAAGCCACAGACGAGGCAAATGTAACTCCCACCGAAAAGCCCTCCTTGGTTGTAATCCTCAATCAATGTTCGGATGTCATCGGGACGGAAGGTAAATCGCCATGGTGAGCGATTTCGAGAGGAATATTTAACAAGCAGGAAAGCGTCGGTATCAAGTTGGAAGTGTCCGGATTTATCCCCGACTTCCTCTATCCGTGGCGGACTTTCGTATTTGACTAATTCGCGAAGGACGATCCCCTCGAATTGATCTCGTGTCGGAGGCATGGTAATATAGTTGTTGCTGTTCGTGTGTATGCGGCCAAGCAAAGCGCGGCAGCAAAGCCGCCGATCCCTGAAATCGACGGCTCAGTGAGGTCCTTCGGTCAGTCCGACCGGAGGACCTTCCTTTTTAACCCCATGAGCATGGGGGATCCGCTGGGTGTCTAGTAACTCTAGAATCCCACCCTGGGCTATCTCCAGATCACTGAAGTCACTTCAGTTCAGAGGATAATATTATTTCTGGTAAAATGTCAAACGGGTGAGATTCAAATGTAACACCGTAGAACTACTCGTCAACTATCTCCACGAGATCGAGGGGATGATAGGGCGTGAGAGCCGTTGAGGTGAAGTCGGATTCGTTCCGCGTTGCGACGGCAGAAGCGCCGGCTGCTGCCCCGGCAGCGGCAAGGTAGCCGTCTTCAAAGTCGTCGGTCCCGGGATTCTGAAGCGCCGTCCGTAGGGCCGAGCGCCCCATCGGGGCGATGCGCATCACGTCCGCCA
>CAYOWD010000401.1:382-2728 GCA_964407535.1 uncultured Salinivenus sp. | reverse complement strand
GTGTCGGTGACCGGCCCATTTGTCTCGGCCGTCGAGTCGTACCTGCAGGACTGGCTCCCGAACGCCAAGCTGTCGTTGAGCCAACGTGGGGCAGCGCAGGACGATGGGGCGACCCTCACGCAGGAAGAAGGCTTCCAGGTGACGCGTCCCTCCGGCGACCGCCCGAACCCGAGCAAAACCCTCGTCCGTACCCACAATGGCGTCCGCTGCATCTACCGCGACGGTCACCTTACCGTGGGCACCCAACTGCGGTGGACGCAGATTACGGCGACCCGCGTCGAGCGGCTCCTGGAGGAGATTGATCGGCAGATGCAGGCCCTGACCGTGTAGCTGAATCGTGAACGCATTGCGAAGGCACTCTTCATGATCATCCCGTAGTGGCCATGGTCCCCTCCGCCCCCGACGATGCATCGTCCGATGCACAGAACGATTCGGAAACGCCCGACCATCAGGTGGAGCGCTCCTGGCGCCCGGCCGCGACCGCCCGCCCTGTGACGCGCCCCGATGTCGATCGCGAGTCGTCCTCGGACGCCCCGACCGCCCCGGATCTCTCCGAGCTGGAGCCCCCCGATGCGCCTGTTCCGCCCACGTCCGACGCACCGCAGCCGCCGGATCGTCTCCCTCAAGCGACCTCCCCAGAGGAGCCGCCTCCCGATTCCGAGGCCCCCGAGCCGGATTCGCCCCGGGACGCCGCGTCCACCGGTCAAGCGTCAACGGAGCCGGCGGAGCACTCGCAGGGGCCCGATGATCAGGAGGGACCGCCTCCAAGTGCCCAGGCCCGTGCACAGGAGATTGTCGACGAGTCCAGCGCTCAGGCCTTCCCCGGCGAGGACGATCCGCCTGCGGAAGGCGAAGCGGGGGAGGGAGACGCGGAAACGGCGTCCGACGACGCCCCGGAGGATGAGGGCAAGCGCATCAACGAAGAGGCGTTTGCCGACGCGGACCGCGAGTCCAACTGGACCGATCAGGTCGAACGTCCCAGCCCACCCGACGCAGCGTCGCCTGACGACGGCGATTTCTTGACCGATGAAACGCGCCGCGGCAGCCCGGCCGACCGGGTCGAGGAGGCGATTCAAGACGCAGCCTACCGTCAGAACGAGGGCGACGCGGACACCGACTGGACGCCCCGCGAGCGTCGGGATCGCAAGATTGCCACCACCTTCGCCCTCCTCGTCAGCAAGGTGGCCGAGGACATGAGTTACCAGCAGCAGCCGGGCGATGAGTTCTGGGACCCGCGCAAGATCATGCGCCGCCAGATCGACAACCGCCCGCTCCGGCACTGCAAGATGGAGTACACGAAGCGCCGGCTTGCCCTCCTGGTGGATACGTCGCCCTCCTGCCGAGACGAAGCCGTGTTCTATTCAAAGATCGCGTCCGGCGCCATGCTCCGCGACGACATCGACATCTTTCTGTGTCCCAACGGGCGGATCGACGCAAAATTTGATCCGGAGCCAATGCGCTTCGTGCGCGACGACCGCGGGGGCGACTGGGGCCTAGAGGGGCGCACCGTCCTCTACTTTACCGACTGGGACGGACATGCGCAGCTAGTGCGACACTCTCGCGATTGCACCCTCTACTGGTTCGACAATGCCGATCCCGAGCGGTACTGGGAGAGCCGGCGGGAGCACCATCAGCGGGTGCGGCTTCGCTACCGGGGCCGCCACTTTCACTGTCCCGATCCCGATGCCTTCCAGCGCCTCGTTCGGAAGATCCGACCGTAGGCGGCCCCGATCGCGCCGCCCCGAATAATCCCGGTGTGCGTCCCTCCGTGCGTTGCCGCACCACGGTCTTCCTGCGCGTCCGCGCGGTTCTGTCCGCCGTGCCCCTCGACAGCACGCTGAAAGCAGGTTTTCGGGGTGCCGGCGCCGGTTCTCGAATCGGGGGGGCGATAAGCTTTCCCGGCTAGATTCGGCAGTCCACATATCCCGTACGTTTTTGGGCCAATCGGAGCGATGAAAAGGCCGTACGACCTCCACGGGCCGATCAGAATTTCAAGATACGATCGTCCTGTTCCCACACGCTCTTCGTTGGCATTCCCCGCCCCAGCATACTTATCTTGCGGGGCACCGGCGCTCGTTGTCCTCCCTTCCGCACCCCAAATTTGCCACTCATAATGATCGAACGCTATACCCGCCCGAGGACGTCGAGACGCTCTACGACGAGGCCGACTTCGACGTCGACCGGATCAAAGAGATCGAGAAGGAGACGAAGCACGACGTGGTGGCGTTCACGCGCGCCGTCAGCGAGACGCTGGGCGAGGAGAAGAAGTGGGTGCACTACGGCCTCACGTCCACCGACGTGGTGGATACCGCCTACATGGTGCGCCTGACGAAGGCCAACAGCCTC
>CAYOWD010000401.1:0-284 GCA_964407535.1 uncultured Salinivenus sp. | reverse complement strand
GTCACGTGCGAACGCCTGGGCCTCAAGCCCGCCCCCATCTCCACGCAGGTCCTTTCCCGCGACCGCCATGCCAACTACCTGAGCGCCATTGCGGGCATCGGGGCCACCCTCGAAAAGATGGCGGTGGAGGTGCGGCATCTCCAACGCAGCGAGGTCCGGGAGGCCGAAGAGGCGTTCAGCGCCGGGCAGAAGGGATCCTCGGCGATGCCGCACAAGCGCAACCCGGTGGGCTCGGAGAACATCACCGGCTGCGCCCGGCTCCTCCGCGGCTACATGAACAGCGA
>CAYOWD010000400.1:0-2760 GCA_964407535.1 uncultured Salinivenus sp. | reverse complement strand
GGCCTTCACTCTGTTCGTACGCCGGTGGCCTCGTTTCTTTCCCCAGGTGCTCGAACAGAGTTGAACAGCCTGATTTGGGCGGGCCGTAGAGGACCGTCCCACCCCCCAACTTCAATGCCCCGGCCCAATAGCACGTCGGTGACCGGGTGAGAATCGGATCCTGAAAGTGGGAAGACACGGACCCACGAACGGAAAACCAGGGAAGGTAGTAACAATTGTTGTCACTACGTAGTGACAATAGTAGTGACAACAAGAGGAGAGCCGTTCGCGTCTCCGATCTCCCCAACCATTCAGCGCCCCACTGCAGTCGTTTGAAGCGCCGGGCCTTCCCACCCCGCAAATGAAGGCAAACTCTGATGCAGTCCGTGGGACGCCTCCGTGCATACCGGAGACGGGGGCAGCGGTGCGCGCAGCAGGCCCGCCAGGCAGTCGACCGCCGAAGTGGTATGCGGGGCAAGTATCCCACTTTGTGGAGCCACGTCTTGCACCCGGACGCCTTGGTTCCCTCCGCAGCGCGTCGAAGGCGCTGATCATCGTGGCCGACGAGAAACGATCAGCGGGCCGATTTGAGAGGAAAATCGTCGTTCGCAGAGGGGTAATACCGAATCCGGTTGAGGGATTCGGGTTTGAAAGTGTGTAGGTGTGAAGGTATGTACGTGAGCCCCAATCGCTTGCACCTATACCGATTTTTCTGTCTCCCTGAACTTTGTAGGCGGATTTGGTATAACCCCCGATTGCGTCTTCGTGAGGCAGAGGCGCAACGCTGTTTTCCCACCTCCGGAATCAGCTGCGCCCAACGAAATATGCCCCTGAACGGCGCCGGCAGTCCGTTCAGGGGCGAGAGTACTGTGTCCGGTGACCCGAAATGGCACTGAGAACGTACTGGGCTCCCACGTGGGGGGATCGTCCACAACGGGACCCTTGTCCTCCCCCGGTCATTCGTCTGCAAAAATATAAAACACGATCCCGATCATAGATACGGTCACCCCGAATGCAGACATAAGAATATAGTTGAAATTGTCAATCATATATGCCGTAATATCCGCGCCGGGATACGTCGCGACCGACAGCATAAACCCCCCAATGGGGATTCCCGTAAGCGTAAGAAACGCAACAGACGAATATATAAATTTCTTGTCCATGATGCCCTATGACTTCATTTTGGAGTAAAACAGGAGACGGATACGTATCATAAGATATTAAAATCTTAAATTCAATTCCTCCATAGCCCAATTGTCCGGGGCAGTGAAGCGGCGAGGCTGCATTCGCACGGTGTATCCCTTGTTGATTCCGGCGGCCTGGGGCGCCTTAGAGCATCCCAACAGCATCCGTCGGCCCCCTCCCAACCCGTTAGGAATTGCATCGTTGTACATCGTCCACATTCTCCCTCCGACAAAGGCCGATCCGGGACCGTACGGGAGGTGGGGGGGCCGCGAGCCGGTTGTGCTCTGCCGTGAGCCCCCCGGAGGTCGACAACGTGTTCGCGTATCGACTTTTTCCGCCCCATCGCCGTTTGCCCATCGCCGTTTGTGTGCCATGATCCTCTGGATTGCTCGTCACGCCAATCGCCAGGACTTCGCCGATCCGGACTGGGCCGCCACCGCGGACCGGCCCCACGACCCCGGCCTGTCGCCCGACGGCGAGGAGCAGGCCCAACAACTTGCCCGGCGTGTGGCTACCCTCGACGTCGACCGGATCCTCTCGTCCCCCTTTCTGCGCTGCGTACAGACCGCCCACTACGCCGCCGACGCAACCGACCTGCCCGTAGTACTGGAGCCGGGCCTCGGCGAATGGGAAAATGCGGACTGGTTCGACACCCCGCCCGACACCCTGCCCGTCGATACGCTGTCGGCGCGCTACGAGCGCGTCACCCGCCACGATCCGTGCTACACCCCGTCGTTTCCGGAATCGAAACGGACGGCGATGGCCCGCTTCGGCACCACGGCCGAGTGCCTGACCGATCGGTACGCCGACGAGACGCTTCTGCTCGTGGGGCACGGCATCACCATGATCGGCGTGCTCCGCGGCCTCGTGGGGCCCGAGGTGCCTGATCCCGGCTGTCCCCTCGCCTGCCTGACCCAGGTGGTGCGCCGCGACGGCGACTGGGCCATCCGGCTCCGCAACGACACCTCCCACCTCGAAAACGGCGCCCGGGCCGCCGACCGGCTCGCCTAGTCCCGCCGCGGAGCCCCAAAGCGCCTCCGCGAGCATACCGTCGCACGGTCCGTGATCTGGGGGGTGCCGTTGATCTCGTTTGGCGATAACCGGACATTATGATTGGGGAACGGTACTACAATTCGACAACGGTCACCGTGCCGTCGTCACTCCGCTCCCGCAGAGCCGTCCGGAGACGCTGGAGCTCCTGCTTGGCCGACGCACACTCCATGCCGTACACTTCGCGCACGCGCTCACTCGCCCGATTCAGCGCCTCCGTCACCCGGTCCTCAAAGGTGGATATGGAAAGTTCCTCGCCTTCCTCAAAGAACTCCCGGATGACGGACGAGGGCGAATAGACGCGGTCGGTGGAGTCGTCCGGCCACTTGATCTGCATGTAGACTTCAGGCATGGGAATGCTGCAGTGTCAACGCTAATTTTGCGTACGGAGGAGGGGAGGAAGAACCGTTCTCCATTGCCGGCAACAAACGGTTCGTATTGCACCCCGAGGGCACTTCCTCTGCCGACAGCAGTCGGCATCAGGGCGCGTAATACCATTTGCCATTTGAAATATTGGATGGTAAATTAGTGATCCTTCGTGCTCCG
>CAYOWD010000399.1:2208-2803 GCA_964407535.1 uncultured Salinivenus sp. | reverse complement strand
TACTGAGACTCCTACTGATGCTTCAGGACTATAATCACACCAGAGTTCGGGAAGACGGATGAACAGTTGCGCTATTTGTTCATCGGAATGCTTCTGGCCAATCATGCTCATCTGCGCAATGTACTGGCTACCCCGTTCATCCAGTTGATTAAAAGCCCTCGCTACTGTGGGACGGAGACGTTGAGCAGTGCATTTTTTGATCTCCCAGAGTCGAAATGAGAGCCCTTCCTCAGTTCGGTGAACTGAAATGCTATCCCCACCACCACTTGTAGGGTCGAGGTCTGGCTCCACTGAGTATGCAATATCGTCTCTTATCTGATGGTAGAGGTAGTACCATAGATGTTCAGCGACGGCGCCCTGAACGTGGTCCGAAGGTTCTTCATCTGGTGGGGGAAGACCAAATGGCTGTCTTATGATTGATTCTAACGCTTTTTGCCGTGATTCGAGATGCGGCGGCCCACCATCGCGTCGCTCCCTCCAAGGTTCCACAAGTCCAGGACACCGGTCTTCCATAAACGCTTCAACCAGCATCCTTGCAACTTGGCGAACGTCTCCGTCCTCTAGGACTGCCTGGTGGAGATGCCACCGATAGTGT
>CAYOWD010000399.1:0-2198 GCA_964407535.1 uncultured Salinivenus sp. | reverse complement strand
TCAAACCGCACGGACCCGGGCTTGATCTTCTCGCCGTACGCCGTCGGCGCCGCCTTCACGACCAGTATGTCGTCCGTTTCCTGGTCGAAGTGGTCGAGGAGCGGCACGCGAAGTATGGCAGATATCGGACAAGAGATTCGGATTGTCACCAAAGCGACGGCCCCGAACACCAAGAGATTTCTATACTCAAGTTTATTTCAAAGGATCCATCCAAGCGGGAGGCTCACTGCGAATCCCGATAGACCTGTGGAACGCCCTAAAAGCGTTCGACAAAGTGCTCCGGGTGGATTGCCGTGTCCGGAAAGGTGTCCAGCAGCTCCGTATCATGGGTGACAAGGGGAACCTCCAATTGCTGGGCGAGGACCGCGTAATGGGCGTCGTAGGCGGTGCACCCGGACGCGACGGCCAGACGGAGGACCTCCACCTGAGCCACATCGTAGCACCGACCGCCGATCACGTCCTCCGCCAGATCGATGTGCTGGATCGCCAGGTCTACCCCGAATTCTCCCTGTCGCACGTGAAGCCAGAGCACGTTCAAGAACTCAGCCCGCCAAAGAAGCGGGGCTGCCCATTCCGGGTCCGTGCGCCGGACTGCCACCGCCGCGTCGGTATGCTCTCCCTCAATCGTGAAATAGCTGATGAGCGTATTATCGGCGACGATCATGGATTCGACGGGAGGGGAAAAGAGAACGCTCAGAACGTCCCGTTAGGCTCGTCCTCGGCGGACGGCCTTCCGGCGTGTCTCTTCCGTGAGAGAGGTTGGGGTTCGGTTCCGAAGCTGTTCGGCCCGGCGGAGAAGATCGTCTTCGGAGGAGACCCGCTCTCCAAGCGCTCGTTCCAGAAGGACCGTCGCCTCCGAGGCAATGGAGCGCCGATTGGCATGAGCCTGGGCCTTGAGCTTCTCGTAGAGCGAGTCCGGTAAATTTTTGACGGTCAAGTTTGCCATGGCAGAAGAGAAGGTGTGAGCGAGCATAGGGGCAACGTCAATCCTGCATGCGGTACGTATGCAAAACGCATGGAGCCCGACGCAGTTCGAAGACGAAGCCGTGCGAAAGAGCTCCCGGAATGTATTCGTCGGGGGATTCGCGTCCGGGACGAGGGTCTGCAACTGCGCACGCACGGGGGCCGTATAGGGACAATGAAGTTCCGGGCTCCCGTTCAGACCCGCGTACGCCATGAGTCAACTCACAATCGACCTTCCCGCCCACGTTCCCCCCGACGAGGCGCGACTGTTGCTGAGCATCAAGCTGTATGAGGATACTGATTCGTGTACGGGCTGGCAAAGGATTGTCCGCGGTAGGGGGGACCGCGTGCCGCTAGAACCGGAATCGCCTCGACCAGCTGGTTCACGAATCAGTGGCGAATCTCCCTCGGCAAGGCAGCAGAGCTGGCCGGCTATTCGAAGCGCTCATTGATGGATGTATTGTCTCAGAAGGGCATCTCGGTGATCAACATTTCGCCGGACGAGTGACCTCGCCCTCGTTGACCGAACGCGTCCGTATCGTTTGGTTTGATTCGTACACGAAGCGAATAGACCTCAGCCTGCCGAGGGCTCGCTTACAGGATCGTGAACTCGACGACTGATGCCCGTCTGTCTTCCCGATACGTCGTGTCTGATCCATTCGGAGCGGATTGAGCACCTTGATTCCTGCGACTCTCCCAACCCCCGCACCGAAGCAGTGGTCACGCACATACGCACACACGCTCACACTCGCATACTCCAACAGTGCTCACCGACTCAGACCGCACCGTCCTCCAAACCGCCCTCCGCGACGCTGCGGACGTGTCCCTCGCGTACCTGTTTGGCTCGCACGCCGAGGGGTGTGCGGACGATGCGAGCGATGTGGATGTGGCCGTGCGGGTCGAGGGGGACGGACCGGACAATGCCCTGCGCTACATCGTCGATCTCACGACGACGCTGGAAGCAGCAATCGATCGGCCGGTCGATGTCACGCTCGTGTCTGTGCGCGGCACCGATCCTCGTCTCCTCCGTCAGGTGCTCCGGCACGGAGAGTGCCTATTTGCGCGCGACGAGGAGACGCGCGTTGACTTTGAAACGCGGGGCCGGTCGAAGTACCTGGACATGAAACCGCATATTGATGAATACGACCGAAAGGTGCGGGAGGACTTGACGCGATGACGCCGAATCCTGATACCATCAGCGGCAAACTGGAGGTTATCCGGAACGGGCTCCAATT
>CAYOWD010000398.1:0-2821 GCA_964407535.1 uncultured Salinivenus sp. | reverse complement strand
TTATCTACACCATTCCCGCCCTCGCCCTGCTGGCGATGATGGTGCCGCCGCTGGGCCTGGGTCGCGTGCCCGCCGTCACGGCGCTCGTGCTCTACAGCCTGCTGCCGATCGTGTGGACCACCTACACGGGCCTCAACGACCTCCCGGGGCCGCTCATGGAATCGGCCGAGGCCCTGGGCCTGCCCGCAGGCGCCAAGCTGTGGCGAGTAGAATTGCCGCTGGCGGCGCGCTCCATCCTTGCCGGCATCAAGATCGCCGCCGTCATCAACATCGGCGCCGCAACGCTCGGGGCCCTCATCGGGGCGGGCGGCTACGGACAGCCCATCCTCACCGGCATCCGACGGGCCAACCTCGGCCTCATCCTGGAGGGAACGGTGCCGGCGGGCGTGCTCACACTCCTCGCACTGGGCCTGCTGGAGCTCCTCGAACGCGTCCTCCTGCCCCGCTCGATGCGGACGTAGTCCTCCGCGTCTCCCCCCATCTCCGCCTGCAAACATACCGGTCACTGTCCCAACGTACCGGAACGCGTTCCGGCGTCTCGGCCTTGCCCTCACGTGACCAAACTCCCTCCTCTTATCTGCCAGAAGTCAAAGGCTCCCCAGCGCGAGCAGCCCCTTGACGGTTCCGACTATTGCATCTCCAATCAGACGGGGTCTCCTCTTCTCCCTGAGTCGCCTGGGAATGCAGTCGGACTTCTTTCGATACAGGGTGCCCAGTATCGAAGAGCGCCCGGCGCGAACAACGGACCGAAAAGCCTCCTCGCAGACATCCACCGCCTGAGTGTCGGGGAGGCGAGCATGATTGGGTTATGAGATCAGTGGTCGAGCAGGAAGGAAAACAGAGCCGCACGAGAGAGCACAATGACCTGTCACGGTCCACTGGTATCTCTACTTACCGGACAGTTTGCTTAGGGCACCGAAAAATCCTTTCCAACCGTCACTCCAGACCCCGATCTGGAGTCTATCTGACGCAGGGTAGGATGGGCTCCAAATCAAGTTTGGAGCGACGAATGAAAATCAGGAAATCGTCGGGGCATTTTTCGGCAGTATTGCCTGAAAATATCGACTCCGAAGGCAAGATCAGCGGAATCGACGGAGATTTTTCGGTGCCTCCAGCTGTGAATTTGAAAACTGTCCGGTAGCTAGCTGGTATCTAACAGAAGCGCGTCCGGTTATCGAAATGACCAGTATCTCGTGACCTCCCGTTTCCGTTCTCCTCCCTGCCCAACCATCTTCCATTCGGCAACTCCTTCAAACGATTTCTCAAGGAGCGTTCGTTTGAACGCCGGCGTCAGTGGTTCGGGCTGCGGCTTCTCGACAAGCCCGACTCCGCCCCCGTACCAAGCCTGAAAAAACTGTCCGTTTTCTTTGTATCGATATACCAAAAATGCTTCAAAGTTATTCCACTTTACCTGGTTCTGGGCATACTGCCCTCCCGCCTGAAGAGGCGTATCGACGAGCGAATATCCATGGTTCTGTAGCGGCCCCGTGCAGGCGCTGCCGTCGGAACAAATAGTCGGAATTGGCCCAGCGTGATGCGGCACATCTGCAGAAACGTACTGCACTTGGATCTCCCTGCTGTGTCCAAGCTGCATGAGAACTCCTCGAATGAATCGCGCGATGGCCTGGCATTCTCCTCCGTATCGTTCCAACACCGCAAGTGGCCAGGCTCCACCCCGATCCCAAACAGCCTCCTCTTGCTCTTTCAGGTTGCGTTCTCCCTCCTCGACAAGCAATTTCAATTTCGTCAACTCCGCCTCCGCTGTTTCTGTCTCATCGATAACCCGCTCCGGATTCTGATCCCGATCACAGGCATATCCCTCCATTCCCCACCCCATATCAAGCGCCCGTTTCTTTCTTGCCTTCACGTCCCACTCCCTGGCACGAGACCGTTTCGTTCCCACCGCCCCATTCTGCGCTTCTTCCAGATCTCGCTCCATTTCACGAGCTCGCCTCCTGCTTCCTTCCATATGATGCTCCAAACAAGAAGTCCATTCCTTCGTCGCCTCCACCCTCTCGTAGACGGACGAGTCGGGTTTCAAAAAGCCCGGCCAGTTCACGGTTTTCATATACGTACGCAAGGCCTCGTCTCGATCCACCTCCTTTCGCTTCCGTTTCGGTAGGTCGCCCGCTGTGAGCACGTAATCGTCGAACTGGTCGAAAAGCTTTTTGATAAGTTTGACGGACGAGCAAGAATCAATCCGACTCACCCGTCTTGCTGCTTCCCTCATCCGAGCAAGCGTCGCCCCATCCTCATACGTTGTTTGATAGTCGTCTATGGGAGGCCCGAATGTGACGAAAACAGTATGTGCGCCCGACCGTCCGAGATCAAGATTTTTTCCCCTTCTGCAAAACGTCCACTTGATTTGCTTATCCAATCGCGCTGGCCAGTTCGGTAGCGGCGCCTGCCCGACAACCGACACCGACATGTTCGTTTCCGACCCGCCCGCTTCCGTGCCCGCCATGAGGTCGACCACATCGGACTCAAACTTGAATCGCTGACGGGAGGGACCCATCGGATGACCAGCGACTTTTCCCTCCAACGAAGAAGGCACATCTCCCCTGCTCTTGATCGTTACTCCCAACGAGAGTCGCATCTTCTCATTTCGACTGTAACTCACGGGTGCGTTTTGTCCCTCCCGTTCCCACTCCGGCTCCGAATATAATTCCCCCGAGTATCCCCAGTCTATACGGAATCGTTCTGGCAAATTGCCATCTTTCAAAATGTCGTCTTTCCCCATTGAACTGTGCGAGTTCTCAAACTCGATACTAGGTCGTACTGACAAATGGAAAATTCGCTTGCATCTCACAGCAGCAGCGTC
>CAYOWD010000397.1:0-2839 GCA_964407535.1 uncultured Salinivenus sp. | reverse complement strand
CCACGGCGGCCCTCCCCGCGGCGATGGTCGTGGAGACGGTGGGCACCTACGTCAACCAGGACGGCCGCGCCCAGCGCGTGCGCCCCGCCAAGGAGATCCAGGGCGTCAACCGCACGCTCATGATGGAGATGGGCACCAACCGCGAAGACGAGCACGGCACGCCCTTCGACCGCTGGCACAACGACGACAACAAGATCAACTGCAAGCCCAGCTGGGAGGCCCTCCCGGAGATTGCCGAGAAGCTCGGCGTGGAGATGGACTACACGAAGGGCCCGAAGGACATCATGGACGAGGTGCAGTCCACGATTGATGCCTTCGACGGCGCGACCTACGACGCCATGGGCCTGAAGGGCTTTGCGCTCGAAGACGTGGAGGCGGGTGCGGCGGCGTAACCTTCGTCCCTGCCCTGCGAACAACGGCGGCCGGTGACGGCAACCGCTCGGTTCCAACACGGAATGGTTTATGCGCCCGGCGTCCCGATGAGGGAGGTCGGGCGTTTTTGTTCGTTTTGAACGTCATCCCGTCTGTCAGCGACGGCTCATGCACACGTCGAGTTCGACAAGGTACGCCACGCGCCAAAGTTGACCGAATGGCTCATCGACCATTCTCCGGAGGAGCTGCAAGGCATTGCGGATCTGCTAACGGAGACACTTGAACAGGGCCGAGAGATGCAGAATAACGGAGAATGCACTGCATAGGGTCGACTTCATTCGCACCGTTGGCAACACGCAATGCGAGCGTGCAGCATCCGTGGACGTATCCCATTCAGGGATATCAGCAGGGACGGGGCCATCCATAGTCCCGAACATTGTGCGCATCCCCTTCGTCAAATCCAACCCGTTGATTTCTTCACATCTTGCTTTTTCGCATGGATCTCCGTGACCTCGAACGTCGAATTGAGGCCCTCCCCGAAGCGGCCCAGCGGGAGGTCGAGGCGCTTGTGAATCGATTGGAGCGTACCAGCGTGGAGTCGTTGTCCACAGAGGCGTCTCAAGATGTAAGCGAGCACCCCTTTGCCGGCATGTGGGCGGATCGGGGAGACGTGTCAGACAGTGTGGCGTGGGTGCGATCCGTTCGAGAGCGACAGTGGAGGGCGTCGCATGAGTGATTCGTTTCTGTTTGATCCCGACGTACTCATTGATGCGGGAGCGGGCGTACCGGAGGCGCTCGATACCATCACCGCGGCGGCGCAAAAGGGAGATATTCAGATCAGTGTCGTCACAGAGATGGAGCTTCTGGTCGGATGTCGGGACAAGGACGAACAGAAGACGCTCTACGACTTTCTTGAGTCGTGTGGAATCGAGGTTGTCCAGATTCATTCGGCGATTTCGGCCGAAGCGGCTGATCTGATGCGGACCTATCAATTGAGTCACAACCTCCAAATTCCCGATGCGATCATTGCCGCAACGGCTCGTCAACAGGAAAATGTGTTGATTACACTATTGAGTAGAGCGCGAGAGTGACAATCTCTGTGCGATTATGAGATTGTCCGCAGGAGAACGACTTCAGCTTGAGGCTGTGTCGTATTGTACAGCGTGACCTGTAAAAGAAACGCCTTGACCGATGGCCAAGCCTCTAGAGGTGATCCTGTCTGAGCAGCAGCGAGAAGATCTTCTCGACGTTCGAGATCATCACGAGAAGCCATACATGCGGGAGCGAGCAGCGGCGGTCCTGAAGGTGGCTGGGTCGCCAGGTGAAGAAGGCAAGTCAGCCCGCCAAGTTGCCCTTCATGGACTTCTTCGAGAGCGACGGCCCAACACGGTCCGGGGCTGGATACATGCCTGGAGAGAGGAAGGCATCGACGGATTTGTTGTTGAAGAAGGCCGCGGGCAAAAGCCCGCTTTTTCCCCCGATTGGGGAGAAGAAAATGCTTGAAGAGATCCGTGAGCTTACAAGCCGCGCTCCCCAGGCTCTCGGCCACTCCAGGAGCCGCTGGACGCTCGGGCTACTGCAAGACGAACTTGGGGAGAAGGCTCCTGAGACCGAAGCTGGGACGTGGCAGATCTGGGAATCTCAGATTCCCTCGACCGGTTGGGGGTGACCCACACGCGAGGGCAAGGGTATGCGCTGAGCCCTGACGAGCAGTTTGAAGCCAAGCGGGCCTTTATCGATGGTGTTTGCGAACGGACTGGGGAAAGAGAATCCGATTCTGAGGCAACAGACCGGGTCTTTTACCTTGACGAACTCACTTATGAGCTCCATCCAACCGTGGACAAGGACTGGGCCTTGGCCGGCGAGCAACCGACGACTCCGCGCGGCACCTGTGGGCAGAGAGAAGGGCGATTGCTTGGAGCGATGGACGCAAAGACTGGACGGCTCTTCTATCGGCAGAAACGAAGTGTGGGACGAACGGACCTGACTGCTCTTTACCGAGAGATCACCAGCGCTTGCGAGGCCGATCGGCTGTGGATTGTGCAGGACAACGCTCCGTTTCACTTTCACTCCGACGTGCTTCAAGAACTGGAGTCGCAGGTCTGGCCTCATGCCCATCCGGACTTCGAATATCCTCGGCCCTCCCAGTGGCCGGACCCAGCCGAGGCAGCGTTCTCCGACGGAGCTCTTCCGTTGCAGGTTGTGCCTCTACCGACGTACGCTTCGTGGCTGAACCCAATTGAGCGGCTGTGGCGCTGGTTGAAGCAAGAGGTTCTTCACCTGCACCCTTACGTCGCGGACTGGAGGAAGCTAAAGCAAGGCGTTCGAGACTTCCTGAACCGATTTGCCGATGACTCCCCATCACTTCTGCAGTACGTAGGACTGTCCGGCGTTTAATCTCATAATCCTACAGAGATCTCCTCCCTGGTCACCCCGCTACAGGCACGCTAACGTGCCGGCTTCATTT
>CAYOWD010000396.1:0-2853 GCA_964407535.1 uncultured Salinivenus sp. | reverse complement strand
ACGCGACGACCGGGGAGCCGCAGGAAGCGCTCATCGTGCTGGATTCCCGGCTGTCGCGGAAGGCGTCGCGGTACTTCGACATGAGTGAAGCGGAGCAGGAAAACCTTTTCGCCGAGCTCGACGCTCGAGACGCCGAATACTTTCACGGCGATGACACCACGACCGACGGGCTCAGCGTATTCGAGGCGTACGAGGCGGCCGCAGACGAAATGAGCAGCCTGTTCGACCCGACCGAGGGTGCCGAGCCGGTTCCGTTCGATGAATTTGCCCAGCAAGCGGAGGCTTAACCCATGAGCGCAATTCTCGCCAAGACCGACGGGACGACGCTGAAGGAGCACACCCGGCACGTCGTCGAGCAGGCGCGAGCGTGGCTCGACGCGTTTCCGTTTCTGGAATCCAAGTATCAAGCTCAGACGGGGGAGGCGCTCCGCCCCCAGCTGTTGAAGGCGGCCGAGGTGCACGATCAGGGCAAGCGGCACCCG
Organism: uncultured Salinivenus sp.; assembly: GCA_964407535.1. Taxonomy (GTDB): domain Bacteria; phylum Bacteroidota; class Rhodothermia; order Rhodothermales; family Salinibacteraceae; genus Salinibacter. Next base: position 2,371 of record CAYOWD010000396.1, on the reverse strand, counting down.
ACGTGGCAGAAGGCATGTCGGAAGGATGCAGAGGAGGGCGGTTCCCAGCATCTCATGAAGGCCGGGCTACGCCACGAGTTTGCGTCGCTCGATTACGCAGATCGAAAGGGCATCGACCTCACGCTGCCGGAACGGGCGGCGATTGCCGCCCATCACGGAAAATTCAGCTATCAACAGCGACATCGGAAACGGTGGAAAAACGACGGGGACGGCGAATTCGAGGACCTCTGGGACGAGTTCTGTAGGGAGGATGAGCGGTGGACGATGGACCCACCGCCTGACCTTACAGAGAAAGCACTGGACGCACGCTTCCGCATTGCCGGAGTCCGGTCGCTCCTGCGGCTTGCCGACACGCGGGCCAGCATCCAAGAGAAAGAGGCGCAGAACTGGGTGCCCGACCCCGAAGACCTCCAGTTCGCGTATGAGTTTCCGTACGATGACCCTCGCGGCGTTCAGGATGTGATTACGGAGGCGGTAGAGGATCCGGAATGCGACGACACCGCGATGATCCTGCGTGCCCCCACTGGCAGCGGAAAGACCGATGCGTCGCTCCTGTGGGCACAGCATCAGATTCAGCAGCAGGAACGAGCCGATCGGTGCGTGATTGCGATGCCGACGCGGTTTACGTCGAATTCGCTGTCGGTGGACGTTGACGAAAACGTGAGCCGGACGGGCCTCTATCACTCCAGCGCGTGGCATGTGCGGTATGCGGACGACGCGGAGGAAAGCGATGAGGCCCGACACCGCGCTCGGGAAATGCACCGGATGGCTCGACTACTGGCAACGCCGGTGTCCGTGTGTACCATCGACCACCTTTGTGCCGCCCTCACCGGGGCACGGGAGGATCACTTTTCCATCTTCTATCACCTCTGCAACAGCTGCGTGGTGATTGACGAGGCCGATTTCTACGATCCCTTCGTGCAGGCCAACCTGAATGAACTTCTCGGGGTGCTTCGTCACTTCGACGTGCCGGTGCTGGTGATGAGCGCCACCGTGCCCGACGCCGCTACGGACTTCTACGACATCGGCACCTTGGAGGAGGACACCTCGGACCTCGACCGCACGCGGTGTGTGATCGAGGATGCGGGCACGGCCGACACGCCCGATGATATTGCGAAGCTCCTTCGAGAAATCGCGGAGTCGGATTCCCCCGCGGGCATTGTATACGCCAATACCGTGAGTCGCGCACTGGCGTACTACGACTGGTTTCGGGAAAATACCGACGTGACGCCGATTCTGTACCACTCGCGTTTTACGGAGCCGGATAAGAAAGAGGTGGAGGAGAAGCTCCTGAACGCGCTCGGACAGGAGGCGTGGGAAACCGACACGGCGGAGGGCGTTGCCATTCTCACGCAGATCGGCGAAATGAGCCTGAACATCAGCGCGCCGGTGATGGTAAGCGAGCTCTGCCCGTACGACCGGTTGGCCCAGCGCGCCGGGCGTTTGGGACGGTTTGAAGGCATGGCGGTGGGCACGCTTCACGTCTTAACGCCGACGAAGGACGGAACGCTGTACCCCGCTCCCTACGGCGAATTCGACCAGGAGGACTACGAGTGGCATCCGGGTCGTGCCCTTGTGCAGACGCGCAACGATCTCGACTTCGGGCCGCACTCCGCCCAGGACTTCATCGACGCCGTCGATGCGCTCTATCCGAACGCGGATTCGTTCGCGCCGTCCGACGACCGCATCCAGTCCAATCGCAGGCGGTTGCGAGAACACTTGGAAGACGACTGGCTCATCGTGAGCGCCCGACAGTCCGACGAGGAAACGGGATCGACCGATGACTGGAAGAGTCGCGACATTCCCCCGCAGGCCACCGTGCTCACCGTCTGTCCCGACCAGTTCGACAGCTACGCAGAATACCGGGCGTTCGAACAGGAATACGGGGTGACGGTGCCGATGTATCACGTCCAACGGGACGATCGCGATCAACGTCCGGATCTTCCCCCTGTTGGGAAGGTGGCCGTCAAGATCACCGACCGCGAATCGGAGGAGGCCTGGTACTCGCCCGTGTACTCGGAAACGGAGGGACTGATTCTCGACGAGAAGCGAGAGCGATCGGTGGAGGATCGGTGTCTCTAAGCGATTTGCGATCTCGTCACCCTCCCCCCAACCACGGGCCGCCTCGTCCCGATTCCTACGCGCCGATGCCGATGATTTCGTATAAACCACTGTCGTACAAGAAGATGGAAATCGTCGTCACCCTCCCCGGGGTTGACACGGAACCGCGGGATGACGATATTGGGAGGGCGGAGTCGGAGATGGAATCGGCCTCTCACGCCGCTCACGGCGGGTTCCAGGGCAGAATTGGGTAGCCTTCCAATCGCACCTATGAGGTATTGAAAGTCGACCCACTAGCAGACAATTCAAA
>CAYOWD010000395.1:0-2854 GCA_964407535.1 uncultured Salinivenus sp. | reverse complement strand
CCGGCCTCGTGGCTGAAGGCGTTGCTGCCCACGATGGCCTTGTTCGGCTGCACCGGGAAGCCCGACGCCGCCGACACCATCTGGCTCGTCCGCGTCAGGTGCTTGGGATTGATGTTCGTATGGACGTCGAAGTCATCGCTCCGGACCGCGAGGGCCATCACGATCTCTTCGAGCGCCGCGTTGCCGGCGCGCTCCCCAATGCCGTTGATCGTGCATTCGACTTGGCGGGCCCCAGCTTTCACCCCGGCCAGCGTGTTGGCCGTAGCCAGGCCCAGGTCGTCGTGGCAGTGGGTCGACAGGATCACCTGCTCCGGGTCGGGCAGACAATTCCGCACCGTCGTCAACAGCTCCGTGTACTCGCTCGGCGTGCAGTAGCCCGTCGTGTCCGGGATGTTGATGGTCGTGGCGCCGGCGTTAGCAGCCGCCTGCACAATTTCCTGCAGGAAGCCGGTGTCGGTCCGTCCGGCATCCTCAGCACTAAATTCGACGTTGTCGGTATAGGTTAGAGCATGTTTGATCGCCTCGACGGCCCGTTCGATGATGGCCTGTCGCTTCTCGGCCATCGTATCGCCGAGCTTGTCGAATTTGGCTTCGATGTGAACGTCGCTCGTCGCGATGAAGGTATGCACGCGGGTGTCGGTGCCCCCTTCCAGCGCCTTGCCCGCCGCTTCAAGGTCGGCCTCGATGGTGCGAGCAAGGGCACAGGTCACGGGGCCGTCCACCTCGGCGACGATGCGCTCCACTGCTTCCGTCTGTGCAGGGGACGACACCGGGAATCCGGCCTCGATCACGTCCACGCCGAGCGTCGCAAGCTGCTGGGCGATGCGGACTTTCTCATCGACGGTCATAGAGGCCCCTGGCGCTTGTTCGCCGTCGCGCAGGGTGGTGTCAAAAATGGTGACGTGGTCAGTCATAGTCAGATACTTCAGTTTGAGTCGGGCGGAACGCGGTGCGGAGCCAGGAGTGCGCCCGGACGCCGAATGGGATCTACGCCGCGTCCGGGCGCCCGATAAGTCGTAGGTTCATCCGTCCCCGCAATTTCCGTTCCCGAACTACGATGGGGAGGAGCAAAGACCCGTCCAACAGAGGAAATGGACTCATGGAGTCGGGGCATTTTCAGTAAGAAACGCAGAGGCGCGATCGGCCACGTGGCGGCCGAATTCCGTGGTCGAGGCGGGCTCTTCGTCCGGGCCCGCCAGGTCGCCGGTTCGCAGTCCGTCGTCGAGCGTCGCTGTGACGGCGCGTCGGATGGCCGTCGCGGCCTCCGGCTCGCCGACCTCGTCGAGTAGCAAGGCCCCACTGAGGATGGCGGCAATCGGATTGGCCTGATCCGTCCCGGCAATGTCGGGGGCGCTCCCATGGACCGGCTCGAAGAGGCCAACATCGCCGCCCACACTCGCAGAGGGCAGCAGGCCCAGCGATCCCGGCAGCGCCGCCGCAAGGTCCGACAGGATGTCGCCGAAGAGATTCCCGGTGACCACCACGTCGAACTGGCGCGGATCCTTCACCACCTGCATCGCGGCGTTGTCGACGTACAGGTGCCGGAGCTCCACGTCCGGATAGTGCTCTTCCTGCACGTTGCGTACCACCGAGCGCCAGAGCTGGGACACGTCCAGCACGTTGGCCTTGTCGATCGACGTGACGTGGCCGTCGCGCCGTTGAGCGCGCTGGAAGGCCACGTGGGCAATCCGTTCAATCTCCTCTTCGGAGTACACCATCGTGCTTACGACGCCGTCCTCGGTGCGCCCCTTCGGGGTGCCGAAGTAAATCCCGCCGGTAAGTTCACGGACGAACAGGATGTCGGTGTCGGCCACGCGGTCGGGCCGGAGCGGCGAGGCATCAGCCAGGCTTTCCGGCACCATCACGGGCCGCAGGTTGGCGTAGACGCCGAGGGCCTTTCGGAGCGCGAGCAGTCCGCTTTCCGGACGCTGATCGCCTGTCTTGTCGTCCCACTTCGGCCCACCGACCGCCCCGAGCAGGACCGCGTCGCTGTCCTGACAGGCGGTACGGGTCTCGTCGGGCAGCGGGGCCCCCGTTTCGTCGATGGCCGCGCCGCCGGCCAGATACTCCTCGGCGGTAATGGAAAACCCGTGAGCGGACGCAACGGCCTCCAGTACACGGAGGGCTTCCCGCGTCACCTCGGGGCCAATGCCGTCGCCGGGAAGCCAGGCAATATTATACGATTCTACGTTTGCCATTTGGGTGTGCAACTAAGTAGGAGAGAAGTGGATCGATCATTGGATAGATATGGGGATACGGAAGCTGGGCGCTCGGGTAGGCTCTCCCCTCAACGCCCATCCCCCCGCACAACACTACGCGGATTCCGTCGCGGCTTCCTCCGCATCGGCCGCTTCGCCGTCTTCGGAGGCGTCCTCGCCATCGAGCCAGGGCATCATGCCGCGCAGCTTCTGACCCACCTTCTCGATCTGATGTTCCTTGAGGTTTTCCCGGGCCTCCAACAGGTTCGGGGCCCCGTTCTCATACTCGTCCATCCACTCGTCGGCGAACTCGCCGGATTGGATTTCCTCCAGAATGTCCTGCATTTCGTCGCGCACGTCGTCGTCAATGACCCGCGGCCCACGCGTGTAGTTCCCATACTCGGCGGTATCGCTGATGGAATAGTTCATGTACTCCAGCCCGCCCTCGAAGTAGAGGTCCACGATGAGCTTTAACTCGTGCATGCACTCGAAGTAGGCAAGCTCGGGCGGATAGCCGGCATCGACGAGCGTCTCGAAGCTGGCTTGTATAAGGGCCTGCGAGCCGCCGCAGAGCACCGCTTGCTCGCCGAAGAGGTCCGTCTCCGTCTCATCCTTGAACGTGGCTTCGATCACGCCGGCGTGGGTGCCGCCGATGG
>CAYOWD010000394.1:0-2881 GCA_964407535.1 uncultured Salinivenus sp. | reverse complement strand
ATTTGGCTGTCGGTGGTGTGAGTCCCGCAAATACGGATGGAGGTCGCGAGTACTTTGCGGGTCGGACAATCCTATTTACCAAACATCATGGGTACCAAGAGCTGGATGGGGATGATCAGAAAAAGAAATTTCTTGGTACGATTGTTCATGAGCTTACACATGCCTTTGGGTTTCCTCATAAATGTGGCTATTACACATTTGACGATCCTGCGGAAAAAAGCTGCTCGATGAATTATTATAATACGTGGGTCTACGAGGTCGAAGACGGACGGAAGTACGAGGTCCAACCGGACGATGACGATCTTCAACAAATCGCGATCGATAACGGATTGAACAGCTGGCGCAACATCTACCACCACCCCCGAAATGACAAGTACCGGGAGTTGCGAGGTCTGAAGGACCCCGAGATCGGCGATACCTTCTGGCTTCCCGATTCCCGATCGGTACTACGATTCAATATAGATCAAAACGGTGACGAGATCGACGAAGGAATTCACCTCTGCGCACAGCATGTCGACGGTATTCGCCGCGTGCATTTAGAAGACAACCCGGCATTATGGCAGACGTAATTCCGCAGTTCTTGCAGCGCCCGTCTTCTTGAAAAAGGAACCCAATCGTGACCCCCTACAGGATGGAGAGTGGGAATCATGATACGAAACGTTATAATATGTTCTGTCTTATTTTTTGCCTCTGTATCTATGAGTTCTAAAGCGCAGGAAAACACGTCTAGGGATAAACCACGGACGACACCGCCTATTCGGGTCGAGGTGTTTTCGGAATACCTGGTTGGGTTTCCCTACATCGTCTCTATTGTGTGCTATAATCCCTCCGATAAATCTGAGTTTTACAATCTTCCGGAAGCAAACCTCCTTTCGGCCCCCGGACCGGTTGCATTCACACTGATCGATGCAGACGGGAACCGGCTGGAATTCCCCGCGGCGTCGACGAAAACGGGAGAGGGGCCATCGATTGGATTTACCCTTTCGTCCGGTGGGACCCGACGAATGCTGTTCGATCTATCAAACCTAAACGTACAGCCGGATCCAGGGGAGTATACATTGGAAGCCACCTACACGTGGGAGCACGGGACGTCGGATGCTCCCCCCGAAACGGTTACGTTTATCGATCCGTCGTCGGGCGATAGCACAATTGCAGCGATCCTTCGCAGTCGTACTGATTCGGAGAAAGCGTTGTGGAGTCACTTTCTTCGCTACAACTGGCGGACCATCTACACCCGGCGACCGGCCCCGAAGAAAGAAATCGCCGAAGGGCGTGCCGTGGATGCATCAGGACTTTCGGAGGAAGGGCGCGAATCACTGGCGCTGCACCTTTTTCTTCACCGCGCCACGTACGGCCCTAAGAGCGTTGCGGAGCTGTCTCCGGCCGAGACCGAGGCGTTCGCGGAGGGGCCGTTGAAGGGAGAGGCGGCGGTATTGCGGTACGAGATTCTGACGGCCCGCGGGGATGCGTCGGCCTCGACCGAACGGAAAAAGATCTTGGACCGATTTCCTGGACTCAAGTGGCGCATTGAGGCAATTGACGAAGGGAATGGACGGCTGAGGCGCCTCCGAAGGAGGTACGGTCCAGAGCAGGACGGGGCGAGCGAGCGCGACTTCCTCCCCTATACGGAAAAATAGCGCTCGTCGGGAAGGCGCGTTGAGGCCCGTAGACAAGGATCTGGGAAAACGAAACGATTCGTCGACGGCTGAGGGCCGTGTAGCTGCGCGCAAAGCACGGATTGTACAAATCGATTTGCGCATCGACATGGCAAAGCACAAAGCACAGACCGATCAAACGCATCAGGTGACGCTTCCCTCCTCCATCGAGCGGGTGGAGTGGGATCGTCTGCGGGCCTCGCCCGGGGGAACGGTGGGCCTGGCGGTCTCGACCCGCTACGTGGGCAACGGCTCCACGCTTCAGATCACGTTGCGCGACCGGAATGGCGCCACGCACGGCACGTTTCGGGACCCGATCCACCACAATCGCCTGACGGCGGAGGTGCAGGTGCCGAGGCAGGCCACGGGGGCCCTCTTCGCAACGGTGCGCCTGCCGAACCACGGCTTGAAGCAGGAATCGCCCGCCCTGGTGCTGTCCGGACCGGTGGCCGTCCGGCGCCCGACGTGGTCCCAGGAGGCCGCCCGGCAGGGCGACGTGCTTACCCTGTCGGCCGACATCGTGGGGGCGCCCGACGGGGCGGAGGCGCAGATCCGGATCTTTGAACACAGCGAACGGGGGGCGCACGACCCCGTGACGAGGCTGTCGACGCTGGTGGAGAACGGACGGGTGACGGCGGACTGGGAATACGAGTACACCGGAGACGTCGAGAACATTCCCACCGAGCAGGAGGCGGACAAGGGATACAAGCCGCCCGAGTACTTCTTTCGGGTGGAGGTGGAGGGCGTTACGAAGGACTCGGATCTGCTTCCCTTCAAGGACTGGATTGAGCTTACGCTGAAGACCCATACCGGGCAGGAGGAATACGTGCTGCACCTGCCCGATGGATCGGAGCGACGCGGGCAATTTGCGGACGACGGCACGGCCCGGGAAGAGGACATTCCCCCCGGCCCTGTCGAGATTGATATCGAAGAATAATCGGCATCTCCCTCCCGATCAACAGAACTGCTTCCCCACAACCGACACGGAGAGGGACCGGGAGGCAGGCACGGCTCGATTGAATTCCGACACTGTCAATTCAAAACCTACATCTCATCATGTGCACTTCACCTTCGTCGGGCAATGCGTACGAGATCGTCTCGCACCGACAGGCCATTATCCTGTATCCGTCCCTCTTGACGCCCGCCGTGATTACGGGCGACCAGAACGTGGAAATTCTCCTGCTGGGGAAGAAGGACGAAACGATCACGAAGGCGCACGTCGCGAA
>CAYOWD010000393.1:0-2882 GCA_964407535.1 uncultured Salinivenus sp. | reverse complement strand
CTCTACGACGTGCTCGGGCGGCAGGTGCGCACCGTCGTGAGCGGGGAGCAGGAGGGGCGCCACGAGCAGCGCCTCGACACTTCCCGCCTCTCCAGCGGCGTCTACTTCCTGCGGCTGGAGGCCGGGGGCAAGGTCCGCACGCAAAAGCTGACGATCACTCGATAATGCCGCCTACGGCCTGTTCGGGATGGGACAAATCGTGTCGCTGATGGGACATGTCCCAGAAAAAGCAGGAATTGTCCCACATTCGACATCGCCGACCCTTTTCATCGTGCCGTAGCAACATCCGACACAGCGCTGCCCGCGAGCAGCCATCCGTGCCGGACCGATTCTCTCTTCTTTCGCAATCAACTCAACCTTTGCCATGAACAGATCTCTGTCAATTCGCCTTCTTCGTATCGTTTCGCTTGCGCTTCTCGTCGCCGCCGGGCTCCTGGCCGTCGGCTGTGACAGCGGCGGTAGCAATGGAGGAGGTGACCCGCTGGACGGCGACCTCTCCTACGAAGTCGAAGGCTCCGCGCAAGTGTCCATCACAGAAAGCTTTTTCTACTCGACGGGCGATGGGCCTTGTCAGTCTACACAATCCAACATCAGTTCCTCCCTCCCGATCGAGGTCGACCTAGAACCGGAGGACGTCGGGTGTGATGGAGTTGAGCCAAGCGAGTTCGACGGGGTCCAGGTCACCGTCAGCCAGTTGACGGGTCCGATGGACGTGACCCTGCGCCTCGTGAGCGATGGGGAGGTCGTCGAGGAAGCGACCGAGCCGGAGAGTTTCGGCGGCGGGGAGGCTTGGATCGTGGAGGCCGGCGAGATCCCCGATCTATCCCAGTAGCGTCCCGGAGAGCTCCCGCCGATCCGGTGGGCCGCGACCCTCCCAGTGGAGGCGCCCCGAGATCCTTTTGTCCTCACGTTCTCTTTGGAGCGTAGTGCACAAGGGCATGGATGCTGGACTTGAGACGTTCGGGGTTCCTGGACGAGGGCGGTTCCCTTTCTACAGCGAGACGTCCCATCCGGCTTTCATGCCTTTGGGGCGTTTTGTCGACATATCCTGTCGTATATGCGAAATGTCACACAGAAAACAGGAATTGTCGTATATGCAATGACATTTTTCTTGATACTTCCTCAGGGGAAGTCCTCTTTGGGGAATGTAAGTTAGACCGTCCATGTTGCGATGAGGCGATCTTTCAGCCCAGTGGAAGGTCTGTTGCTCTAACTCTCCATCATAGCGTAAACCAACCTACTACAACTCATGAGACGTCTCTTTCCCCTACTGCTCATTCCATTCATTGGGCTCGCTTTGTCTGGTTGTTATTCAGCACAGGTGACGACTGACAAGCAGCCCTCTGGAGAGGTGATTGAAAAGAAGTGGGCGACCGGTTTTGTGGCCGGCCTTGTGACCCCCGGCGCGAAGATTGATGCCGCGCAACAATGCTCGAACGGCGTGGCCATGGTCGAAACGCAGGTGAGCTTCCTCAACCAGCTGGCCACGTTCGTGACCTTTAATCTCTACTCACCCATGAGCGTGACGGTGACGTGTGCGGCCGGAGGGTCGATGTCGAGCCTCATGCCAGCGCCGGAGTTCACGGTGCCCTCAGAGGCAGAAGACGCCGAGGCAGCCGAGATTCTACAGGCCGCCGCACTCAAGTCCGCAAAAACGGCCGAACCCATCCGGGTTCGGATGGACTAGCGGGCCCGTATCGTTTCTTTCCATTTCGAGTCCCGCGACAAAGCACCTCTGAGCGGGCGTTTCTTCGGAAGGAGGCCCCGTCCGGGAGGGCGGGGCACCCTTCTGGTTCTACGAAGGAGCCCCCCCATTCTCCGACCACATCCCCAACGCGCACGGTCCTGCATGCTGGCTCTTCTGCCGGTTGGGCGTTGACGGTTGGACGGAGACCACACGCTGAGATTCAGTTGGAAGAGCCAAGACGAACTCGATCCTTCCCGTTGATCATGTCGCTTAGGCGCGTTTGCATCGTACGTGCGTCGGGCGTTGCCCTCGCGCTCGCTGTCGTTCTCGGTACGGGCGGGTGTCGGGGGAGTGGAGTGCTGGCACAGGGGGGATGGGTGTTCGAGGGCGACGACGTCATCGTGACCCAGGCGGACGGAGTGGAATCGCGCAGGGAGGCCTTCGGTCGGGTGCTGCGCACGATTGAGCGATTGGGGCTCGAAGTGGATCGTTCGCAGGAGGAGATGGGCTACGTGCGGACCCGTCCGGTGCGGATCGATGATACCCTGAACGTCCGGCTCAATCTCGTGGTCGCGGACTCGGGGAGGGTCGAAATCGCCGGCGAGTACGCGGAGGTTCACTCCCGAGAGAAGGAATGGCACCGCGTGGATTGGAACGAGGAGCTTCCACGCGGAAGCGGGGCGTGGACGTTCATGTCGGAAGTGGCCCAGGCCGTGGGGGCGATTCAAAGCTACGAGGAGGATCCCTTCACCTACGAAGGGTCGACGTGCGGCGGGCGTCGCTGCGACGAGGACGAGGTCTGCTACAAAAACGTATGCAGGGCGGAGCGCCAACGCGGGTCCGATTGGGGAGGGTAACGCGTGCCCGGTGGAGACAAAGCGATGGCCTGCATGTCAGCGGAAGAGGAGGAATTTATTTCTCAAATTCGATCCTACCGCGCAGAGCGCGAAGCGGTCCGCGGCGGACGATGATTCCACAGTTCACGTTTTCCGTCTCACTTAAACCATGCAGTCAGCTATGAAGAACCGGCTCTGGAAAATCCTCAACTGTTTTCTGATCTCCGCTGCGGTGCTTGCAGGCAGCGTGAGTGGTGCTCAGGCCCAGATCGGGATCACGGCCGGTCTCAACTTCGAGCAGGCCAGCGACATCAGCGATGCCGCTGGGAATCTGAGCCAGGACGTGGCCCTCAGCGAAG
>CAYOWD010000392.1:0-2889 GCA_964407535.1 uncultured Salinivenus sp. | reverse complement strand
CCGCGGTCGCAAAATTGCCCGCTTCCGTCGAAGGGGTCCACGTTGTGCCAGTAGATGCGCACGAGTCGGTCGTAGTCGACTTTCGTGGAGTCGTAGATCACCTGGACGACCTCGGTGTGATTGGTGTTGCCGTTGGCGACCTGTCGGTAGGAGGGGTTTTCAATGTCGCCCCCGGCAAAGCCGGAGATCGTGGAGGCGACCCCGTCGACCTTGTCGTACGGCGGCTCCATGCACCAGAAGCACCCGCCGGCAAAGACGGCCGTGTCCGCGACGGCTTCGGGAAGCGTGGAATCCGGAGACACCGTGGTCGCGGCGTCTGCGTCGGGCGACGACCTGCAGCCCAGCCCTAGAATCCCAGCGACGACGAGACCGACGGTGCAGAGAACGACAGCGGACAATGAAGAACGCATAACGCGAACGAGGACGACGGGATCGAGGATAGCGGAGAGGGTGTTCGGATCTCCACTCACATTTCCGAGCAGAATGCGGTTCCGAACAGCATCCTTTTGGTGTGGGACCGAACGGATTTGTTACGCGGGAGCCCCTCGTGCATCGTGAAAGATTGGTTGAGAGGGGGGCAGGGGTCACGGGGCCTTGTCCACTCCTGGTACACGGGGAGACAGCGGCAAAGACGATGGCTGGGCACCCATGCCCCGTCTATCATGGGTGTGTACAGTCCTCCGCTCCTTCGGACGACCATCGAGGGTCCTGCACTGAGGATTCGAGCGCACGGACATCGATGCGGTCGCTCTCGAAGGAGCGTGAGGCTCCGGCGTTCCGATCCGAGAGCGGAGAGCATGGGGAACGCCTGTCTCTATTCTCAGTCACGATTGACAATGATTTCTATGGAAAACGTACAGTAAAAAGAAAGCACCGTCGTTTCTCTCGCCAGCGACCACGGCAAGTTCACGACCCTGGTCAAAGCCATCAACGCGGCGGATCTCGTCGAGACGCTCAACGGGGAAGGTCCCTTTACCGTCTTTGCACCGACCGACAAGGCCTTCAAAAACGTACCGTCGGAGACGTTGGACTCCCTCCTGAAGCCGAAGAACAAGAGCAAGCTCCAGGCGCTTCTCAAGCACCATGTGGTGAGTGACCGCATGATGGCAAAGGATGTCGCGTCCGCGTCGAAGGTGCAGATGCTTGATCGCACCTCCCTGAAGATTACGACGAAGGGCGACAAGGTCCGTATTGGCGGCGCCACCATCACGACTCCCGATCTGGAGGCCGGAAACGGCGTCATTCACGTCATTGACCAGGTGATCATGCCGGAGTAAGCGACATACGGCGTTGACGTGCGAATTGCTGCTGGAGGGTCCTTGACCGTCCGGCAGTTTTGTGTTTGGGGGCGAGTTTGTGTTTGGGGGCGAGCGACACAAGCGCAGGGAGAAACCAGTGGCCGGCACAGAAGCGACGGGGGCGTGGATTATAGCTCTCCGTGCTCTTTTTCGAACACCAGGGTGCCGTCGTCGAAGAGGGACGTGCGGAAATACGTCCACGAGGGACCGGGGCCTTCGTACTGCACGGTGTGCAGGGCCGCGAGTCCCGACAGCTTTTCGCTCAGCTCGTCGATCACGTCGTCGATGTAGACGGGGATCATGATCTCGTTGAGGGCGGATTGGACGTGGGTGGACACGGCCTCGTTGACTGCGTCCGGCGCCCGTTCTTCAAACACGAGATTCTGCCCGTCCGCGTGCACGACGAAGAGGACGGTGCTCTCTCCGGTGTCGGGATCGACGCGCGCCACGGTATGGGTGGTGTCCGTGTCCGGGCGCGGCTCGGTGCCGGTGAGGAGAACGGAGTCGTCGTCGGTTTGGAATCGGACCACCGGTTGTTCGTTGCGATTGGGGGCCTGGACCTGGACGTCCAGCCCGAGGTCGGTGGGGGCGTCGGGTTTGTCCGCGTCGTCTTGGGGATTGTACGTGGGCATATTCGTTTGTGTGTTTGGGCGTGTGTGCGTTTGTGGGGAGGCGCGTAGGGCGATCAAACAGGGACTCTCTGATCGATCGCGGAAGGCGCGTATGGCTTGGCTGCCGGAATGTGCCGGTGGAAGCGTATGGCGTTGAAAGTTGGAAGGTTAGAAGGGTACAGATAAATATTGATGCAAGAGTGAGCGGGAGGTCAATCGCAGCAGTCGGTAGAGGGAGGGGATTCCTCAAAAGAACGCCCCACCCGAGGCGGACGAGTGGGGCAGCGTTTTCGTAGCGAATGGAGCAGCATCGAAGTCAGATCCTTGGTGTTGTGAGCACCGGTGTGCCGTTATGGGTGGTCAGAAAAAGCACACGGGCTGAATGGAGAGACATTCCACATTCCAAACTCTCAACCCCACACTTGGGCTCACTCAGGCTGAGACGGGCTCCTCGCGCACGAAATCGCGGAGGACGTAGTGCAGGATGCCGCCGTGGCGGTAGTAGTCGACCTCGATCGGGGTATCGCACCGGTTGATGGCCGTAAACGTTGTTTCTGTGCCGTCCTCGGCGGTGGCGGTGACCGCGATTTCCTGGCCCGGCTGCAGGTCCTCGTCGAGGGGAGTATCGAACGTCTCCGTGCCGTCCAGGCCCAGCGAGTCGGCGTCCGCGCCGTCGGCAAACTGCAGCGGCAGCACCCCCATGCCGATGAGATTGGAGCGGTGGATGCGCTCGTAGCTGGTGGCGATGACGGCCTCAACACCCAGCAGATCGGTGCCCTTCGCCGCCCAGTCGCGACTGGAGCCCATGCCGTAGTCTTCGCCCGCGAGCACCACCAGCGGCACGTCGTGTTCTTGATACTCCATGGCGGCGTCGTAGATGGACGTGACCTCGCCGTCCTTGAGGAAGTTTTTCGTGACGCCGCCCTCGGTGCCGGGCACCAGTTCGTTCTTGATGCGGATGTTGGCGAAGGTGCCGCGCA
>CAYOWD010000391.1:0-2919 GCA_964407535.1 uncultured Salinivenus sp. | reverse complement strand
GCTCGGCGCCGAGGGCTCTTGGTACAGCGGCACGTCGTACTCGGCGCAGGCCTCGATGATGCGGCGCACCTTGTCCTTGGTAACCCCGAGGGTGCCTCCGATTTCGATGGCGTCGGTGCCGGTTTGACAGACATCTGCGAAGGTGTCGCCTTCAACGAGCGGCTTGTCGGGATCGATTTTGAGGATGTGGTCGCACTGCTTCCAGGAAGACGTACTCATTGTGTGCTGGTGCATCACGGTGAGCCAGAAACGTACGGGATGAAGGAAAGTCCTCCTATCCGTCCTGCGCGGTGTCTTGGAGGAACTGGTCAAGACGAGAAGGCCCCCACGGCGTTCGGAAGTTGTCGTCTGACACGGCCCAGAGTCGTGTCCTCGTCGGGACTGATTTCGACGTGCGACGGCATCGGGGGGCCAATCGCGTCGGAAGCACGTACATCGATGTCGTATTCAATCTGATGATCGGCGAACTGACATATATTGATCATAAAATACATATCAAAATTATTTTAGTCAAGCTAGGCAGGACGATTGCATATTGCTCTATGCCGCGCACAGGAGGGCGTTGGGGCACAGCGATTCGTGCCTCCATGCATCCAAGCCTCCGTTCATCCCGGGTAGAATAGGGGGACCGAAGGCAAAGGAGCTTCCGACCTCCGATCAACGCCCTAACTGCGATTGCCCCATCAAGTGAAGCCGCGTCGATCGCATCTCGGGGTCGGTTTCGGCATGACTCTCGTTCGGAAGAGCCCCCATACTCCCACACCCACGTACGTTTCGGCATCAGTAGACGATAATGGCAGGGAAGCCACCGTCACTTGGCCAGCGTTGTCAACATGCGATCCCCCTCTCATCCGTACTCTTCAGCAGGACATTGATCGTGGAGAGGCAGAAGCCATTGCTCTCGCCACAGAGATAGAGGCTGATCGGATCCTGATTGACGAACGGGAGGCGCGACGCCGTGCCCGAAATCTAGGGCTTGGCGTGACGGGTGCGTTGGGCGGTCTCCTCCGAGCTGCCCAAGATGGAACCCTGGACTCTCTTTCGTCTCGACCGACTCGAAGACGAAGCGGGGTTCTGGATCGCTCCTGCACTCCGTACGAAAATTTTGAAGCAGTCCCGCGGGGAATAATTTGAAGGACTACGGAATCGGTTCTTCTAAAGAGGAGGGTGACGCAGAAAAAGAGTCCGTACGCACGTCAATCCCTGCTCGCGAATCGAATGCACGAGTGGAGACTGTTCGTCCCGGAGAGGCGCGGCACTCATGCGAGCGACGGAACGGACCGGCTGTATTTCACGCCGATTCGCTTTTATATTGGCGGCGCGTCACGGGGGGCTCGCATCCGAAGAGTGCTCTCTGGGAGGGACGACCCTCGTCAGCCCCGCATCGGTATGGTTGTCGGTCCGTTATGAAAACGCTGTTCTATTACCTGGTTGCCGTCCTCGTCCGCACGACGAGCTGGTTCATGTTCAGTCGCGTCGAGGTGCGCGGGCGCGACCGGGTGGACTGGAGCGAGCCCTGCATCCTGTCGCCCAACCACCAGAACGCGTTCCTCGACGCGCTGCTCGTGGGCATGACGGCGCCGGTGACGCTGACCTTTCCGGCGCGGGCGTCCGTCTTCGGCACGCCGTTCGACTGGGTCCTGGACGCCCTCCAGATGGTGCCCCTCTACCGACGGCGCGACGGCTTCGAGAAGTTGTCCGACACCCGCGACATCCTCGCCGAGCAGCGGGAGCGCCTCCGAGACGGCCGGTCGCTCGTGCTGTTTTCCGAAACCGAGCACGCGCACACCTACTACCTGCGCCCGCTGAGCCGCGGAAGCGCCCGCCTCGCCGTCCGCACGCAGCAGAAGACCGACCGCACCGTCCAACTCGTGCCCGTCGGCATCAACTACTACCACCTCTGCCGCCCCGGCTTCAAGGTCGCCATCGTGTTCGGCGAGCCGCTTCGGGCCGACGACTACACGGTCCAGCAAGACAAAACCGAGGCGGCGTGCGTGAACGCGCTTCGCGACGACCTCGCGGCGGGGATGAAGGACTGCATGCTGGTCCCCGAGAAGACGGACGAGTACCACGAGCGGGTCGACCGCATCAATCGGAAAAATGAAGGGCGTCTCTTTCCGGACATGAAAGCGGCCCTCCGGACGCCGGAGACCCTGGCGCCGAAGGGCACGCATCGCCCGTGGCTGGAGACCGCCGCCCGATGCGTGAACGTGTTAAACCTCGGGCCGCTGTGGATTGTGACTCTGCTCATGCGCTGGGTCGACGAGCCGCCCTTTACCGCGTCGCTCAAGTTTGCCGTCGGCATGTTCGGCCTGCCGCTCTGGTGGGGGGTACTCTTTGCCCTCCTGGGGGTTGTCTTCGGATGGGCAGTGGGTGCAAGCATCGTGGGGATGGCCGTGTTGACCATGGGGCTCCACATTGTTCTTGTCCGATTCTCAAATCCCCCGCATCCCGCGGTCGATTGATCCGGGCCGCAGCGGGCAGAATGGACCGAACAATTAGCCGCGTCCCGAGATGTCGGCGTCGGTCGGGCCCTGTCCGTCGTAGCGTGCAACGAAGTCGTCGAGCTCGTCCGGATCGTCGGCGCCGGGGAGTGTGCGGGTGGCCGTTGTGCAGTCGGCGTCCACGCCCAGCCGGGTGCAGACGCGGTCCGACATTGCCTCGGCCATCTGTCGGTAGGTGGTGAGCTTGCCGCCGACGATGCTGAGGAAGTTGCCGACGCCGTCCGCCGTGTGGTCGAGGATGGTGAAGCCGCGCGAGATGCCGCGCCGGTTCGACTGCTCGTCGGGGGCGTAGAGGGGCCGCACGCCCCACCACGTCCGTACGTGCGGGGCGTCCCGCATGGGGGGCAGCATGGCGGCACACTCCTCGATGGACTTCTCGACCTCCCAGTCGGCCTGTTCGTAGTCGTCCGGGTCC
>CAYOWD010000390.1:0-2926 GCA_964407535.1 uncultured Salinivenus sp. | reverse complement strand
ACACCCGCTGGATCTGAGCGGTACCTCGCCCGGGTCAGGTGAGTTTTCTCGTTATGTTCTCGTTCAAAGAGGGTGAAATCACTCTCAGTCGGAAAGGGCGGGGACTGGTTAAGTTGAAGCCGAAATTCCAATATCCGTTCGGACACTCGGAACAGTCTGGCTTGCGGGATTTGCGAAAGGAAAAGCTTAAAATAAAGTTACCTTGCACGTGAAAACGTTTACGTTCACGCACTTCGAGCACGAATACTGCGTCACAGAACGGAGCGACTCGCTCGGGCACAGGGGGGGCGGATGGAAATCCGAGACTGCAAGGAGGCAGAGCGCCTTCTTTGATTTGGGGACTACGAGGATTGGAAGCTGAGGAGGTTCGTGCGTCAGATTGAGACCGGGTCGGGATATCTGAGCTACAGTCGGAAAACGTTTCGCCGGAAAGTGGTGGAGAAAATGTCAAGCATTTTGACGACGGTCTGGCGACGGTCCGAATTTTTGGGAATCGGAGGGGCTGTTGCAGGCAATTCAGGACCCGAAGGGACTCAGCAAAACCAATCTCAGGAAACGGACGTGCAGGCTCCGCCGGAGAAGGCAGGTGCGGCGACGGAGCCGCGAACGAAGCGATCCGAGAACCGGAACGCCGACACGAGCCAAGACAAACAGCAAAAGCCAGCCACCTGCGATTATCCGTCAATCGACAAGCCGCTCAGCTACATTCACGGAGAGATGACGCAGAATGTAGACAGTGAACCCGCAGAGAAAATCCGTAATGAGCTAGATGTGGAAATCGGAGATGCTGATGTATTCGCCCTGCTCGACGATCCTTCTGACTAGGCAGCAATCGAGGTCGGTATCACGCTCTGGAATGAGTACGGACGCAACGTTAGCCAGTCGCACATCAAACAAGCTGTTCGTGCTTCCCAAGCGACTCTTACGACGAAGCCATGTCCGGATCACAACTGAGACGTATGATTATGGGAGGTCTCCTCCTCTGTCTCTTCGGAGCATGTGGTGGGGAAACCCCTTCGGATGAAGAGATGCTTGAAACCTTTCAGGAGCAACGCCGGACGTTTGAGACGCTCCGGCGCATGTTTGAAGCAGACACAACGCTCGAAC
Organism: uncultured Salinivenus sp.; assembly: GCA_964407535.1. Taxonomy (GTDB): domain Bacteria; phylum Bacteroidota; class Rhodothermia; order Rhodothermales; family Salinibacteraceae; genus Salinibacter. The sequence continues at coordinate 1,819 of CAYOWD010000390.1, read as the reverse complement.
TCGTGAACGAAAACTCGGTCGTGCCAAATCGTGCGATAACGTCTGATCGGGCTGTACAGTATCGACAGCTCATGGATCGAGCAGGTGTATCGTCCGCCAAAGCAGTTCGCCATTCTAGAGAAGGGAAAAGCACGTTTTTCTTCACAGCGTATACAATCGGCCTTTCAATCTCCGGGCGGTCGAAGGGATACAGCTACGATCCAGTTCGGCCAGATTCTATTGTTGACAACTTAACGCGCTTTGAGCGTCGAATTGACAGTCTCAGGGACCAGGGACAAAAGATTTTCGCCCCCTTTGTATACAGACATATCGAAGGCAATTGGTACCTGTACTTTACCGATCCGTGAGAAAGTACGTAAACGATCCTCTTCGGCCTGGTGTGAACCGTGCTCAGTTATGAGCGAGACCGAACTTTAGAAACTTATTCACGGATCGGTAGCACCGACTAAGAGAACTGCCAGAGAAATAAGAGACATAACCAATCGCTACAACTGAAAATGAGCCGGCGCCGTTTTCAGTTGGGGTCGGTCCAGCGGATGCGGCTTCGTCAGTCCAGAGTGGCGACGCTGACGAATGGAAACCTCATCGGCCGACGTCGTTCTACCGTCCCAGATATTGGCGGGCGTTCTCCCGCCCATTTCAGCTGGGCGTCCACGTTATGCCACTGTGCGTGCACATCCGAACTATGGACCCCTGTGTATACGGCTTGAGGGTGAGATTATAGGGATGCTTGTTCGCGAGCCTCGTTCATCCCCAGCATCTCTTTATGCCCGATATTTTTCTACACATTCCTAAAACCGGTGGCATGAGCGCTCAAACAGCCCTAAAGTGGGTTTATGGGCCTGGATCCGTCCACCACCTGCCCGCCGAGGATGATGAGCTTTGTCGGTGGAAAGCGAGCGAAGGACCGGAGGGTGTCCAGCCTCAGGATCTTATCGCGGGACATGTACCGTACGGCATTCACCGAGATCTCGCAGGACACTGCCGGTACTTTACCATCCTCAGAGATCCGATCGAGCGGGTTGTGTCGCACTACTTCTATCATCGCGCACGATATCCAGAATCTCACCCGGCGTCGCTGTCCCTGAAAGAATTTCTTCTAAGTGATCATCCCATCGCTGACTCAAACCGGCAGGTCCGGTTTCTCGCCGCCGCCGATCCCAAATCCAATCCTGAGGCTGCTCTTGCCACCGCGAAAAAGCGCCTCCGGAACGATTTCGCTGTCTTTGGGCTCACCGAAAAATTCGACGAAAGCCTACTTCTCTTCCGGCGACGGCTCGGATGGACACGCGTGCCCTTCTATGTCTCCCGAAATGTAAACAGCGATCGCCCTTCAACCGAGGAATTGCCCAGGGACGCCGTTGGGGCTGTCCGGGCACAGAATCAGCTTGACTTGGCTCTGTACTGCTTTGCACGTGAGCGCTTCGAGACGGCATGGGAGAAGATTGGTCGGGAGCTCGAACAGGAGCTACGCCGCTTCCAACGGTGGAATCAACTCATTCAGATCGTGGCCCCGCCTTTTCTCTGGTTGTACCGAAACGGAAGGGGACTTTTCAACTAAAATCATCTGTGGTAAAATCATCTGTGGCATGACAACCCACTCCTGCCGACGATGGGCTTTAAGCAGATTCCGGCGTCGAGGATTCCGCTGCTCGGCTCATAGGTTTCCAATGCCCGTCACGGCAGAGTTCAACCGTTATGGGGCGAGGATCTTGACATTGATACCGAATCCGGTTGAGGGATTCGGGTTTGAAAGTGTGTAGGTAGCCTGTACCGACAGTGGTCGAGTACATCGTCCCGACTACTGTCGGGATGAAGG
>CAYOWD010000389.1:775-2944 GCA_964407535.1 uncultured Salinivenus sp. | reverse complement strand
CCTAAATTGAAGATCTGGCAGAACGCCAGTTACACAACTTTCGGGAGTTGATGCCCCCCTACAGTTCCCGGATCCTTCAACCGGATTCGGTATCATACGTCGGATGGAAATGCCCGACCACGAATACCCGCCTGGACTCGCCCGCTCACCGGATGCGGGAGGCTGGGAGCGGCGACCCATCCCCCCGGCTGATGGCCTCCGTTCCCAACTCGAACTTTTGATGCGCACCGATTCCAGAACGCGATAGTGTCTCAGGGATCGTAAGCTCAATGTCGCTCTCCACTTCAGAACTCGAGGGAGCCCGTTCGGGCACGCGAGACTACTTCCGTGCAGACTGTGCACCTGTCCATTGGACCCGAGCAGGGTCAGGGTCCCCCCTCTTCGGAGGCCTCCCGCCGGGACAAGGTTGTGTCGACAGCCACATCAGTCCCCTCTGCCCGAAACAGGATGTCCCCATAGTACGACGTGAGCGTATCGCCAACGCTATTGGTATCGGTCATGAAGGCAATGCCGCTCACCGGAGGGGGCTCCTCCCCAAAAATCCGTCGATAATCCTTCCGAACGTTGCGGCGCTCGGTCTGCCAAGTGCCGACTCCCGTCGCTCCCCTTCGAACGGACACCATCCTGATCCATCTTGCGTGCGGGGTGGGAGCAACCTCATACTGCCCCATTCGGGTGGTCCAGACGTACATGATCGACCGTCGCGGAAACAGGTCAAAGCCCAACGCCCGAAACGCCACGATTTTGAGCCGACTGATGAGACCAAAATCATCGTACGCGAACTCAACGACGACCCGCACAGGCGCGTCAAAGCGCTGTCGTTTGTACACGTTGGCATCCTCAATCACACCCCCAATCTTCCACCGCCACTCCAGAATCGGGTGTGTCGTCAGATCAACCTGACGTTTGATGCCAATGGCCGACGTCCCGGATGCACTCCGGGCCCGCACGGCGACCGTTCCGTCAAGGCGGACAAGGTCATACGTGGTCTCCTTGTACGCAGCCGCCAGCGAAAGCGAGCGCCATTCCACCGGCAGTTCCCGAGACGGATCCATCTCCGAAAAAAGGCCGATCGGCACTACATCCGGTGGATCCGGAATTCCTCCCGCACGCCCACTCGCCCACACCGCCACAAGGCCGAGCAGGCCGAGAAGGAGGGCGCACGTGCGGAGGGACGGGATCATGATCGACGGGCGTTCGAGAAACGAAAGCGTCCAAGAAGCGAACAGCAGAGGATGGGAAGGTGGGTCACGAGTCTCGCTTCACAAGTGCACCGATACGATATGTGGAGAGCACTGCTCGCTACCCATCCACTTCAAACCGGTTCCGAGCACGGTCGCCTTCCAATCTCCCTCCCCCCCAACATCGCCGTAGTGCAATTCCACGACGTTCCCTACGCTGAGTGCCTCGAAATAGAAGCGCTTCCGAGAAGCAGTTCCCGCTTCTAAGGCAGGGGTCGCCCGAAAGGCTTTTGGGATGTTCCATTCCCCAGCACGTCACCAACGTCCCAAGGCATCGCCCCGAAATCCCTGTTGGGGTCGTCCATCTTCCCCCCGGTATTAATAAAGCATCCGGGTCCCGCTCCCCCCCTCGGAGACGCCCCCGAGCGGACAACCTACAATCGCACGGAACTGCGTCCCCCGGGAACGCTTCCTCTTCACCAGACGAAGGCGTAAACGCCCGTTTACGCCCCTTTTTTACAGCGCAAACGACTCTCCGCAGGCACATTCGCGCGTCGCCTGCGGATTGGTAAAGTGAAAGCCGTCCCCGTTGAGCCCGTCCGTAAAGTCCAGCTCCGATCCGTCGAGATACAACCGACTTTTCTTGTCGAGCACAACCGTAATCCCGTCGTGCTCCTCAACGGTGTCTTTCTCCTGCACAGTGGTATCCCAGCCGAGATCGTATGTGAGTCCGGAGCATCCCCCCGGCACCACGGCCACACGGAGCATTTTCTCCTCTAAATCCACCTGTTGGTTGTCGGCAACCTCACAGATCTGGTCGACAGCACGGTCGGTGAGGGTAATGGTCATAGTCACGCATTATTGTGACGGAGAACAGTCGCTGTGCTTTACCCCAACGCGTGGAGGGAAGTTTCTCACGGGGACGCCCGTGCCCGATGCCCGTCCTCCCTTCCTGCCCCCACCGCAAGTTGCAATGAAGACGTGAACT
>CAYOWD010000389.1:0-756 GCA_964407535.1 uncultured Salinivenus sp. | reverse complement strand
CGCTCGGTCGCCCTGTCGGAACGACACAAGTTGCAATGAAGACGTGAACTTGGGAAATCGACCTGGAACGAAGCCCCTTGGGCGTGGTTGTAACCGCACGTTGACAGATAAAAACCCGTAAACGCCGGTTTACACAACAGTGCTTATCGCCGGAAGCGGCAGCACTGTTTCGCTTTGCCGGCATCGATCCGGGCTCTCGGTCCGCCCTCACCTGCCCCAGCGAGACGGCGAGGGGGTAGGAACAGCGCAGCGGACGTTCTCTCGGATCGCCCCATTCGCATCGGCACACACACGAGACGACACGAGGGACCGTTATGAGCACGTCCGAAACCGAGTACCTCGAAGGAAAAGCCAGCGAGGAGTACGAGCACGGCTGGTCGACCGATATTGAGTCGGAAACAGCGCCGAAAGGACTGAGCGAAGACATTGTCCGGTTTATTTCCGACAAGAAGGACGAGCCGGAGTGGCTGCTCGACTGGCGGCTGAAGGCCTACAATTACTTTACCGACCTCCTGGAAAGCGGCCACTATCCGGATTGGGCCCACCTCGACTACGAGCGGCCCGACTTTCAGGACATGCGCTACTTCGCCGCGCCGAAGGAAAAGGCCAACTACGAGAGCCTCGACGAGGTGCCCCAGGAAATCCTCGACACCTTTGAGCGGCTGGGCATTCCGCTCGAAGAGCAGAAGGCCCTTACCGGCGTGGCCGTCGACGCGGTCATGGACAGCGTCTCGGTGGCCACGACCTTCAAGGAGA
>CAYOWD010000388.1:0-2981 GCA_964407535.1 uncultured Salinivenus sp. | reverse complement strand
TGTGCGGTGTGGGTACCTCTTTAGATTATGCCATGCTAAAGAAGAAACCGCGATAACCGCCGAGGGCCTCGCGGACAAGCCTCGGCCCATCCCGCTGAACGCCGTCCCGCCCTCGGAAGGGACGACACGTGGATTAGCCAAGCTCTTCTACAATGGTTCTGCAATGACGTTCGTCTTCCGAAAGTTGCATTGCCAACTCGTCCGGGGAATCAAATTTCTGCTCGTCGCGCAATCTTCGCAGGAACTGTACAGAGAGCCGGTGTCCGTAGAGATCGCCTTCGAAGTCGAAAAGGTGGACCTCGACGGTCACCTCCATTTCGTCGAACGTGGGCCGCCGGCCGATATTCATCATTCCGCCATGCGTATCTCCGTCGGGCCCGATCACTTTCGTTGCGTACACCCCCCGCTTCGGCACCAATTTCCGCGGATCGTCCAGGGCAATATTGGCCGTCGGGTATCCGATCTTTCGGCCTCGTCCTTCCCCCCGGGCCACAACACCTTCGAGCCGATACGGTCGTCCCAAGAACGTCGCCGCGTCGGCCACGGCGCCCTCTTCCCCCACGAGCTCCCGAATGCGCCGGGAAGACACAATGTCCTGGTCGACCTTCTGCGGAGGAATGACGTCCACGTCAAATTCGTGGTGCTCCCCACACGTGCGAAGCAGGTCAACATCCCCCTCCCGCTTCCGACCAAATCGGTGATCGTACCCGACCGTGATCTCCTGCAGGCCAATGCGATCCACGAGGACCTCCTCCACGTACGCCTCCGGTTCGAGTCCCGCAAACTCCTCCGTAAAGGGGATCACGACAAACCGGTCGAGTCCGAGCTCCGCAAGAATGTCGGCGCGCTCGGCGACCGTCGTCAGCAGAGGAACCTCACGATTGCCCACGACGGAGCGTGGGTGCGGATCGAAGGAGATGAGCGTACTCACCCCGGATTGCTTCTCGGCCCGAAGCAGGAGATGGTCGACGATGACCTGATGCCCCCTGTGCACCCCATCAAAGGTCCCCACCGTCACAACGGACCGATCATCGTGCTCGATGTTGTCCCAGCCAATTTCACGCTTCATCGGAATCCGTCGTGCTATTTGAGAGAGCCGCTTCGAGGTCGGAACGCGTCCAGGCCCCCTCCACGGAATACGGACCAATCTTCATCCGCCGAAGAGCCGTGAGGTGGGCGCCTACATCGAGCGCATCGCCGAGATCGCGCGCCAGGCTTCGGACGTACGTCCCCTTCGAGCAGTCCACCGCAAACGAAAGATCGGGCGGCGACCAGTCGAGGAGCTCGAAGGAATCGACCCGCACCTGACGAGGCGGCCGATCAACCGTTTCGCCACGCCGCGCCTTCTTGTACAGCGGCTCCCCGTCCACCTTCACGGCCGAGTACATGGGGGGCACCTGCTGAATCTCGCCCGTAAACTCGTCACGGGCCGCGGCAATCTCCTCGTGCGTCAGATGGGAGGGATCCATCGTCTCGACAACGTCCGTCTCGGCGTCGTGCGACGGCGTGCGCTCCCCAAGACGCATGGTACCCTGATATGCTTTCGGAAGCGCCATAAACGCCTCCTGCAGACGCGTGGCCGGACGGGCGACGAGGACAATCAGCAGGCCTGTCGCCATCGGGTCCAGCGTCCCGGCATGGCCGACTTTCTTCACGCCGGTGTGGTCCCGGACGCACTCGACAACGTCAAATGAGGTATCCCCTTCCGGCTTATCGATGAGCAAGACGGCCCCCTCCTCAAAAGACGAGGGGAGCGTCCCGGACGTGTATACGAGATCGGACGGGATCTCCCGTTGAGCAGCACTGGAAGACAACGGTGACGGTGGCGCTTAGACTACAGAACGATGACGCAGATTATCCAACGTCGTCGGCCGCATCGTCGGACGGCTCGCGACGCTCACGTTCCTCACGAATCCGGTCGAAGAGATTTTCCATTCGCTTCGCCCGCTGATACGACTCGTCCAGAAAAAACTTAAGTTCAGGAATCTCTCGGACTTTGTGTCGGATGCGGGAGGCCAATTGGTCGCGGATCTCTGGACCAAGGGCCTTGAGCTGCTTGAAGGTCGCCTCCCGCTGCTCGGACGTATCCCCCATGACGCTCGCATAGACATATGCAATGGAGAGATCACCCGTCATCTTCGCGCGGGTGATCGTGACCATCGGCTGCAGCTGATCGGCATATTCCCGCTGCAAGATGCGGGCCACTTCGCGCTGAACCAACTCAGCCACACGTTCGGCATGAATGCTCATATCGGAATCGGCTCCTTACCGGGACAACCAACGGAAACGGTCGGAAGGCACAGACAGTACCCGGGCAGCGATACTAGACTTCTTCGAGCTTCCGCTTCTCCTCGATCACGACGTAGGATTCGAGCTCATCGTCCACCTCGATGTCGTCGTATCCCTCAACCGAGAGGCCGCATTCGTAACCGTTCTGCACCTCCTTCACGTCCTCGTCAAAGCGCTTGAGGGATCCGATATCCCCCTCGTAGATGACCACACCCTCACGGATGACGCGAATCTGGTGATTCCGATTGATTGTGCCTTCGGTCACGTAACAGCCGGCCACCGTGCCGACGTTCGGCACGCTGAAGGTGTCGCGCACCTCAGCACGACCCTTCGTCTCTTCGCGGCGCTTCGGCGAGAGTAGCCCTTCGAGTGCATCGCGCACGTCCTCAATGGCCGCGTAAATGACCGAGTAGGTCCGAATATCCACTTCTTCTCGGTTCGCCGCGTCTCGGGCGCCGGACGTCGGACGCACCTGGAAGCCGAGAATAATCGCATCGGAGGCCCGGGCAAGCATCACGTCGCTCTCCGTAATGGCCCCGACGCCGCTATGGATGATGTTGACGGCCACCTCGTCGGTCTTCAGCTTCAGGAGTGCATCGGAGAGGGCCTCGACCGAGCCGCCGACATCGGCCTTAATAATGAGGTTGAGTTCGTGGAACTCGCCCTCGGCCATCTTGCGGCTCACCTGATCG
>CAYOWD010000387.1:0-2996 GCA_964407535.1 uncultured Salinivenus sp. | reverse complement strand
AAGGTGTTCATGCCCAGGATGTCGCCCAGCACCTCCAGGAGCCACGTCTTGCCGGTGCCGGGGGGGCCGAACGCAAAAAAGCCGCCGAGGGGCTCAGTCATCAAGGCCGCCAGTACGCTACGCGCCCGGCGGCGGGAGCAGATGTACCCGGCGTCGTTGAGGGCCGTGTGCAGGGCGTCTACGGTGAGGCCCTCCACCGGGTCGGAGGACATCGTACCGTCCTGGGAAGAGGAGCGGGAGTCAGGCATCGGTCGGAGTGCCACTCGGAAGGAGGTCGTGCGCGTCGTACCACCTTGAGGCCCGTTTGGCGAGACCTCGACGGTCGGCCACTGTGGAGCCGACCGTAGACGGGAACCGTCTTTCAGGGCGAAGGGGCCGGTGCAGAGCCGGCCGGGTCGACCGGGAGCGGGGCATCCATCCCGAGCAGTTCGGCACTGCGGGTCCAGAGGCGCCGCGCCGCCTCGTCATCGCGCGCTGCGGGGGACGGCGTCGTCGGCTGCTGCTCGGAGAAATACTGCCCCGTCACCCCCGCCGTCTCGTCGGACACTCCCAGATAGAGAAGCTCGGCGGCGCCATCGGCCACCGAGGCCGTGCCCGGCATCCACCCCACGATGCTGAATAGCGATCCAAGCAGGCTCGGAAAGAATCGCCAGAACCGGCTGCCGGGGATGAAGCCGGGGTGTACGCTGTTGGACGTCACATTGCGCCCTGCAGCCTCCAGCCGCCGGGCCAGCTCCGCGGCAAAGAGAATGTTGGCAAGTTTCGAATGACTGTAGGCCCCGAGCCCCGAATAGTCGTCCACGTCCTGTACAGTGTCCAGATCGAGGGTGGCGCCCCGGTGGGCCCCCGAAGCCGTCGTGACGACCCGAGCGCCGTCGTGGAGGTGATCGAGCAGTTCGGCGGTCAAGAGGTACGGGGCCAGATGGTTGACGTGGAACGTCTGCTCGATGCCCGACCCGACCAGCCGTCCCGTCGAAAACAAGCCGCCGGCATTGTTGAGCAGCAGATCGAGCCCGTCGCTCTGCGTGCGCACCGCCTCCGCCAGTCGGCGCACCGCGTCCGGATCCGTAAAGTCCGCCTCGATGAACGTAGCGTTGGATCCCTCGTCCTGCACCGCCGAGACCACCTCTTGTCCGGCGCGCTCATCGCGGCCATGGACAATCAGGTCGGCTCCAAGACGGCCCAGGGCCAAGGCCGCAGCCCGGCCGATGCCGTTCGTAGAGCCGGTGATCAAGGCCGTCTGGTCCGTACAATCCACGTCAGCGACATCAGCAAGCACTTCGGGCCGTGTAGCCATGGGGACGAATCTTCCTGTGTGGGAGTGACGAGCGGCCGGCAATGGCGAGTGCTTCCCATCATACCGAGCCGGGCGTGCGGTTCCACCGATCTGGGATCTCCGGAATCTGAGCCGTCCAGGATCTTGCCGGATGAACCCCGCTCGGAGGCGTCCAGCTGCTTCACCGAGCTGAACGATCCTCCACGCACAGTCCCACGGATCGGTAGGTCCGCGACGTGCGAATGTTATTGCACGCTATTATCTGACGGACGCGTATCCAGGCGTTTCCGATCTCAGTGCCGAACGACGGGGATAGTTACCAAATGGTCACGCGGTCCATCGTGATGGGCGGCGTCTTGTAGCGGAGTCGCCCGGAGTGCACAGCGGGCTCCTCATCCGCCCCGGCAGACGGTCCAGTAGACCCACGCCATGAGGACGAATTGGAGGGGCAGCCGTGCGTACAATGCCCAGCGTGGAATATGAGAAAACGCCTCGGGGCGGCGCACCATGTACACGTGCACCGGGAATACGGCACACAGGAGCAGAATGAGCCCCCATCCGGCATACAGGCGGAGCGCGGGAATGAGCACGCCGATGCCCCCCAGCAGCTCTGCGACCCCGCTCAGATACACGAGCAGGAGCGGACGCGGGAAGTAGGGCGGCATGATGCGGACAAACACATCGGGCCACAGGAAATGCGACACGCCGGTCCCTATGAAGAGGGCAGCGATGGCATAGAGCGACAGGGACTGCATGGCGAATGTCGGACAGGTGGAGAGGACATCCGGTTGCACGGCACACGCCCCCAGCCCGGTTCCCTCCCCGCCCTGGAACAGTCCCCGGGAGCAACAAAAAAACGGCCGGTCCCCGAACGGGAACCGGCCGTATCGTTCCAGACTCGCTGTGCTCAGTGCGCGCGACTCAGGATGTTCGAGCAGAGCGCCGCTGAGCACTGGCGTTAAAACGTCTCCAGGTACTGCTCGTGCTCCCACTCGGAGACGGACGCGAGGAATTCGGTGTACTCCTGGGACTTCGCCTGCACGTACTTCTCACTGACGTGCGGCCCCAGGGCATCCATGATGACGTCGTCCTCCTGAAGCGCATTGACGGCCTGCCCGAGCGTAGAGGGCAGCGTGTCGATGCCGCGCTCCTCACGGTCCGCGTCGGTGAACTCGTAGATGTTTTCGCGCACCGGATCGGGTGCATCGAGATCGTTCTCGATGCCGTCCAGGCCGGCTTGCAGCATCACCGCGAGGGCGAGGTACGGGTTGCTCGTCGGATCCGGCGAGCGGAGCTCGATCCGAGAGGCCGCCGGGACGCGGGCCGCCGGCTTCCGCACGAGGGCCGACCGGTTGACGTCGCTCCAGGCCACGTAGATCGGGGCCTCGTACCCGGGCACGAGGCGCTTGTACGAGTTGACGGTCGGGTTGCAGATCGCCGTCAGGGCCGGGGCATGCTCCAGAATGCCACCCAGGAAGTCGTACGCGGTGTCGCTCAGGTTAAACTCGTCGCCGTCGTCGTGGAAGGCATTCTCCCCGTCCTCGAACAGCGAGAGGTGCGTGTGCATGCCCGAACCGTTGATGCCGGAAATGGGCTTCGGCATGAACGTGGCGTGCACATCGTGGAGCTGCGCGGTGGCCCGCACGACCGACCGGAACGTCGCAATGTTGTCCGCCGTCGTCAGCGCGTCGGCGTACTTGAAGTCGATCTCGTGCTGACC
>CAYOWD010000386.1:0-2999 GCA_964407535.1 uncultured Salinivenus sp. | reverse complement strand
CAGAACAATCTCGCACCGACGCACCTGTACCGTCCTAGCGCCTCCCGTTTTCGACTGAACGCACCCCATGTTGTTGTCTTCTCAAATTGATATGGAAGAAATGATTTGTCGTATTCCCCCACACGGCCCCTACCGATCCGTGGCAGGAGCGCATATAGCAGTCTCAGGCGACCAAATTGGGAATCAGGGCCCCACGTGAACACGCTTCCCTGAAGGGTTCCCTCCCTGAAGACCGTCCCTGCGTCGGGTCCGCCAACCATGAGTTGCATTCGGCACGCCCGTCATCGATACGGTCGGCGCCCCGTGATTTTGCTCTTTTCCCACAATCCCTCGTCCACAGATCTGCACGCAGCGAGTTTGGGACAGTTAGAGAGAATCCCCTGTGTAAACACGAAGGCGAAGAGTAGGCCCTGAAATTCGTTAACACGGCTCCCTGCCCAAATTAATATACGTCACCGTTTTTTTGCATTTACGCCACAAAAAACCCACAAACATTTTGTCTTCCATCACCCCCTCTGTCCCCCGCTATGCGATGGCCCCGACGTTACACGCAACCCGTGTTGCGGGGAACAGGTTATGAGTCGAAGGTTCCGTCCTCTACGGCCTCGTCGCTCCCACCCGTTCCGTCCGATTGTCGTGGTACGGACGGATTCGAAAGGAACGAGGGACAACGTCCCCACACCTTGATCACTCGCACCTTGAGTTCCTTGGGGGCAGCTTGCCCTCCAGCGACCCTATTGATACGACCAGTAGTTCGTGACTTCTCGCACCTCCGGCTGAGCTGAAATGGTTCTGTATTCGGCAAGTCCTTCAAACGACATGCGAAGAAGCTCTCGCTCAAACGCCGGCGTCAGCGGTCCTTTCGGCGACCGCTCCGGCTGCGGCGTCCCAACGAGCCCGACGCCGCCCCCGTACCAGGCCTGATACACCTGTCCGTTCACTTTGTATCGATACCGCAAAAAGGCTTCATATTTGTTCCATTTTACCTGCCCCATAGTGTACCGTTCTCTCACCCTGACGGGCGTATCAACAAGCGAGTAGCCACGGTCCGATCGGGGACCGACACATCTATTTCCATTGCGCCCAATCGTGATCCGTTCGGGCTGCGACGCATCGACAGACACATACCTGATGCAGAGTTCGCCCTCGTGCCCGAGTTGTGTGAGAATGCCGCGGATGAGCCGCACGATGGCCTGGCATTCGCCTCCGTACCGCTCCAATATGGCGAGCGGCCAGGCTCCCCCCTGCTTCCGAAGAGTTTGATCGCGCTCCCTTTGAATCGCACTCCCTTCCGCCTCACGCTCCCTGGACATTGTGGCTATTCTGTTACCCGCTTCTTCTACTTCTTCTGCATCTTTCTCTTCCACAAACTTATCCCATAATTTTTTCATATTTGCCTTAAAAAGATCCTCCTCCCTCGTAAATTCTTTCCAACGCCCAACCTTCAAGAACGATGGCCACCCCACATCTTTTATGTAATTACTTAGGTATTTATTATTTTCAATCTCTTTCCATCTTTCTTCATCTAAATTCTCCGCCCTCAACACATAATTGTCAAACGTCTTGAAAAGCCTGTCGATGAGCGTGACAGACGGACATTCCCCGATGTCCTGAACCCGCTTCGTCGCCTCCCGCATCCGGGCCAGCGTCGCCCCATCCTCATACCCCCCCTCCCCTATTCTTGTATCTGTATCGACGACGGGCTCCCCAAACGTAACGAACACTGTGTGCGGCCCCGACACCGCAAACTCAATGCGGTCCGACGAACTTGTCTGGAACGTCCATCGGATCCGACGATCAATTCGCTGCGGCCACCCCGGCAGCGCCCCTTCCCCCCCAACCACAATCTCGTTCTTCGACCGGAGCGTGAGTCGTCCGGACCGAAACTCAAACGCCCGATCGTCTGCGTCCGCTGGCGCCCCCACCACGCGTCCCTGAGGCGGATCGCCCTGTCGCGCTTCAACCCTCAGACGCAGCAACAGACAAATCTGCTCCCGACGGGTGTGGCTCACCGGAGCGTTTTGTCCGTTCCGTTGCCATTCGGGTTGCGGATACGGCTGTCCTGAGTACCCCCAGTCTATCCGAAACGGGTCCGGCGTCTCGGGCGGAGCGTCGGGCAACACATCGTTTCCACACAGCACGTGGTGAGAACTTACGAACGTGACGCTATCCAAAACGATCTTGCATCTGTCCACCCGTATCGTCCTGGAAACGCCGGTCTTCGACGCGACGCGAGCCTCTTTCGACTGAATGCACCCCATATCGTTGCCTCCTTCCCAATTGATGCCCAAGAACTGACTGATACCAAATCTACTGATCCGTGCGCAGGTAGGTAAACTTTCTCTTTCATTCGTAAAGATCCTGGAGATCTAGGATCTCCTTTCTCCTAGACCGTGGTATGCTAATGGTCGGAGTTGTCTTTAGAAACCCATTCACGTATCAGTAATACCGAATCGGTTGGAGGATTCGGAGCTGTAGGTGTGGAGGGGCCTGCACCGACAGTAGTCGAGTACATTGCACCGACAGTGGTCAAGGACATGGTCCCGACGCATCGGACCTCACCCCGAATCGGAGTGAACGTATCGACCGTCAAAAGATCGAACGTGAGAAGGTTATAGAGAGTATAATCCGGAGTGTCCTGCTGATCTCGTTTGGCAATAACCGGACACCATGATTTGGAAACGGTATCATATTCAATACGGACGCGTGCGAGGCACACGAGTGTGGCAGACGCACCAGTACGCCTCCAACGGAGCCGTGTAGCTTTGCTACGCGATGGTTGGGCTCCACTGCGGAGTGGGGATAACGGCTTTGTCCTCCGAAGCGTCCCCACCCCGGATGCAAAGCGTCAGGCGCTTCTCTCATGCAAAACTGCCCGACTCCCCGCGCGGCGCCCTCCCCTCCCCAACCGTGACCAACGTGCCAACTCACGAGTTTCCGTGGACGGGTTCCTCATCGATACGACCAGTACTCCGTGATTTCGCGCTGTTCCTGCGTTC
>CAYOWD010000385.1:0-3008 GCA_964407535.1 uncultured Salinivenus sp. | reverse complement strand
GCGGGTGATGGGATTCGAACCCACGACCTTCTGCATGGCAAGCAGATGCTCTGCCCCTGAGCTACACCCGCAAGGAAACGCGGCCGCGAGTGTCGCGCCCGCTGACAACCATGGTCTTTGACGGGGGGCTATGAGGAGCGTTCCGATCGGAAACCGATCTTTTTCGTTCCTTCGTCGTCACCGGCGTCGTCCGCCGCCGCACTCCCTTCGATTGCAAGGGTCATGCTCAGCGGAATGGCGTCCTGCCCCGCCCAGAAGGCGCGGCCGTCCGCATTGGCGGTGAGCACCCGCAGGCGCACCCGCTGTGCCCCAATCTGATCGGCCCAGTTCTTGACCGCGTTCACCAGCTGGGTGCCGTAGCCCTCCCGTCGCCGCTCGGGCCGCACGTAAAGCTCATCCAAAAAGAGTTCCGAGCTCTCCCGATAAATGGGAGGCGGTCCCCACTGGCGGGCCGACACGAACCCGACGATGGTGCCCTCCTCATCCTCGGCCACGTAGAGACGAGCCGTTTCGTCTTCAACCCACATCGAAAAGTCGTTTTCCCATCGCTCACGGGCATCATCGGCAATGCCGATGCGATCATCGTGATCGGACTGCAGAGAAAGGAGGTCACTCCAGAGGTCGCCGACGACCTCCCGGTCGTCCTCCTGGACCTGACGTACGTCGGGGTGATCCATGGTGGCTGTTCGATTCGTCTACGAAAGGATGCGTATACTCCCGGGATCTAGGCGCGGCCCGCCGCAGCCGGGGTCGGCGTGGCGGTCAGGCGATCGTTCCGGGCCAACAACTCTGCGTTGAGAATGGCCCCGCCCGCAGCCCCCCGGACCGTGTTGTGCGAAAGCAGCACAAACTTGACGTCGTTGACGGAGCAGTCCTGAATGCGTCCCACCGACACCGTCATGCCGTCGCCGGCGTCGACGTGCCGCTGCGGCTGCGGCGCGTCCGGCGCGTCGAGCACCTGAATGAACGGATCCGGTCGGCTCGGCAGCGGTTCGTCCGCGAGGGGCGACCGGAAGTCGCGCAGGGTCTCTTCGACCTGCTCCGGGGTCACGTCCTCCTTGAACCGGACGGACGTGCAGGCGAGGTGACCGTCGCGCACCGGCACGCGTGTGCACTGCGCGCTCACGGGCAGCTCCGCCCACTCCACCGCGTCCCCATTCAGGGTGCCCAGAATCTTCTGGGGTTCGGTGGCCATCTTGTCCTCCTCGCCGCCGATGTAGGGCACCACGTTGCCCACCGCATCGAGCGAGGGGACGCCGGGATAGCCGGCCCCCGAGAGGGCCTGCAGCATCGTCACCTGCACCGCCTCGACCTCAAACGCGTCCATCAGCGGCCGCAGGCCGCACACGAGCCCCACAGTCGAGCAGTTCGGGTTCGTGACGATGAAGCCGTCGCTGCCCCAATCCTGCTGATCGATCAGGGCCGTGTGGTCCGGATTGACCTCCGGCAACAGCAGCGGCACGTCGTCTTCCAGTCGGTAGTTCTTGGCGTTAGAGATCACCGGATACCCGGCCTTCGCAAAGTCCGCTTCGATCTCGCCGGCCACCGACGAGCTGAGGCCCGAAAACACAAAGTCACAGTCGAGCGCCTCGGGCTCGGTCGGTTTGACCTCCAGGTCGGCCACGCCCTCCGGAATGGCGGAGCCGCTGAGCCAGTTGACGGCCTCTCGGTACGTCTGTCCAGCCGATCGCTCAGAAGCGGCGACCTCCGTAATCGTAAACCACGGGTGATCGGCCAGGCGGCGGATAAAGGTTTGTCCCACGGCGCCGGTGGCCCCGAGGATGCCTACACGATAATCGTTCGCGTCCATGATTGGGAGAAACTCTTCGGGGAAAACTCGGAAATAAACGGAGCAACTCGTACAGCCTGTTCTCAGCACACCGTTCTACGGCGACGGTCGCCGTACGTTCTTGACTCCACTGCGAAAATACGGATCCGTAAGCAAGTATGTGAAGTATTTTTCTCGAAGAGCAGTGGCCGTGGTATCGAAGAGGCGCCGACCCGAGACATCGCCGTCCGGGTCCCGTACGTCCATTCCCCGGCGCCGTTGACCGCCGAACGTACAATCCGCTAAAGATTTGCGGAGGACGGTTTTCGGTGCGTCGCGGCTTTTGTACCTTGTTATTCGTGCAGTATCTCTTCATTCCAACCGCCGCCTATGTCTTCCTCTTCCGACGCCACGCTCATCGACGGACGCGAGATTGCCCAGTCCGTCCGGGACGAAGTCAAAGCCGAGATCGACGAGTGGACGATCGACCACCGTCCCCCCTTCCTGACCGCCGTCCTCGTGGGCGACAACCCGGCTTCGAAGGCCTACGTCAAAGGCAAGGAGAAAGATGCCGCCGAGGTCGGGATCGAAACCGACACCCTTCACTTTGACGCCGATCTGCCGGAGAACGAGCTGCTCAGCACGGTACACGACCTCAACGAGGATCCGTCGGTCGACGGCATTCTCGTGCAGCTGCCTCTGCCCGACCACATCGACGACCGCGGCGTCATCGACGCCATCGACCCGCAGAAGGACGTGGACGGCTTCCACCCGGAAAACCTGGGACGGGTCCTGCTCGGGGATCCTTCCTTTATTCCTGCCACGCCGTACGGCATCGTGGAGATGCTCGACCGCTGCGACATCGACCCGAAAGGCATGGATACCGTCATT
The DNA here is from genome assembly GCA_964407535.1 of uncultured Salinivenus sp. Lineage (GTDB taxonomy): Bacteria > Bacteroidota > Rhodothermia > Rhodothermales > Salinibacteraceae > Salinibacter. The sequence continues at coordinate 349 of CAYOWD010000385.1, read as the reverse complement.
GTGGGCCGCTCCAACATTGTGGGCAAGCCGCTGGCCAACCTGCTCATGCAGCGCGACCAGAACGCCACGGTGACGGTGTGCCACAGCCGCACGGAGGACCTCGCCGCCCACACCCGCCGCGCCGACCTCGTCGTGGCCGCCATCGGACAGGCGAACTTCATCGGGGCCGACATGGTGAAGGAAGGCGCCGTCGTCATCGACGTGGGCATCAACCGTGTCGAGGACGAGTCCACCGACCGTGGCTACCGGCTGGAAGGCGACGTCCACTTCGACGCCGTGCGCCCGAAGGCCTCCTGGATCACCCCGGTCCCCGGCGGCGTGGGCCTCATGACGCGGGCCATGCTCCTCA
>CAYOWD010000384.1:0-3011 GCA_964407535.1 uncultured Salinivenus sp. | reverse complement strand
GAGATACGATAGACTTTATGCTTCTCACCCGCGGTAGCCGGGTGTCGAAAGTCGGGTCGTAGAGGACCCGTTTTCGGAGCAGATCGAATCCGGCTCGACCATACATCTGTCGTTTGATTGTTTTGAGTCGGTTGATTTGCCCTTCGGCCTGACCGTTGCTCCAAGGCTCAGTGAGGACGGCTCGCACGGCGGTGTAGCAAGGTCCCGCTGCGCTCGAAAAGCAGCGCAGGGGTCCACTGACCAGTGGCTATCCCAGGTGGCGGCATTCGAACGCGACCGAGGTCGTCCTGTGAAAAGCGCGATTCACAGGCGAAGGGGGGACCTGTGTGCTTGACATTGGATCTCATACGAATCGGGTCAGGCCCACATATTCACCTTGTCAAGGTGTCCGACTGAGCGCGGAGCAGTCCAAAGAACCTTACAACCCAATCCCCTCAGCAGGATTGTCCTGAAAGGTCCCGGCCTCCTTTACATACTGGTTGAACGTCTCCCAGGAGGCGTGCCCGGAGTGCTCTTTCACCCGCCGCTCGGCTTTGCCAGCTCGAATCGCCTGAGTGATGAAGCCTGCCCGAAGGGAATGGGCGGAGTAGTCCTCCGGATCAAGGCCCGCCCTCTCGGCATGGCGCTTCAAGACCGTCGAGACGTACTGGGCCGTCATGGCGCTCTCCCCGATCGACTCCCCTCGGTAGAACCGCCGGAAGATATCTCCCTCGAATGGGCCCTCGACCTCTTCTTCAGCGGCCTGCAGCCACTGCCGTAGGGCCGTAACCGGACAGGTCAATTTGTTCGAGCCATAGGGGAGGCCCTTCACCAGGCCTTCCGCCTCCTGATCGGCCTTCGACCTGCGGATGTAGATATTGACGCCTTCGCCTTCGATAAACTCTACGTCGTCTGTCGTCAGAGCGACCAGTTCACTTCTGCGAAGTGCCCCGGTCCATCCGACAAGCAAGAGTGCCCGATCGCGGAGGGCCGTGAGCGTGAGTTCGCCCGCCGGGCCATCGTCGTAGGCCGAGTAGCGGGGCAGGTGCTCAATAATTGACTTGAGATCCTCAACCAGGAGAGGGGGGGCTCCATCCTGCCGGCGCGTCTTTTCCCGGACGATCCCCTTCCATATTTTTCGAAGAGGTGCCTCCGCCACGGAGGCTGGCGAGTCATAACCCTTTTCCTTGTGGATTGTCGCGATTGCGGCGAGGCGACGCTCCAGAGTTGCAAGACTGAGCTCGTCGGCCCGGGCGCCGAGGTAAAGACCAATCGTCTTCGGGGTGGCCGGGAGCCATTCCCGATCGTACTTTTTGCACCAGTGGCGAAAGTCTTCCAGGTCTGCGGCGTAGGCCCGGATCGTGTTCTCCGCCTGGCTTTGCGCGGCAAACTCCTCCAGTCGGCCAAGGCTTTCCTGCAGCTCCCGCAGGCGCTTTGAGTCCTCAACGGCGCCAGGTTCACCTTCTGGGGACCGGTCGCTCTCAGAGCCGTCTTTCGGGCCGTCCCCCGCGTCCGACGGATTCTGTCCAATCTCAGAGAGGGGCGGTGGGGCGAGTTCTCCCGCGGGACCTGGGTTTGGGTCCGTCTGGCCTGGGTCCTCCCGAGAAGCCCCCTCGCTCTCGGGCGATTCCTGGCTATCGGGATCTGGAGAATTCGGCTTCCTGGTCATTGGTTTCCTGCTATCTGCATGGGCTGCGTTCGTTGAGCCGTCTCTTCGCCTACGCTAAGCTGCATTGACAAGAAGGTAAGGGCACTGAAATATCTTACTCCGGAGGGTCAAGGCGCTGGATGTGAGCAGAAAGCCACTCGGTGAGCTCTTCCCTACTGACCGTTCCCCCTGCTACGTCCAGGATAAGACGTTCCTGCTCATCCACAGAAGCCACGATCTCCCAGTCGTTTAGCCTCAGGAATACTTCCATCGAAGCGTGGCCAACACGCTTGTTCCCATCCACAAACGGGTGGTTTTGGATCAGTGCAAACCCAAGTGCGGCTGCTTTCTCGGCAATCGACGAGTAGAGTTCATCTCCTCCGAATTGCATCTGAGGCTGGCGGACCGCCGAAACGAGAGCGCCCCGGTCGCGAAGCCCACGGCTTCCTCCCGACTGCTCGATTAGTCGCCAGTGGAGATCAAGGACTTCGGTGGTGGTCAGATATCGCACGCGGCTCAACGACTAACGAGGAGCTGATGGACGTGCCCAACTATGGAAGACCCACAGACGCGAGTCCTCGACTACGAAAGGCGTCGATAGAGCTCGCCGTTCTTCGACAGCACCTCTTCGGCGGCCTCGTCGTACTCACGGTCTAACCGTTCGATTTGATCGTCGAGGCTTACCTGGGCAAGCTCTTCTAAAGACATTCCGAGCTGATCAGCGAGCGCCTCAAGGCGGTCGGCAGTCTCGTCGGAAAGCTGGATCGTGAGTGTTTTCATGGCTTCAGAAAAATCGGTGAAGGGTTACTTCTTCAACGCCAAGTGAATCAGACGTTTCCTTCCCATAGTTAAGTCAACGGGCTGGTGACTGGAGCCGATGATCTGTTTGGTGGCGCAGGCCAGACTCGCGTCTTCGAATCCTCAGCCGGCGTACGTTTTGGAAAAAGGTCCGGCCGCTCCGCCACGGAATATGAAACTCAATGCGTTCAAGGCGGGCATCCGTCAATCCAACACATTATTATAGAGTACGCGGGCGGCCAGCGAAGCATTCGAAAGCGACTACTCAGAGGACTATATGATACGGCATTTTTCGCCCGATAACAACCGATAACCTCGCATTATCGGTTGTCATCGACGGTGTTACCAAAAGACAATTGGGGCCGCTATGGTCCTGCCGAATCTATCCTGTCGGCAGCTAAGTAGGCTCCCTTGGCGGGAGAATACGGCAGGCTGTTGAAACCATATAGCGGACCAGCTTTAGCACCCGGTTGGCCTCGGAATCTGGCCGGTGTCGGCTACCCGTTAAGCTTTGGCTAAGCTAAGGCCGGTTCACCGACTCCTCCGGGTGTCGACGTAGGCGAACGACTGTCAGGTTGAACCAGAC
>CAYOWD010000383.1:2490-3047 GCA_964407535.1 uncultured Salinivenus sp. | reverse complement strand
CCGACCGGGTCATCTCAGAAAACTGACCGGATGAAAAAAGCCGTAAAGGCATGTGAGCAACTAGTTCGTCAGTATTACACTAAGGCCCACGTCATCGCCTTCTATGGTACTGACAACTACGAGAAAAATCTCCAAAGTTCGGAGAAGCCCATGTCTGAACCGAATAGTCCGGAACGGGAGCAGGCCAATGATTACTGGACGGGTAAAAAGCGTGGCGTTACAGGTAGTAATTTAACTACCTCTGTACTCGCTAATGTCCCGTTCGATCAGGCACAAAACTATGTGCCTCCGAAAGTCGAAATCGAAGCTGTACCCGCACCAGATAGCATTCAGGCTTTGGATCCTGAAGATCTATCGGATAGGGCATCACTTGAATTTCGCAAGAGCTTCTTTATCATCGCTGAAATTTATGATAGTGCAGCCTCAAGTAACGAAGAGGCTGATCAGCGAGACGAAGAACTGCGAAAAAGCATGCGGGCTGGATTTAGACGCATCCATTCTCGAGTTGATTCCTTGGGACGTGAGCATCAGCGGACAAGAGATTCGACGCAGCGAGC
>CAYOWD010000383.1:0-2480 GCA_964407535.1 uncultured Salinivenus sp. | reverse complement strand
GTTGGAACTTGCTCGTGACGCCCGCCGAAAAGCGCAAGAAGCCAAGGATGACCAAGAAAATTTTTGGTCTCAAGGTGCTCTGAGTGCAGGATACCGCAAAGAGCTGGGGCTTAACATGGGGCAGATCCGGTTTGAAGTTGGTAATCCGATCACACTCCATTTCAGCACCGGTGGTTACCCTGATGACCTTGTGACAGAACTATGCAAGGGTGGAGCTGGAGGGTCCCACGTTCTTTTCTGGGAAATTGGCGGAAGATATTCATATAACTTCCGCCAGTGGACTCTAGGAGCAGGGCTCTCTACGAACATGACATACTTCTCACTTGACGACACCGAGGACAAAGGCAAGACAGACGAAAGCGCCAAGAAAAACTTGAAGGTCTGGAGTTTAGGACCGAATGCTACTGTTCGGTATGCAATTACCGAACGTCTGAGTGCCAGCGTCGGTGGAGGACTGAGAGTGAGAGGGTATGACCCCAATAGATTTGGCTACTACGGCTCCATTGGACTTACCTTCACCCTTTAGCGGAGCGAGAGCATGTTCCTCCGTGAACCACGGGCCCTGGTAGCTTCTCGCTGCCGGGGTCTTTTTTTATTGACATTAATAAATTAATATGGTATTTTCTTAATTAGACGACGTTTTTCACTCTCGTCATTTTTCTTTCCAAACCGGAGGTAACACGATGAACTACTCTCGTTTTTCCGGGAGTCGCTTTGTGCTCCCTCTTCTTCTCGTAATATCCTTAATCGGTTTTGTGTCCTGCGATGGTGCAGGTCCCGGCCTAGAAGAAACTGATTGTTGCCCGCCCAAGGAGCCACCCGAAGAAGTTTCTGCACTGTCGATCGATTCCCTCGAAGCGATCTGTGCAACAGATACGACAGAGGGTGGAGAAATCGTCGGTGTAGTGAGTGGGGGTACACCCAATACAAAGTGGGAGATTACCGATGATTCAACCGGCTCTCTTATCGCAAGTGGGACGGTAGGTGAAGACACAACCTTCTCTGCCGATATTCAGTTCGACGGTTCGTTTAGTGTCTCTGTTGAGGATAACTCACAAGATACAACCCGGACCGCTAAGGCTGGTGCTCAGCTTGATTGCAAGACTGAAGACCTGCAACCCGGGCTTTCTTTCGAAACCAGGTGTGATGTTGAAAAACCCGGCCAACTGCGAGTGACGGCTGCGAATGGCTTAACGTATTACCGGCTTGTAAATGAGGCTGGTGATACTATAGAAGAGAAATCCGACATCGATCCAGAGGAAGATCAGCTGTTTTTCTTTGATGGTCTGCCTGCTGGAGACTATGACTTCATCGGAAAATTAAACGGTGAAAAAGGTGAACTTCAGCCGTCGATAAATTGTGGTCCCGGCGCTATCAGTATCAAAGATTCCTGCGTGGATGAGCAGGGTAAATTTGTTGTGACATCAAAATTCGAATTTGATGTCGCGCGTGTTTTTGGTGCTGAAGGCAACCTCATTGATGAGGAATCCGGACCTGAAGCCACCTTCACAGACTTGCCTGACGGTGAGCTAACAGTTGAGGTGGAAAAAAACGGAATCACACGCGATACCACAAAATCGGTTTCGTGTGATCCCGACCCGCCCGAGAAACCATCACTGATTGCCGACGACTGCTCGGATCAGTACGATGGCATTCTGGTGTACGACGTCGATCCAAGTGCCGATAGCTATGAGCTGCGAAATGGCAGCGATGAGGCGGTGAAAAGCGGGGATGTCAATGGTCGCTCGGAAATTGAGTTTTCCGGATTGGCCGATGGAGAGTACTATCTTGTGCTCTTCAAAAATGACATCTCCGTTCAATCGGATACGACGACTGTGGAATGCGATCTCGTGACTGAGGTGTGCAAGTTCACCTTTGGTGGACTGAAGTTCGTCGATAGCTTCGGGAAGGCCGTGGAAGAAATTCTTTCGGAAACGAAGAAGGTTTTGATCTCGGTCGAACCCGAGAAAAATCCGCGGATCAAAGCCTCGGTTCTTCTGGACCAGGGCGAGCAAACCGGAGAGAGTTATGCTCTCCGGTTCACCGCAGACGGCGACACTGTCATCACCCAGAGACGACCCGACCTGGATAACAACGGATCGGGCCTGAGATGGGTCGATGACCAGTTCACCATGAGCGATAAGACTCTTGCCCAACTCGAACAGGGCAAGGCGTACAAGCTCGAAGCGGTGCATGGATGCACGATCTCTTCTGACGAATGTCAAGGGGGAGGTCAAGACGTAGTATTCTCGACCGAAGAGCCCGTCGGGCCGGACAATCGGACCGGAGGAGTAATCATCATCGAGACTGACACTAAGCCGGACAATTAGGCTATAGTGAGAAATACGGTGTTCCTCCGGATCCACAAAGCCCCGCCAGGATCGAACCTGTCGCGGGGCTTTTTCTTATCTATGTTGTTATATAACAAATTTAAATCTGTTATATAACAAAATGTAGCTTGTTATATAACACTTTTACTT
>CAYOWD010000382.1:0-3048 GCA_964407535.1 uncultured Salinivenus sp. | reverse complement strand
TGGGGACCACCGGCGTCGGCAAGACGGAGCTCGCGAAGACGCTCGCTGCGTTCCTGTTCGACGACGAGAACGCGATGGTGCGCATCGACATGAGCGAGTACCAGGAGCGCCATACGGCGAGCCGCCTCATCGGGGCCGCGCCCGGGTACGTCGGGTACGAGGAGGGCGGCCAGCTCACCGAGGCGGTCCGCCGCACACCCTACTCCGTGGTGCTGCTCGACGAGATCGAGAAGGCGCACCCCGAGATCTTCAACGTGCTCCTGCAGGTGCTCGATGACGGGCGGCTCACGGACAACCAGGGCCGCACGGTGGACTTCACGAACACCATCGTCATTATGACCTCCAACATGGGCTCGGAGGTCATCTCCAACAAGATGGACGAGGTCGAGGGGCACCTGTCCGAGCCGCAGCAGCAGGAGCTGGAGGAGACGGTCCTCAAGATGCTGCGCAAGCGGATGAAGCCGGAGTTCCTGAACCGCGTCGACGACGTGGTGATGTTCCGGTCGCTCAGCCGCGAGCACATCCGCGAGATCGTGGACATCCAGTTCGATCGCGTCCAGCGGATTGCGGACAAGAACCACGACCTCACGCTCAGCCTTTCGGACGACGCGAAGGACTGGCTGGCGGATCGCGGCTACGACCCGGCCTTCGGCGCCCGGCCGCTGAAGCGCGTCGTGAAGCGCCACGTGGCCAACGGCTTGTCGGAGGCCCTGCTCGAAGGCGTGATCGACGACGGGGACCACGTCCGCATCGAGCTGGACAGCGCGGACAACGGCCTCACGTTCGAGCGGGTGGAGGCCGCCGAGACCGATACCGCTGCGGATCCAAGTACAAACGGGTCGGCGACCGTCGGGGCCTAAGCTTCTGAATGCGGAATTCGGAGTGTGGAATTTGGAATGGGGACTGTGCCGTCGTCTCTCGGGGGAACCGGGAGGCGGCGGCGTTTGTGTTTGGCGGCGGAATTTCGCCAATTCTGCCTCATAGATGCGCCAATCCTCCCTCCTTGTAAGAGCAAATGAGTATAGATTGGAGGTCCCGATGGAGGCTTGGTCCGGAAGGGACGTGTCCTGCCCGAAATCGGCTTTCATGTCTTCCATTTACAATCCCATCTCCTTATACTATTGGGAGAGCGCGAGAGGCAGACACGTCTGCCAGGACTGTAAAACTCCCGGTTTTGACGAACGTGTTCGTCTGTCCGGGAGATACACGGCTGGAGAAAGGACAACGCTGGGAATCTCAGATTCCCTTTGTCCAAGATCTCCTCTCTCGCCTGGCAACTCGTGTAAAAAGTGTCGCACCGATAATGGGAATCCCAGATTCCCGAGGGCGACACGATTTACTTTGAACACCTGTACCGTCGGGCTGACGGGAGCACCGACAGCTGTCGTGTGCTAATGTCTGCGGAGGACACGTAAGACTTCGGTCGGCCTCTGTCCTTGAGACATGCGAATGATCGAAGCTGGAGATCATAGATCTCCGGGATCCTAGATCTCCGGGTCCTGTGAAACAGAAATTCTGACTCGCAAGAGAGAATCCCCCGGATTTATCCGGGGGAGAAGTCAAGAATCTCGCATTATCAATACGATCAATTTGGTTCGCGACGCTTCTGTGCATCGCGCCGTTTTTCCTGCTGGCTTGTGATAGCGGCGGCTCGAACGGAGGCGACGTAAGGGGTTCCAACGACGACACCTTTTCCATTGTCGAGGAGGGGAGCTTTACAGCCGCTATTACGAAAGACGGCAATACGAAAAACGTGAGCGGCGGGGCGCTCTTTGGGGGGAGAAGACGACTTTACAGGCGCTCCGTCGTTTGTGGTCTACATGCTTTCCGGAAAGAAGGAAGTCGACGACGGCACCGTATCGGGCGACTGGACCGAAGTTGTAATCGGGGACCAGAATGATGCGAATGCCCCGCCCCAAACCGGAGACGATTCCTTCACCGACTGGAGTGTGTCCCAAGTCAGTCCGCTTCTGTTCAGCGGGGGGTAGAATGGCACCGTCACCATTACAAAAGTCAGTGACTCCGAACTGAAGGGCGATTTTGACCTCACCATTTTCGGAAAGACGACAGCAAAGGGGTCGTTTACCGCAAAACCGACCGACAACATGACGCAGGTGCAGTGCGCCCCCGACTGTGATTAGTCGCTCCACACCCCAAGAGGAGGGACATTGTCGATTGGGAGCGGGATACCAGCGCCGCCGCTTTCCGAATGAATCGGAGAGCGGCGGTGTTTGGTCTGAAGGGAAGATTACCCCCAAACGAGATCACGCCTCAGACCGCAATAGCATATGCGCCACGCCAGCCCGCGTCGGGACATCCAGCTTCCGCAGTACCTTTTGCACGTGATGCCGCGCCGTGTGGGGACTAATATACAGGCGGTCGGCAATCGCGTCGTTGGACAGGCCCTCGGCGAGCAGCAGGGCCACCTCCGCCTCGCGCGGGGTCAACTGAAACCGCTTCTGAAGAACGCTCGGCGTTGGGTAGGGCGACCGGTGCTCCACCAACACGAGCGTCCCGCGGCGGTCGAATAGGGGGGACGATAGGCGGCCTACGCGGAGGCGGTACGTGCCCCCCGCCAGCACCACCTCCTGCTGGGCGGCAACGACATCCTCGGCGGTGGTCCGGGACGCGGACGCGAGGTCCCCGGCCGACGCGCGAAGCATCTCCGCATCCGGCTCCGCCGCCAGAAGGGCGCGGAAGGCCCGGTTCTGATACCGTTCCGTGCCGTCGGCGTCAACGAGGACAACCGCGTCCGAGATCGTGTCGATCAGCGACGCGAAGCGCGACTGGAGAGGTGTGAGGCGCCGCCACTGCTCGATGCCTGTCTCAAAGGCGGGAAGCAGCAACTGCAGCCGCCCGTCCGCGGCCCGGTCGTAGCCCGGCGATTCCGGCGACTCGAACCCCACACAGAGGGCCGCCTCCCCAACCGGCAGGGGTACACTCATCCCGGTGGCATACGCGATCCCGTGGGGGGCGAACAGCGTCTGATAAGCGGGGGACTGCTCGATGGTTGACCGGTCGGCCAGGTCCAGCTCGTGGTACACGCCG
>CAYOWD010000381.1:0-3075 GCA_964407535.1 uncultured Salinivenus sp. | reverse complement strand
CAGCTGGCCTCTATATAAACTAACGTACTTTTACTGTCCTACTTAGTTTGGCTGCCCCACCTAGTGGGACTGTACCGCTAGCGGGGCCGTCCTGTTAGCAGGACTCGAACGAGTTCGGCTGCGGAGTTGGTATAAACCGTAGAATGAGCGTTGCCACCGTCCGCACGATTGAGGATTCGACCCTGAGGAGCGTTGAGGTAGCGCCTTTTCCCGTTTTCTTGATGTCGGGTGGGGCGGAATTCCGGTTTTCCTCCTCTCCGTAACCTTCTCACTTTCACACCTTTCTCCTTCAATGGGGTAGGAAAGGGATCCAGGTTGATGGAGAGGCCCTACGGAAGAATGTCGCCGGTTGGGGGGCGTATTACGCCCACACTCACACACGCCCACACTCCCATACGCAACCCGTAATCTGGCCCAGGAAAGAACGGAGGCTCCCTGTCGGGAGTGTAGGCCCTACCAAGCGGCTACTCAGTCCCCTCCGAGATAAATTTGTCCAGGCGCACCACGTTCGTGTCCGAGACGAACATCACCCCCGAGCTTTCCTCGAAGAGCGGGGTTAGGCCGTTGACGATGGTCTGGATCGACTCCGCACCGCCGACGGCCAAGAACATGACGAGGCTGTCGCGGTCGTTGAAGAGAAGGCGGCCTTCGTGAAAGCCGTGCTCGCCGCGGCCCGTGACGTTGTGGTGGATCGTATAGCCGCTGATCTTCGAGTCGTCCAGCAGGTCGCGCACGAAGGCCTCCTTCTCCCCGCGGACGATGATCTCAATCTTCTTGACGGAGTGGAGGGTGTGTTCGGTATTCTCGTGGTTGGACGCATCGCTCATGGCAGGTGTAGGACTGGTGTCAGAAGCAGGTCCGAGTTATACCGAATCCGTTTGAAGGATTCGGGTTTGTAGGTATGTAAGTGTGAAGGTATGTACTTGAGGCCCATTCGTTTGTGCTTGTGCCGCCATTTCTGCAAGTCCGAACTTTGTAGGCGGATTTGGTATGAAGGTTTGAAGATGAAAAGGGCATGGGGGAAGCAGGTGGTCGAAGAGGGGCGCCGGCATCCAATTCCGAGACGACATCACGGGACGCAAACAGTATTATGAAAACGGATTCGCGAGGGCCGGCTCCGGCGACGTTGTGCTGGAGTGCGGGACCCAGGTGCGTCCCGGCTGGTAGTGAAAGAAGCCATTCTCCGCCGTCGGATCCATGACGGTAAGTTTGAGCCACTCATTGTCGAGCAGGCCAGTGAGGGAGGCCTGGCGGTCGAGGATGTTGTCGACCCGTTCCCGCGGGGCGTGAATGATTGACAGCAGGCGGACGGGACGGTGGATCGGATGCTCGTCGTCGATTTGGAGCGACTGGAGCGGAAGGCCCGTCATGAGGTCGCCCCCGTTGCCCTGGTAGATGCCGAGGTTGCCCACCACGTTGTGGGTAACCTTCGACCCGCTCCCATAGGCCGCATTGTCGACGGTGGAAAAGTAATACTGTGTGTTAATCCATTCGCCGACCACGAGCGGGCCCGTCATGATGTTTTCCAGGGCCGTGCCGTCGTCGTCCGTGGTCCAGTCGTAGGAGTGAAGGAAGGCCCGGCCGTTCAGGTCGACCTCTTCGGTGAGGCGCCGCGGGCCGATGATGAAAGACGCATTCCCGGCCAGTCCCCACTCCGGACGGGTTTCTGCCCAATCGGCGGCGCGCCGTTCCGTTTCACGGATGCCGGCGTCCGACTGTCCCGTGTCGACCGCCGCGTTCATGGTTTGGACCCGTTCGGCCGTGGCGCCCGCCTGCGCTGCCCGCAGGTCGTCGCGGAGCTGATCGAGCGCGTCGGCCGGGACGGAGGGCGTATCGTCATCCACGAAGAGGTCTACCTCGTCCGTGACCGTGTTGTGCTGCCCCGCCAGGAAGACGGTGTCCGCCGGAATGTCGATGCCGCGCTCGCGCAGTTCGTCCTGTACGTCGGGATTGTTGCAGATGGCCGCGAGCACACGCGCATTCGGTCCGCCCGGATTGCCGGAGCAGGCGCCGCAGTCAAGACTCGACTTGTAGGGGTTGTTCGGGGTCTGCGTGCCGTGGCCCGTAAACACCACGATGGGCGCGAAGGAATCGGTCCATCCCATAAGCCGGAAAGCGGCCTCGGCGTAGAGGACCTGCGCCTCGTGGGACAGCCCGATAGGCAGCCCATCGCGGGTCGGGGAGGTGTCGTCGGAACGGTCCACAGTGGGCGTGGCAAAGGTATCGGGGCCGGGCAGCCAGTCGGACATTGCCGAATCGGCGCGGAAGAGCGCAGACGGCAGCAGGGTCCGGGCGGCCATGGCCCCGCCGAAGAAGCCGCCGCTCCCCTCCACGAAGCCGAAGGCAGCGGCCACGTTGGTCTTGAGTGTCTTGACGAGTTTCCGCCGGGCGGTGTCGAGGGTGGTCCACCATTCGTGCCGATCGGCCTGAGCCTGCTTGTCCGAGTCGCGCTCGTCGACCACACGGTGCTTCGGGTCCACGATCGGGGGGCACGACTTCACGTCCACATCGGCCCCATACGGCTGGTGCTGCATGGGCACCCCGAAGAAACCGGCGTATCCGTGGGTCTCATAGTTGCCCTGCGCTTCGAGGTGGCGCCGGATGATCTCGGAGCGCACGTCGATACAGAAGGCAAGCTGGGCATCGGGACGCGCGGTCGCATCCGCCTCGTCCGCGGAATCGGGCTGGTCGGCCGCATTCGCTTCCTCGTCGGTTGCCGTCGGGGGCGGGGCAGCTGCTTCCAGCTCGCCGATCAGATCGCTTCGGTAGCTTTCCTCCCACGCCTGCAGCCAGATCTGTGGAAGAAAGGGGCGCGCGGTGCCGTTGGCGGGCAGGTCCTGGGCGCGCTCCGGCACGACGGCCTCGCCCATGCAGGCGGCCAGTGTGATGCGCACGGCGAGGTAGTCGGCCAGGGTGATCGGGTATTTGTTCTGCCACGCCGTGTTGGCCCGGCGGGCGCGCCACTTGATGAAGCCCGTCCAGCCCGGCAGGGCGGAGAGGTGGTACACGAAGATGCTCTCCCACCGCTTCTCCGGGTAGCCCGAGAGCACCGCGTCGAACGCCTCCAGCAGGGTG
>CAYOWD010000380.1:0-3158 GCA_964407535.1 uncultured Salinivenus sp. | reverse complement strand
CCGGCGAGGTCTGGATTCGGCTCCGGTACCAGCAGAACGGCACCCACGAGTGGAAAGACGACGACGTCGCCCTCTTTCGCATTGCCCCGTTGGTGCTGCAAAGCAATCTTGAACCGGCCCGCCGCCTCTACCTCGTCTCCTCGGAGCACACCCACAGCTTCGTGTACGACGTCAGGGAGGCCTGCTGGGACGCCTTCGGGGGCCGCGGCCCGTTTCCACGCGCGCCCGCCCGCCCCTTCCTCTGCTCCTCCTCAAGCACCCCTGGCACCCGAAGACGAGACCAAGATGACGAGTCCAGCCGACCAGGGACGGTGAGTTCGAACAAGGTGTATTTGATCAACAGCAATAAATATCCGGACCCCTGGATCCAGGACCAGATGGTGACCGGCTACTGCCGCGCCCCTGAGAAACGGTCCTTCAACGTTGTGCTCAACTGCAAACGGCACGACGACCTCCACGATTTCGTGACGGACGAGATGCCGGACGACACCGACAACTTGTACGCCTTCAACGGCCTCGCCGACTCCCGCCCGGCGCACGATACCACCGACTTCGGCGGCAACATCGCAGTGTCCCCCCCGGTGCTGCATCAAACAGACGCCGTTCAAGACCTCTCTGCCGGCCCGCTCGTCCCGGAGCATCCCCGTGCCCCCCAGGGAAAGATTGTCCTTGGCGACTGCTACAACGAGTCCCGACCCGGACAATCGGAAGACGGCACCGTCCACGAGGAGACCCGCACCTTCCTGCAGTCGCAGGGGGTCCAGCCGATTATCCCCGTCGACACGTCGTGGCTCCAAACGGGGCACGTGAACGAGATCATGACGTTCGTGCCCTCCCCAAGCTCGTGGCAGAACCGTCCCGCGAAGCTCGTGATGGCGAGTCCCTTTGTCATGCAAAAGATCGTAACCGCGACGAGACGAACCGCAATGCATGACGGGCGCACCGATTTTCACCGCGGGCGGCACAGACAACACCACGAGATCATAGGGAGAATTATCGAGTTCGAGGACTACAAGTCGTCCGGACGCTCTCGAAGCAACGAGCTGGAACTCGCCCAAAGCTACGACGAAACGCGCATCGATACGTTCTACAGAGGAGAGGTGGGACAGAAAAGCGGGAATATTCAAAACCTGTTTCTGAATCCCATCGAAAAGCGGCTCTGCCATTGTACGGGGCTGAATCGCAATCGGGATGTACTCCGCCTTCCGGTCCACTTCGACTATGACCAATCGTCCTTCGGACGCCGGGAACAACCCCTTGCCGAGGCCCGATCGCCCAACCTCGTCGACATGCAGGTCCTCAATATCAGCGAGTCGAAAACCCACCTGTTGCTCCCCCGTCCGTGCGGCCCCCGCCTCCCCTACGACAAGGCAGAACGAACCGTTCGCAAGGTGCTGAACGAACTCGGGCGGCCCGACACGCCAGTGCGCCTTCCCCAGGAGAAAAAGGATCCCCAGGAGAACAAGAATAGGCAGCAGAAAAAGAATAGACAGCCTGGATTTTCGTTTTGGGCGTGGCCGGGGCTGAAGGCCGGCACGCTGGCCATGTTCTTCGCTCACAAAAAGCGCCCGTCCGAGACCTTCCTCACGCAAGAGGACCGCGACCAGATCATCAACGCCATCAAGCGGAACGCGCTCCCCGAAGCCCTTCCGCCCGCTCTCCGGGAGGTCGTTGAAAACACCCGGCAGGCCATCTGCAACGCCAATCCTGAGTGTGAGAGCCGACTCTCCCACGCGACCGCCGGGCGGTTCGACAAGAGCTGGAACCGGCTCTTCATTCCGGAGAACACCGTCGACGTCCTCGAAGCCTACACGGCGTCGGTGCTCAAGAAGATCGGCTGCACGGTGCACTTCGTCGATGCCTGGCACCACCACACTGCGGGGGGCGGCGTGGGCCGCGCAACCAACGTGCTCCACAAGCCGCCCAGGAAGGAGTCGAACCACTGGACCGCGAACCAGCGCTGGTGGAAAAACGACTCGGAATCGGCCCGCAATGACGGCAGCCCCGCCTACGATCCGACCGACACGGACTACGCCTGGGAAGACGCCCCTTCTTTCTGATCCCGTTTTGCCCTCATACGGTTTCCGTGTCATGAGATGCTCCCGGAATTGAACGCCGGCGTTCCTCTTCGATCAGACGCTTCTCCCCATTCCGCTCTCATCGTTCCCTTTTCCCCTTTCGACCGATCGGAAAAGCGATTCGGATCGCTGAAGATCGTTGGCGTTGGACGCCCGACATTCCCGATCGGAATCTGCATTATACCAACTCCGCTTATACTGATCCACGCACAGGAGGGCGTTGGAGCACAGCGGTTCTCCCTTCCATGCATCCAAGCCTCCGTGCATTCCGGGCAGAATGGGGAACCGAAGGCAAAGGCGCTTCCAACCTCCGATCAACGCACGAACTGCGATTGCCCTGCCCGCGGATCCAGGGCGATCGTATGTTAAAAACTCTGGCTGGGCGATGGGAACCTCTCCTGTCAGTATCGTCCAATTATGCCGAAAAGCACGGGAGCATGGGGGCATGGAGGGACCTCGGATTGCTATGAACCCGAGTCATGCCGGTACAGAACCAGAGATGCGATTGCCCTGCCCGCGGATCAGTACGGTTGAATATTATTTTTATACTTTTTAGCCTTTTGTCTTGAGAGCAGAAAATCGGCTCTCAGTCCGGCGGTTCCTGCATGGGGCCATCCGATCTGCTCCGTCGCGGATTCCCAGGGGCATTGCCCTGCAACCAAGACGGGGACGGAACGGCAACGCCACTCCCCGCAACGTGGCCCCCTTCCTGCCGGCCCGCAGTCGCATTCTCTATCCACGGGTCGGCCTCCAGCACGCGACTCGCACCTCGATCAACCGATCTCCCGACATGGCCCCCGAACCGTCCGACCCCGCCTCCTTCTCAGGTTTGCGTACGGACAGCCCCCACGCGTTCGTCCTTTTGGGCCCCACCGCCGAGATCTACAGCGATTTCAACCACACGGGAGCGATTGAGTACCCCGAGGAGGAGGTCGACCGGGACACGCGCCCGGGTGCCGTCCTGCTGCCGGTCTTCCCCCCAACCACCATAGTCCCGGACTACCGGACGCCGGTCCAGCTCCGTCCCACGGACGCGTCTTCTTTTCAGGACGGCGACGAACTCACCCTCGCGTTCGAGCA
>CAYOWD010000379.1:0-3170 GCA_964407535.1 uncultured Salinivenus sp. | reverse complement strand
CGCACCTTCGTGCAGCTCAACGTGCGGGGGCGGGACATGGGCTCGGTGGTGGAGGAGATCCAGCAGAAGATCAAGGCGCAGGTGGACCTGCCGCCCGGCTACTTCACCGAGTACGGCGGGCAGTTTGAGAACCAGCGCC
Source organism: uncultured Salinivenus sp. (assembly GCA_964407535.1). Lineage (GTDB taxonomy): Bacteria > Bacteroidota > Rhodothermia > Rhodothermales > Salinibacteraceae > Salinibacter. The sequence goes on along the minus strand of CAYOWD010000379.1, from coordinate 3,031 downwards.
GGGCGATGCAGCGGCTCTACATCGTGGTGCCCATCACGCTGGCGCTCATCTTCCTGATGCTGTTTATCACGTTCGGGAGCGTGCGCTACGCGTCGCTCATCTTTCTGAACGTGCCGTTTGCCGTGATCGGGGGCATTGCCGCGCTCTGGCTGGGGGGGCTGTACGTGTCGGTGCCGGCGGCAGTCGGGTTCATCGCCGTCTTCGGGGTGGCCGTGCTCAACGGCGTGGTGCTCGTCAGTTACATCAACGACCGCCGAGCGGAGGGCGCGTCGCTGAGGAAGGCGGCGATGCGGGGGGCGGAGCTGCGCCTGCGTCCGGTGCTCATGACGGCGCTCACCACGTCGCTGGGCCTACTGCCGCTGCTTCTAGCCGGCGACGTGGGGTCGAACGTACAACGGCCCCTGGCGGCGGTCGTCATCGGCGGGCTCGTAACCTCGACCCTTCTCACCCTCGTCGTGCTGCCGAACATCTACCGCTGGTTCGCCGAGCCGCTGGACGAGGCGGCGATGTAGCGAAGGGAACGGATCCCCGTATTGTGTGCATCGCGCTGTGAGTGGGCAGGGGCGTTCGTGGCTCTCAGACGGCAGGAATGAGAGACTCGACAACAGCATCTCACACTGTTCACGGCGGATCGCGACCGTCGGACGTCCGGCACTATGAGGGGGGCTGTATCAGGTCGGCATGTGCGTCCCCAGAGGGAGCCGCTTCCACATCTCCCGACGTCCTGCGAGGATTGTGTGCGCGACCGCGGTGTTCATCGACATTCCGAACCAGTTTTCGCCTCGTCGCACGTCCGCGCTGCCGCGGCCTCATTCCCAATCGAAAGCCGGCAGAACCGCGGCCGCCCGACAAACGAGCCGAAAGCCCCGGCGCGCACATGCTCTTTCAAAAGTACCGGGAGACTATTACTTTTGTCGGACATGTTCTGCCCACTTCTGCTTCGTTCGCCTCCAGCTTGATGCGCAACCTTACGAAATGGTTTGGCGTGCTGCTCGGCAGTCTTCTCCTCCTTGGACTCTTCCTCCTCCCATACGTTGAGCAGGCCTATGCGCCCGAGGCTGCCAACATCCAGGACGTGGGAGATACCGTCTGGTACGCCATCGTGACCCTCACGACCGTCGGCTACGGCGATTACTACCCGGTGTCCACACCGGGCAAGTTTATCGGCGTTCTCTTCGTTCTCAGCAGTCTAGGCGTACTGGGGCTTCTCATCGGAAAGATTGCCGACCTGTTTACGAGCTATCGGGAGCACCGCCGGCTCGGCCACCACGGAACGGACGCGACCGGACACATCGTTCTGTTCGGGTGGAGTGCTTCCACCGAACGGATCGTCGAGCAGATCCGCATTCTGGACCGCGACATCGTCGTTGTTACCCCCAATCGGGATCACATCGATACCGTCCACGAGCGGTTCTCGGAGGCCGTTTTTCCCCTCTACGCCGAGTTCGACGATGCCGACCTCCTCAACCGCGTCAACCTGCAGCAGGCCGACCGGGCCCTGCTGAATCTCGACTCCGACACCGATGCGCTCATTCACTTCCTCAACCTGCGCAAGGCCTTTCCGGACGTGGACTTTGTTGTGGCCGTCCAGAACGAGGAACTGCGGGACCCCTTCCGCAATGCCGGCGTCACGAAGGTCGTGTCCTCCTCCACCAATGCGGCCCACCTCATCGCCAGCGTTATCTTTGAACCCGACGTAGCGCTCTTTGCGCAGGATCTGATCACGACGGCCCAGGATGAGACGGAGCACGATCTCCAGCAGTACAAGATTTTGCGAGGAAGCCCGGCCGCCGATCACACGTATGGCGAGCTCTTCCGGACCCTCTACGAAACCCACAATGTCGTGCCGATCGGGGTGAGCAAACCCGGCCCGGACGGCCCAACCCGCCACGGGCTCCCCGAAGACGATCTTTCTCTGGAGGCTGGAGACATCCTTATCCTCATCGCCACGGGGGGCGACGTGGCCCCGCTGGAAAAGGACTGGAAGCTCAAGCTGGGTGGCACCGCCTAGCCGCTCGCGTCCGCTTCGTCTTTTGTCACAACCCGCGTTCTGCTATGTCCGACTCGCCCATTCCGTTTACCGATCACGTCGTCATTCTAGGCTGGGACGCCCTCGCCCACCGCATTACCCGGCAGCTCGTGATCGCGGAAAAGAAGGTGGCCGTTATCACCCGCCAGACGGAGGCCCGCGAGCTGATCCGAGACGCCTTCGCGCCCGACAAGGTCCGGGTCCATCTGTCGCAGCTCAACGACTGGACGACGTTCGATGCCGTCAACATCGAGGACTCGTTCAAGGTGTTTGTCAACCTCGACGATGAGGAGGAAAGCCTCGTGGCCATCCTGAACCTGCAGGGCTACTACGACGGCCTGGAGTTCGATGTCGTGATCCGCAACCCGGAACTAGAGGAAACCTTCTACTCCGCGGGCGTGACCTACGCCGTCTCTACGCGCAACCTCTCCTCCAAGCTCACGGCGGGCCACTTGTTTGAGCCGGAGGTGGCCACCTTTACCGACGATCTGCTGTCGGCCAGCGCCGAGCCGGGGGACCATGACATTCAGCAGTACGAACTCCTCGCGTCGAATGCGTACGTGGGCCAGACGTGGGGCGACCTCTTCTGGACCCTCAAGGACGAGCTCAACTGTGTGCCGATCGGCATCGGACGGTCGAAGCCGAATACCATGAAGCGGGACCTCACGAAAATGCCGTCGCACGACCGAACGCTCCGCGCCGGGGATCACATCGTCCTCATTACCGACCACGAGACGGAATCCGACCTGGAGGCCTTCTTCGATACCAGCGAGGGGATCGGGCGCTGAAGCCGTCCTTCCTGCGTGTCTTCTCGTTTGGCATTTCCGGCACGAGGAGCGGCTCCCGAATAGGCGCTCGGGGCGATTACATTGGAGCCGTAGCAATTGCGCGAGAGAGGAGCCCGACACGCGCACTGCGCGCGCACCTCGCCCCACTCCGCAGGAGGCCCATAAGCTTGCGTTCATGCCAACACCTCTGCAACCCCGAACTTTGTAAGCGGAT
>CAYOWD010000378.1:0-3177 GCA_964407535.1 uncultured Salinivenus sp. | reverse complement strand
TGTTCAGCCACTGGACCTGGCTGCCCGCCCTCCGCGAGCAATGGGCACGGTGCGGTGAACGCTTCACCGCGGCCAACGCCCAGGCAGTATCTCGTCTGCTTACCCCCCGCGACGTCAAGTACGCCGACGCGTACGCCACCGCGTCCCCCTTCGACCAACCCGTCCCGGCGCTCAGCGAGACGGAGCAGGCGCACGACATGGTCCTCGATGCCACGGCGCTCGCCTACCGGGCAGAGGCCGAGGGGACAACCCTAAACCTGATCGCCAACAATCGAGCGTGGGGCAACGCTCCCGACCTCGCTCGCACCATCGGCCACCGCATCCTGGACGAACAGGAAAAGCGACAACAGTCGTGACCGACTACGTACCCGCCGCATCGAGGTAGTCCTGAAGAATCACGGCGGCCGCCGCCGCATCCACCCGTCCCTTATCGTACCGTCCCGGTTGCGACACCCCGGCTCGACGAAGCAAGTCCTTCGCCATCTCCGAGGTGTGGCGCTCATCCCGTCGGACAATCTCGACCGTTGCCAGGGCCTCTCGGATGCGCTCGACGAATGCATCCACCATCTCCGTCGCCTCTCCCTCCTTCCCCGCTTCCGTCAGCGGCCAGCCCACCACAACGACATCGATTCCCTCTTTCCCCGCGAGGGATTGCAGCACCGACAGCGCCTCCTCGGGCGGATAGGTACCCTCCGTCTGTGCGAAGAGCCGAAGCGGATCCGATTTCGCAAGCCCCACTCGCTTGGTTCCCACGTCTACCCCGACAACGCGAGACGGCTCATCAAGAACACTCACCGGACTCACAGATCGTGTACGAGATTACTCATCCGCTTCCTCGTTCTTCGGCTCATCCGCACTGCCCTCGGGCACTGAGTAGCCGAGTTCACGCAGAGGGGTTTTCAACACTTCCCGAATGCGCTTCCCCGGCTTGAAATGCGTCTTGCGACGGCTCGGCACGAACACCGTCTCGTTGGTTTGCGGATTGCGGGCCGTGGGCTTGGCCTTCGTTTTCTTAACCTCAAACACACCGAAGTCCCGAAGCTCAATCCGCCGCTCCGGATCCGCCTCCATTAGCAGGTCCCCCAGGGCCATAAGCACCTCGCGCACCCAGGGCTTGGCCTTGTAGAGCGGGCAATCCATCTTCTCCGCAACGCGCCGGGCAACATCTTCCTTCGTAAGCGTCTCCGTACGATCAGACATAGCGATCTCGTAGTGTCATTCAGAAAACAGTTACTCCGTATGGCAGCTCCGCCGGTGCCCTTTTGAGGTTCGTGCACTGCACAGAAGCCCATGGGGAGCCCGAGGATACGATCATGCGAACGCACATATCCTCCCGAATCCTGCAAACGGATTCGACGTCACTCTTCAAAACGATACACGCCGTGAATCCCGTCAATGCGCTTGAGCCGTTCCATTAGGCGCTGCAGGTGCTCCAGGTCGGAGACATGAAGCATAATCGTCCCCGAAAAAATGCCATCCTCCGTATCGATCGTGAGCGACCGAATATTGGTTTTCAGATTCTTGGAAATCACGGTCGTAATGTCGTTCACCATTCCCACCCGGTCCTCGCCCATCAATCGCAGGGCCGCCACAAACTGAACGTCCTTCTGGTGGCTCCAGTCCACTTCGAGAATGCGATCGGCCTTGTTGACCAATAGATCCGACGCATTTCGGCAATTCGAACGGTGAATGTTGATCGTACCTGTCTTACTCACAAAACCAAAGACCTCGTCTCCGGGAATGGGATTGCAGCACGACGCGTAGTTGACCGCAAGATCTTTTTGCACTTCTCCATTGATGAGAAGCGTCTGCTTGTCAGACTCCTGCGCCGTGTCCAGGAAGCGCTCAAACCGCTCCTTGAGTTCTTGATCATCATTCCCGTCGTCTTTCTCGTCGTCCGCCTCTGCCTTTCCTTTGATCACATCGACCAGTTCGTCCGGGTCATACAACCCCTTTCCAATCTCGTAGAACAACTGCTGCAGGTCCGGAAACTTCAACTCATGGGCCACTTCCTGCAGGTCCTGATCACTGATCTCTATATTGGCCCGGTCCTTCTTCTTCTCCCACCGCTCCTTGCCGAGTTCTACGGACTTGCGCCGTTCCTCATTGGTCCATTGCCGAATGCGGCTCCGCGCCTTGTGGGTAACGACGAAGTTAATCCAATCGGGGTTGGGCTCCTGCTTTTTCGAGGTAATGATTTCAACCTGATCGCCGCTCGTAAGCTCGTGGGAAAGCGGCACCATTTTCCCATTCACCTTTGCCCCGATGCACTGCATCCCCACCTCACTGTGCACCTTGAACGCGAAGTCGACCGGCGTCGCTCCTTGAGGTAGTGTCATCAAATCTCCCTGCGGGGTAAATACGTAGATTTCCTCGTCGTACAGGTTGAGCCGAAACTCTTTCACGAACTCTGTCGCCTCGTCCGGCTCCGGGTTGTCCAACAGGTCCCGCACCCATTCAAGGAACTGCTCCATCTCCTCATCGACATTCTTGGTGCCCTCCTTATACTTCCAGTGCGCGGCCACCCCTCGCTCAGCCACCTCGTGCATTTCCTGTGTCCGAATCTGGACCTCTACCCGGCGCCCCTCCGGCCCAAAGACCGTCGTGTGCAGGCTCTGATAGCCGTTCGACTTCGGCACCGAAATGAAGTCCCGAAAGCGCTCCGGAAGCGGCTTGTAAAGATCCGTCACAAGTGAGTAGACCCGCCAGCAGTCTTCTTTGCCCGTCTTCCCGCCATTTTGCAGGACCACCCGAATCGCGAAGATGTCGTAGATCTCGTCGATGGGCTTATTCTTCCGCTTCATCTTGCGATGAATGGAGTAGACGTTCTTTACCCGCCCATACACATCAAACTCGTACCCTTCGTCCTGGAGTCGCTCCTCAAGCGGCTCGATAAACTCGGCAATGTAGGCCTCTCGCTCCTCGGCCATCTCCTCCAACGTCGACACGATGTGGTTGTACGCATCTGGGTCGAGCACTTTAAAGGACAGGTCTTCAAGCTGACTCTTGACGCTGAACAGTCCAAACCGATGCGCAAGGGGGGCAAAGAGATCGAGGGTTTCACTGGCCTTTTTGAGCTGCTTTTTCTTCGGCAGCGCCTCGATTGTGCGCATGTTGTGGAGACGGTCCGCAAACTTCACCAGGATGACCCGGAGATCCGTGGCCATCGACAACATG
>CAYOWD010000377.1:0-3204 GCA_964407535.1 uncultured Salinivenus sp. | reverse complement strand
CGACTACGACCGACTCGTGCGCATCTACTGGCACAACGTGGACCCCTTCGACGGCACCGGGCAGTTTTGCGACCGCGGCTCTCAGTATCGGCCCGCCATCTTCGCCCACGATGCGCGCCAGCGGGACATTGCCGAGGCGTCCAAGGCCAAAGTGGCGAGCCAGTTCAACAAGCCGATCGCCGTCGACATTCACGACCTCAACGCCTTCTACGCAGCGGAGAAATACCACCAGAACTACTACAAGAAGAAGCCGAGCAACTACAAGAACTACCGCCAGGGCTGCGGCCGCGATGCGCGTCTCCAGGAGATCTGGGGCGATGCCGCCGGGGGCGACGCCCCGCTGAGTCGATAGTGTTTTTGTGTGTGAGTGTGGGGGTACGTGAGTGTGTAAGTGGAACCCATCTCGACGCTTACAACACGTCCAGGAGAAGGCGCGCCTTACCAAATCTGGATCATATGAGCGACGCCCGTCACGCCCTCGCCTCCCACAAATCCGGCAGCTTCATTCCGGGGTCCACGGTGTCCCGTACCGTCGCCGTCGTCCAACGACGTTACGAGAACCGCTTCCTGCAATCTAGTGGTGCGTCAGGTTTTTCGTGTCGAGTAGAGCGCTTACTGATGGATGGTCTTCAGACCATTGGAGACAATATCCAACGCATCGTTCTCAATTCGACACTCGTCATCTTCGTTTTGACTGACCACTAGACGAGGCAAAACCGTTTGATAATGCAGGGGGCTTGCGTCTCTGTACCGGAGCAGTCGGACTTGGACCAACAGCCCTTTCCCCAACGCACACCCCCCCAACGCTTAACGCGAAACGCACCAACCCACAACCCAAAAACCCACAACCCCAAACGCTAAAATCCAGACACGTACCGCATGAGGAGCCGCACGACGGAGGCCGGAAGCACATCCGACAGGCGATAGATCCACCGAAACTGCTTGCCCACCGGCCAGTGGATTCGATCCTCCGTGACGGCCTCCTCCACCACATCGGTAATGTCCTCCGGCGTGAGACTGGGCGCTAGGCGCCGCCGCGGCGTTTGCAAGGCCGCATCGTCCGACGACGACTCCACATACGGGGGAATCACATCGCACACATGAATGTCGTGGCGATCCCATTCCAGGTTGAGCGCCTGCGTCAGGGACCGCACCCCCGCCTTCGACGCCGAGTAGCTGGCCAGGTCGGGCGTGCCGTACATGCTGGAAGCCGACGCAATGCTGATCACCCGGGCCCGCTCAGTGTCACGGAGTAGCGGAAAGGCTGCGTGCGTGACCACCAGCATCGCCCACAGGTTGCCGTCCAGTTGCTCGCGATGCGTCTCAAGATCGAGTTGCTCGAATCGGCCCGCACGCATCACCTCCTCTGCATTCACGAGCACCCGAAGCTGTCCATTCGTCACCGCAGCAAAATCGTCAATCGCACTCCGAACGGCGGCCTCGTCGGTTCGGTCAGCGGCGTGCGTGGTGACCGTGGCGGCCCCGGCCAACTCGTCCCGAAGCTGCTCCAACACCTCCCCATTCGAATCGAGGAGCCCGATCTGCCAGCCGTGCTGGGCAAAGCGATGGGCGATGTTTTTTCCAATCGTGGACGTGGCCCCCGTAATGAGGATGCTTGAGGCGTCGGAATCAGACATGAACGCGGAAAGATAACAAAATCGAAGACGAACATGGAGGACATCGACAGCACCGGTCACGCCGACGGCGATCCGCCCACGGCATTCACAAGCTCGCGGGGGGTGTAGATCGACAGGGTGGCGGGTCCAAAATCGTCCGTATTTCGGGTGACGATCCCGTCGGCCCCGCTCTCCCGGGCTGCCTCATGAAGCACGGCGTCCTCAAAATCGGAGAAGTCGGACTGGGCCGCATTCTCCAGTACGCGCCGCTGTACGGGGGCCACATTGAAGGTCTGCAACAAATCCCGCACGTCTCGACGCGCTTCTTCCGCAGTGTATTCCCGCTGCACGACGTGGTACACCGTCGTCACGGTCGTTGCCCCCACCTGTCCGGTTAGATTCCCCTCTTCCACCGCATACACGAGTTGCGTGGCGCTCTGCACGTGCGGCGCCCGCCGAAGAATTGCATCCAGGATCACATTCGTGTCGAAGCAAATCACGATTCTTATTACAGGTGTTTCTCTTCGAGGTAGCAATAATAGTCCTCCTTGCTCACATCCCCGGAGGCCGGATCTCGATTGACGAGTCGGCGCGTGAACGGGGGAAGGGACTCTTGATCCTCGTCTCCGGGGGATTCAGCGGAAGACGCTGTGGTCACCGCCGCGAAGTACTGCTCTACCATCTTCGACACCGACAGGCCGCGCTCGGCGGCATACTCCTTTGCGCGCTCGATGACCTCCTCGTCCATCCGCAGGGTCAGTTTCTTGGCCATGGGTCGATACAGGATTTTTGTGACGTAGAACACTGTGCGAGATATACGTCCGTGCTGGAAACGAGTTGCCGACCGGGCGCTCCCGACGACAATCGCATCATGCTCTCCGCAGCAAATAGAAGAACGGGAGGACACAGCGTTACTGCCTCCATACATCCACTCATTCCGGGCAGCGCGGCGGATCAACGGCAACAGCGTCGCCTGCCTCCCCGGATGCGCTCCACCATACGATCGCCCTGGACTGGCCCCGATTCGCCGCGATCATATTCCGTGCTCAGCCGTGTATATCCTGGCTCCCGATCCCACCGCGGAGCGCCCTTCCTGCCTCCCCCTCCTCCGCGTCTCATGCCAACTCCGCTTATACAGTTCGGGGTGGCAGAAATATCGGTATAGGCGCAACCGGATGTGCCTCACGTACATACTTACACACCTACGCACGTACATACCCGAATCCGTCAACCGGATTCGGTATCACGCAACACGCAATCCGATACGACCCAATGAGCGACCTGCTCGCCGACAAACCGGACACGCTCCAGCAGAAGCTCGACAATCTGCCCACCGACCCCGGCGTCTATAAGTTTTTGGACGAGGACGACTCGGTGCTCTACGTCGGCAAGGCCAAGAACCTGCGCAACCGGGTGCGCACCTACTTCCAGCAAAGCCGGCAGCGCGACGGCCGCATCGAGGTGATGGTCAAGAAGGCCGTCGACGTCGACATCATCGTCACCGACACGGAGGTGGAGGCCCTGATTCTGGAAAACAACCAGATCAAGGAGCTGCAGCCCCGCTACAACGTCAACCTGCGGGACGACA
>CAYOWD010000376.1:1181-3211 GCA_964407535.1 uncultured Salinivenus sp. | reverse complement strand
GCTAGAGCAAATTCGTAGTCCCCATAGGCCCCCTTCATCAAAATGCGGTTGAGGAACCACACCGCAGCGAATGCCGAGAGCTTCGTCACCACCTGAGAAACAAGCCCAGTTCCAGAGCTCTTCAGGTAAATCCCAACCTTTCCGTCTATAGACATTCACATTCTTCTTTTGCCCGAACTAAACTTCGAGGATTAAATATGCTCAGTAAATAAAGTGATGGATTGTTTTTATTCTTTTATATTTTTATTTACAAAATTTCTCTTTTAAACCAACTTGAATGCGTGAGTACCTCTTTAATCTCTTCGAGCTTTTCACTCTGAGCAGGTGTTCTTTTTACGGACCGAAAATACGTACTCAGGAAAGCGGCGACAACCCCAAATATTCCCCCAATAATAACCATAAGAAGAACGATGAACGTCCGCTTCGGCGCACTCCGTTTCATCGGTGGGACGGGCTCCTCCACCACCGTCACCACCGGCTGCCGCCGCTGCAGGTCGAGGCGCGTCTGCGTGAGCTGACTCTGCAGTTCACTGTAGAGCTGCTCCTTGAAGCTCACCTGCCGCTGCAGGCGATCCCGCCGAAACTGCAGCGTGGCCGTCGTCGGGTTTTGGTTTCGTTCCAAAAACTGCGCCAGTCGGTCCTCCGCCGCCTCCAGTTCCTGTTCGGCATCGTTGAATCGCGTCTTAACGAACTCAAGTCGCTCTCGTACCTTCTCCGTCCGAATTTTGCGTACCCGTTCCGTGAAGTGGCTGAGAAAGCTTTCCGCAAGGGACGCCGCCAACCGCGATCCACCCGCCGTCACCGAGATCGTCATAAGACCGCTCTCCTGATCGACCGACGCCGAGACTTTGTCCGCAATGTCTTTGAGGGCTTTATTTTCTTCCTCACTCGGAACGAGCAGCTTCCCGGCCGCCGTCGTCCCGGCCGGAGCCGGAGATCCGGAAATTGCCTCGCCAAGAGCACTCTTCAGAGTCCAGGGCAACTGCAGGGTATATTTCAGGATAATCCCCAGTGTCCCCGGCGGCTGATTCACATGGTCGACGTACGTCATCGGCCGTTCGGCATCCGGGAACCGGAATGTATCACGCACCACCGCAAGCCGAACGGCCCGTCCCGTCAACACGTCCGTATACGCTTCCGGCCCCAATCCCGCAGAGGCCCCTCCGAGTATGCCGGAAACCGCTCCCCCGGCCAGTCCCCCCGCGAGCCCTCCAAGTCCGCCGGACAGATTCGGTCCTTTTCCTTGCGTTTCCCGCACCACCTTCGTCTCCGACGTGTACTCCAGCGGAGCCAGCAGGGAGTACGTCACGCCCAGCACCGTAAAGACGAGCACCGTCCGCACGATGATAGTCTTGTTGCGCGCCAGGACGAGCAAAATGTCCAGCAGCGACACCTCGTCTTCTCGGGTGGGAGGGCCGGCGTCCGGGGCGTACCCGGAACGGTCCGCCCCCGGCGCCCCGTCGCCGGGAGGCGGATCGGCAGCCCCGTCGGATTGGCCGTGATCGGACGGCGCGGTCATGGGTTACAGTGAGCAATGAGTCAGGCTACGAGGGAGAGGCAACAAACTTTTAAAGGGGGTGTTCTAACGAAACTGTCGCCCCTGAACGGATTCAATTCGATTTGTCGGATTGCAGTGGATGAATCACTTCACATCCCTCGTTCTCCGCTACCGTATACAGCCGGTCGTCCGCGACAACAAACCGCCACTGGGAATCGGCAAGGCGGAGATACGTTGCGAGGTGTAATGCATCCAGGGTCCGAAGCGCATCCTCTCGACCATGCGTCTTCAGAAGCGCCTCCGCTTCCCTCACAACCGTTCGATTCAACGACTCAATCCGAATGCCTCCATTGCCTGTTCGAATCCCGTGAGCGCTCGCTCCAGGTGAGCGTCCTCAAGTGCCCCTTCCCGGTACTTACGATGCATTGCACTGACGAATTCCACACAGGCAAGCCGGGAACACCAGGACGCATGCGTCGGAGTCTCAATGAGTTCGATCACGTTGTCCGATCCCGGCTCGTCGTAAAAGTAC
>CAYOWD010000376.1:0-1081 GCA_964407535.1 uncultured Salinivenus sp. | reverse complement strand
GTCGAACTCATATCCGCTCCTCCCGCTCCGTCTCAATGGTTTTCGACAGCGATTCGGATCCCCCCGACAGAGCGTCTCGAACCTTCCTGACCGCCTCTTGATTGGGAGTCGGCTGCTCAGTCGGCTCTTTGAGCGTGTGAACCAACTCGTATACGGCCTTCAATTGTTCGGGCGACAGATGATCCAGCTCGCGAACTAATTCGTCTCGTAAGGCCTCTCTCGTCATGGTGGTCCCGAATTGTATTGTCGGATACGCACATTTTCCAACGATCCCCCACGCTTAAACGATCCCCGTCTAAACGATGATACCGATACATGAATACGGTTCTACCGATCTCGAATCGGTCGTCATGTGACCGGCCAGGACGGGCAAGAGGTCCAGCAGCGACACCTCCTCCTCGCGCGGTGCGGCCCCTCGGCCCCGGCGCCCCATCCCCCGACGGCAGCGCGTCCGCCGGCTCGTCGTTCGAAGTAGGGGAATCGCTCATGACTGCACGACGTTCTGATGAGAGGCGCGGAAGCCCCGCAAAAGCGGCCGATTAGTTAAACGCCTGCGTGATGAGCACCAGCAGCGTCACGGCGCTCGACAGGATCTGCGTGCTCGTGGACGCGATCTGCGCGTAATCGTCGATGGTTCGATCGGTCTCTTCTGCCCTCTCGACCCGGATCACGGCGCCGTCGTCCACCTCGGGCGCCCGCCGGAACCAGCCGGTGTCGACCCGAAAGGTGGCGCCGGAGGCCTGGGTGAGAAGGATTGCCTCGGTATTCTTGCGGGTCCCGCCGGCTCGGTCCAGATAGTATTCGACGCGCCGCCCGCTCTCGTGTTTGATGAGGCCTTCGTTGGCCACATTGCCGCGCACCGCCACCGTGTTTGGCTGCGTGGGAATGACGACCTCGTCGCCCGGCCGCAGGATGACATCTTCCGACGGATCGCCCTGCGTCGCGTCCCGCATTTCGACGATCACCTGCTCCCCGTCTCGCGTCAGTCGTCCCCCCTTCAGGTAGCCCGTCGCCAGCACGCCCCCGCTCCGATCGATGAGGTTCGACAACCGTTCGTTGTCGCGCAGGAGCGTATACTCGC
>CAYOWD010000375.1:2185-3243 GCA_964407535.1 uncultured Salinivenus sp. | reverse complement strand
AATTCTCCAGAATCTCTTCCTCCGTCCAGCCCTCCGCGAGCAACCCGAGTAAAAAGTCGACCGACAGGCGCGTCCCTCGAACAACCGGCTTCCCGGACGCAACGTCCGGATCCGATTCGATGTATTTCCGCCAGTCCATGAGCACTGTCCTTGTAGGGGAGGTGTCACCCTTTGATTCTATCCGGCCCGGCGCATACAGCAAGCCTCGCTTTATCCTCGTGTTCACGGATTGTCCACGTCTCCTCGCCTCATCCACCAGAAATTCTGTCGCTTCTTCCGACTCGCTCTTTGCCGATCGCGCAACGACATGCACCCTTCTCGGTGAAATCTGGAAGCGCGAACTCACGAAGCCCGCCCTCACTGGCAAAACCCGGACGAGACGATCCAGTCATGCGTCGCCAAGGTCAAATACGTTCGGCGTCGAGACATCTGAAATCCGGAAGGCAAAACGTTCCAAGCACGCCTGCAAGTATTTGTAAATACCGAAAATCTCCATCTTCAGGCCACTTGTAGCATGCTCGAGCGCAAGGCATTCACGTTCGAAAGCAACCGAATGCCGAAATGACCGCCGGCTCCGCGCCGGTGAAATTCTTTCCAGCTATAACGTGCCAGGCGCGCCTACAAGTGATTGAAAATACAGAAAAACGGCATTCTATCGTTGCACGCTAGCCGTACCTTCCGTGATGGCGGATCCCGTTTCGTTCCCGTCTGCGGCATACTCAAGATTGGGAGTGGAGATCCTAGTCCACTTCGAAGTAGTCGCGATTGATATCGACGACATCGACGGTGCGCTCGGAGCGTACGCCGACGCCGTGTTCGATCATGAGGCTCGTGAGTCGGTCGCCGTCGATGAGGACGATCGAGTCGGAAATGTTGTCGGCAAAGTTCCGGGCATTGCGACTGAACGTCGAAGTCGTAATGAAGACTCCCTTCGACGCCTGCCGTTCGGACAGTGCACCGTAGAATTTCTGTATTTCTGGGCGGCCGACCGTGTTGGCTTCCCAGCGCTTTGCCTGGATGTAGACCTTCTCGAGACCCAGTCACTTGTCAGGGTACCT
>CAYOWD010000375.1:1963-2175 GCA_964407535.1 uncultured Salinivenus sp. | reverse complement strand
GATGGACTCTTCTCCGGTGCCGTATCCCATCGCATGAAGTACGTCGAGCACCAGATGTTCGAAGAACTCGGCGGACCGGTCGTGGATGAACTCCAGAAGTTCGTTGGCGACGCTGTCTTGTAGCTGTTCGATCGCGGCGTCGATTCGTTCGTCCGGCGTCATCGTCGACCGGGCCGTGTCTTCTGGTTGCGGCGTTGGCGACTCCTCCTCCA
>CAYOWD010000375.1:1630-1904 GCA_964407535.1 uncultured Salinivenus sp. | reverse complement strand
TACGGGGCCGCGCAATGCGCTCGACCAGGTCCTCATCCAGTTCGTTCGGGTACTCGTCGAGCAATTCTCGCCCGTCGTCGGTGAGCTGCCACACGCCCCAGTCGGCGCTCTCCGAGAGACCGGCCCGCTTCAGGCGGTCGTGCGCCCACCCGATTCGGTTTTTGTACCGGGCCTGTTGGCCGCTCGGAATCATTTCATTCCGCTCCTCTTCGGTGAGTCCGACGCGGTCGGCCGTGGCCTCGTACGCTTTCGCCGTCTTGAGGCCCTCCGGATG
>CAYOWD010000375.1:0-1620 GCA_964407535.1 uncultured Salinivenus sp. | reverse complement strand
TCCGCGAGCACTCGAAGCAACGGGTCGATAAATTCGTAAAATTTCGGAACCGCCATCGGTCCTCCCTTTTCTCAGTGTGCGGCGAGTGACCCTCCAGTATATAGTCCCAATAGATGAAGGGACAGTGTTCAGTCACACTGTGCCAGATTAAACGTGCCAGGAGTACCTGGCACCTTTTCCGGCTCTGTGAATCGTATTTCGTAAATCGTATTTGGTGCGGGTGTTGGTGGTGTGGCGGGCGTCGGCCTGTGCAACCCGGCAGATGGTTTACACACCAAACCGGGCACATGGTTTACACTTTCAGAGTCGCGAACGCTTCACTGTATCGGGGACGTCGAGTCGACTGATTGTCGTTTCTCCGGACTCAAACAGACCGATGTCCTCGCCGGCAAAACTGACGACCCACACCCCCGGGTCGATTTCCGTCAGCCCGACCCGGTAGCCTGTGAGTGCGTTGGTCACAAAAACTTTGTGGCACGCCAGCGAAATCCGGCCGTGATCCGGGATCTTCCGGGACAGGTCGCAGTGCGGATACTTCTGGACACCGAGCTCGTCGGGATAGTCCGTCTCACTCCGCGTGTGGACCGTCCGGGGCGGCGTCTGTCCAAGTGCTTCATGCGGCCGGAGCTGATTGAAAAACCGTCGAAACCCGTCGAAGGACTCCTGCTGAGCGGCCATCGTCTCCGCGGCCGGCCGGGCCGTGTGGCGCTTCAGCGTCAGATGCATCCGTTCGTGGCGTCCGTTCTGCTGGGGCTCTCCCGGATCCGTTCGCTCGTGGTCGATCCCGAGGGCCCGCCACCAGGCCGACAGCTTGGAGAGCCCGCGGGGCGCCGTCGAGGCAAAGGGCGCTCCGTTGTCCGTGCGAATCGCCCGGGGCAGCCCCCAGCGCTCGAAGACCCTCTCAAAGTACTGCTGCACCGGCGCTCCCTTCGTCGAGCCGAGCGCTTTGCAGCCGAGCACCATCCGGCTGGCATTGTCCGTCACCGTCAACGGAAAGCACGTCGTGCCGTCGCCGAGCTCAAACTGCCCTTTGAAATCCGCCGACCAGATCTCATTGGGAGCATCTGCCTCCTCGAGTGGATCGCTCCGCGGCGGGGCTCGCCTCGAGGGCTCCCGACTCTCGGTCAAGCCGTTCCGCTCGAGGATGGCGCCAACCGTGCTGGCAGCCGGCCAGTCCGCTTCCGGATGCTCGCGCTTCAGCCATGCTCGGAGCTTCTTGGGACCCAGCTCCGGATACTGCTTTCGGAGTGCACAGATCAGCTCCTCGACCTCTTCGTCGGTCTTGTGGGGAATGGTCTCCGGAGCACGGGAGCGGTCCTCAAGCCCTTCGAGGCCTTCCTCCTCGTAGCGTTCGAGCCACTTGTAGCCGGTCGGGCGACTGATGCCGAATTCCCGGCACGCCTCTGCCACCGTGTAGCTTTCCTGTCGAATCTTCGTCACGAATCGCAATCGCTGTTCCACTTTCGATTCCTCCATCCAGGGCATGGGCACCTCCGTTGGTGAGAAGATGCCCTCATGATCTGCAAACCATGTGCCCGGATAGAAGTGTTAACTATGTACCCGGATTGGACCCCCGGGAACCGCTCCATCCCGCCCCACGACTTACGATTTACTACTTAC
>CAYOWD010000374.1:0-3249 GCA_964407535.1 uncultured Salinivenus sp. | reverse complement strand
GCGTCAACTCCGACGGCTACGCCTTCCAGGTCGAAATGCACTACCGCACCTGGCGGGCCGGCTTCGACATCGAAGAGATCCCCGTCATCTTTACCGAGCGCACCGAGGGCCAGTCCAAGATGAGCAAGGCCATCGTCCGCGAGGCCGCCCTCAAGGTGTGGGAACTCCGCCTCCGCGACCTGACCGGCACGCTTTGACGGCCGCCTTGCCTCTCGACCGCGTTAACGCCGCCGGCTACGCCTTTCAGGTGGAGATGCACGACTCAGATGGGAATGCACGACCGCACCGACGGCCCGTCCACAATGAGCAAGGCCATCGTCCGCGAAGTCACCCTCAAGGGATGGGCGCTCCGCCTCCCCACCCTTCCATCAGGCACCCTTCACAAAATGATGTGTCGCACTCAACAATGACGAACCAAGAGGATCCGCCTTACACCCCAAAAGAGGGACAGTATCTTGCCTTCATCTATTACTACACGAAATTGAACGGACAGCCCCCGGCAGAAGCTGATATGCAGCGCTATTTTGAGGTTTCTCCCCCTACGGTCCATCAGATGATCGTAAAACTACATCGGAAAGGACTCATCGAGCGAGAGGAAGGAAAACCACGTACGATTACGAATGTGCTGGAGCGCGAGAAGCTGCCCGACCTGAAATAGAGGAATCCAAATAGAGGAATCCCGCTTCTCGGGATGAGTGTTGACGCTATGCACGGCAATCGCATCAATGGATTTGCCTCAGAAGTATTGCTCAAATTCGACTTTTCAGACATGAAAACACTTCCTTCGTCGCTCCAGACTTGCTCTGGAGCCCATCCAACCAACTGAGGAGACCTCAAACATCGTCAGATGGGCTCTGAGTCAAGCTCAGAGCGACGACGTAGAATGTTTTGTAGTTGATGCGATTGCCGTGTGACGCTATGCTGCCCAGCAACATCCGCGACTGACGGCGGTTTATCACCTGCTATGTCAACTGTTCAGACCAAACAAGACCTGATTGGGTGCCTGCGACGCCACCGCGATGATTTGCGTCGGCTCGGGGTGAAGCGCCTCGGCCTGTTTGGATCCTTCCAACGAGATGAATCCGGGGCTGAGGGTGACGTGGATTTTCTCGTGGAGTTCGCTCCGGGAGAAAAGTCGTTCGATAATTTTATGGCCCTCTCTTTTCTTCTGGAAGACGAACTTGAGCGTCCGATTGATCTGGTGACTCGCGAATCACTCAGTCCTCATATCGGCCCCCATATCTTGCAAGACGTGGAGTATGTCGAGATCGGAGACTGAGTATCTTCGTCACATTCAGTCCGAAGCTCGCTACTTGATGGAGACCGGTCGCGAGATCGACTGGGACGAGTTTGCCGGCGACGAGACGTTGAAGCGTGCGTTTGTGCGTAGCACTGAGGTGATCGGGAGAGGCGACGAAGCCCCTCTCAACCGAACGTCGAAATCGGCACCCGGGCATCTCGCTCTCCCGACCCGCCCCCGCCGCCGCAAGACCCAACCTGTACTGCCGGATGCCCGTCCATCAACGGAATTTCAAACCGCCCTCTTGACCCACTGCCGCCTATATCGTACCCTCTACATCCTATGATCGACACGACTCGTCTGCGCCCACAGGACTGGCGGAACTGGCGGCCCTCCCCGCGGGTCGAGAGCCCCCTGTGTGCGTGAACGGCGGCGCACCATTTTGACTGACGGCTCTGGACCCGCTGCTCCCTTCGGCAGCGGGTTTTTCTTTTGGTTCGTTGTTTCGCTGTCAAGACAATCGCATTGTGCCTTGATTGAGGAGCACACGCGGCGGTCGAAGGCGACTTCTCCTACCAAATCCGATTACAAAGTTCGGGGATACAGACGTAAAAGCATGGGTGCAAGCACTTGGCGCTAGCGCGTTAACGCACATACGCACATACACACATACTCCCACACCCCGACAGTAGTCGGGACACTGCTCACATACCCAACTCCCACACCCCGACAGAGGCAATCCCGACAGCCGTCGGGATGCCATCGGGACACTGCTCACAAACGCACATGCGATCCCAGCGATACCGATGGGAAGAGCAAAGGAGCGGATTCGCTCTCAATAAAAGCTGAACACACGATTGCCTTGAGTTAGTTGACCTTCGTTATGACGTTCGACGACTTTCGCTCCCATATCGAATCGGCCCGCGACGAGGGCGCCTCCCGCCTCGTGGTGCCGGTATCCGTCCGCCGCAGTGCCGACCTGCTGACGCCGGTCTCGGCCTTCCTCTCCCTCCGGGAGGACGCCGACTACAGCTTTCTCTTCGAGAGCGTCGAGGGCGGCGAAAAGCTGGCGCGCTATTCCTTTCTGAGTCGTGACCCGTACCGCATCGTCAAGGCCACAGCGTTCGGGGCCGACGTCACGGTGGACGAGCGCCGGACGCCCGACGCCGAGGCGGGCCTGTCGGTGCCCGACGGCAATGTCTTCGAGGTCCTGGACGCCTACATGGACCGCTACACGGAGATTGACCTCCCCGACCTGCCGCGCCTGCGCGGCGGGGCGGTCGGCTACCTCGGCTACGACGGGGTGCGGCTCGTGGAGGACCTGCCGGACGCCCCGCCCGACGACCTGCACCTGCCGGACGCCGCCTGGTGCTTCTACGACACCGTCGCGGCGTTCGACCATGTGCGGCATCAGATTGTCCTCCTCGCCAACGTCTTCATTGACGACGATTCTGACCTGCGCGCCTCCTACGAGGACGCCCAAAACCGGCTGGCGGATCTGGAATCGGACCTGAAGCGTCCCCCCTCCCACCCCGAACCGGTCGAGTGGACCGACGAGGGGCTGACCTCCAACATGGACCGTCCGGAATTCGAGGACGCCGTCCGCACGGCCAAGGATCACGTCCAGCGGGGCGACATCTTTCAGGTCGTGCTCTCGCAGCGGTTCTCGACGGACTTCGAGGGCGACGAATTCAACCTCTACCGCGCCCTCCGCCAGGTCAACCCGTCGCCCTACCTCTTCTACCTCGACATGGACGACCACGCGCTCGTGGGCTCCTCGCCCGAGGTGCTGGTGCGGGCGGAGGACGGCACCGCCGAGGTCCTTCCGATTGCGGGGACGCGCCCACGCGGCGAGGATGAGGAAGAAGACGCGGCCTTGGCCGACGAGTTGCTCAACGACCCCAAGGAGCGGGCCGAGCACCTGATGCTGGTCGACCTCGGGCGCAACGACCTCGGGCGCGTCTGCCAGTACGACACCGTCGAGGTGGACCGCTACGCCTACGTGGAGC
>CAYOWD010000373.1:0-3265 GCA_964407535.1 uncultured Salinivenus sp. | reverse complement strand
GTACAGATGATTCAAATCCGAGACCGGCACGACGAGCAGACCAAAGACATGACGGCGGAGGAGCGCGTCGCGTTTTACCGGGAGAAGACAGAGGCGCTCCATGAGTCGATGGACGATCAGCAGACGGAGTCGTCCACCTGAACCGCGTGTTCCCATGCCCATCGCCGTCAAGACGCGCACCTACGACCAGGACTTCTACGAGGCGCTGCGCACGCATCCGGCGACGATGGGCGGTGCCGACGGCGAGACGGATCCGGACGAGGAGATGGAGGACCTGTTTTACTCGAGAGCGTTGCAACGCTGTGAACGCAGGAGAGCACAGGACGTCTAATACATTCCCTTCTCGTGTTTTCGATCTTTTTGCTTCCGGTGCCGTGCTTCAAACGGATCCATTGCCCCGGTCCCGCGCCCTCGATCTGATCGCGAACCGACTACGGACCCAATTCGAGGACGAATTGCACGCGCTCTACGTGTTGCCGGACAATCCGTACGAGCCCGCGGGGGATGACGAGTGGATCATTCTCGCGGCCGTGTTGGAGGGAGCTTTTTGCAAAGAAAATGATGTTTCCCGGCAGGTTTCGGAAGTGGGGAGCGAATTCGAGCACGACATTGACTGGGAATACGTGGTCACGATCTTCACGCTGTCGGATGTCGAGATGAAAGAGAGCAAGACAGAGGTTGCTAGGTTGGCACAGAGTGGAGGGGTTCGTTTATGAGTACGGCCGACGCGTGGATGCACGAAGCTTTTCAGCGCCTAGAGGATGCGGAATTGCTTCACGAACGCGGTCGATATGCCCGCTCCGTCTCGGCTTGTTACTATGCCGTGCTGGCTGCCGGAAAGGGCGCGTTGAAAGGAGAAGGGGTGGACATCAGTTCTCACAAAGCCCTTCGTGTCCATCTGGGAAGAGTGTTTATCCGGCACGACGACTTGCCGGACGACACCGCTGCGTTTATTGAGGAGTTGTACAAGGATCGCTTGCAGGCCGACTACGAATTGGCCTCTTTCGATGCCGACTCCACCGCAGACGGAATCGCGGAGGTGCGTGAACGCATCGAGGACTTTTCTGATCTGCTTTGACGAGGAGCGCTGGCAAAACGTATGGACCGGAAGAAGACGTTTGACGCCGTACAGATGGTCCGGCAGATTCGAGACTGTCACTACGAGCAGACGAAAGACATGACGCCGGAGGAGCGCGTCGCATTTTACCGTGAGAAGGCACAGAGACTCCATGAGTCGCTGGATGATGGGGAAACAGAATAGTCTGACTAAACGGCTCTATTCTTGCGCTCAAATCCTTGAGGATCCAATCCTATTCACTAAGCTGGAATACTACCTCTGTAAATCATGGCCGTTAATTCCGATTCGGTTATCCAGCGCCTCGAACTGGTCAAAAACATGATCCAGCTGGGGGAGACCGAGGCGCTGGAGGCGCAGGCCGACCGGTTGCGGAGCACCGATGGGGCGTCTGCTCTCCATGACATTGCCGACTGCCTGTCACACCAGCGGTACAGCGACGCCGTTGCGCGCATCGACGAGTATCTTCAAAGCGAAGCTGCCGTGGAGAGCTCTGATTACCTGTATCACTTCACGGAGAGTAGAGACACACTCAAGTCCATTGTGGAAAATGGACTCTGGGTGCAATACAGTTGCGAGGACGTGTCTTTCTTGAAGGGAATATTGGGGGATGATTGGGACCCTCGTTTAGATGATAGAATGGCTGCTGACAAAGGAAATACAGACGAGAGTGAGCATAATGGAGATGTTCAGGGGAGCTCTAGCGATCGGTACAAGATATATATCCCAATGGCTTGCTTTTGCGACATTCCGCATGACCGATTGGGAGGGCATGTGAAAGGATCCGACTCAAAGAAGTACAATCCGTATGGAATTGTTTTTGACAAAGCATGGGGTATAGAGAAAGGCGTCAATCCCGTGAGCTATGTCGTTCCCGAATCAGGTTTTTCCGCGGCTTTTCAGGACTTTAATGCGCTGACTGAGGATTTCCATGTTGATCACGAAGATCAGCAAATCCGATCCGTTTTTCTGAAGCTCCTCCAGTTCCTCAAACCGTACGAGGACGAGGAAAAACGATATTACGACGAGCGGGAATGGCGATATATTCCAAGTGGGGTGCCAGAGCCCTACACGAAGTCAGAATTTGAGTCTCAGGACATCGACAAGGTGCATTCATCACTCGATCCTACGTTCGGGGACATCAAATGCCTTATCGTCAACGAGAACTCCGAGGTCGAAGACATGAAATCATTTCTGCGTCAGGATCTGAATGGCGACGCCGACAAGGTTCCGGTCCGCACCTTTGAGGACGTAGAGGCCAATGGAATAACGAATTGAGAACGCCGCCTCGTCTCATTTGTAGACACTGAAGAAAGCTGATCTTCCATCTATCGGTTTCCGCCATGCCCAAGACCCTGACGTTGGAGCGTCCGGACGATGCCTTTTCTGCGCTCCGCCCTTCGCCGGAAGAGTTTGGCCGCGAGTGGCGGCTCACGGCCGCCATCAAGTGGTACGAGATGGAGCGGATCTCACAGGGAAAGGCCGCCGAACTCGCGGGCCTCTTGCGATCAGCTTTTATAGAGGCCTTGGGACGATATGGCGTCAGTCCGGTTCAGGGGCGTCCGAGCGAGCTGGAGGGAGACGTGAAACAGGCTCTCGGCGAACCGAGCGATTCGATCGGACCCGCTCCGGAAGTCGAGGAATAGGCAGCGAGAACGAGTTTTCTTCTGTTCCCCAATCCGACATCGATTCATGGCGACACAATCTCAGGGCACCTGCTACTTCTGCGACGCGGACTACACGAAAGGCGGGATGGTGCGCCACCTGCGTGCGTGCTCGGACCGGGAAGCGGCCGTCGAGGCGGCCGATGCGGACGCGGAGACGATGTATCATCTGCGGGCCGAGGACGAGTGGGGGCAACCCTTTTGGCTGGACCTGGAGATGCGTGGATCCGTCCCCCTGGAAGAGCTTGACCGCTACCTGCGCGCCATCTGGCTGGAGTGCTGCGGTCACATGAGTCAGTTTTCGGTGGGAGGGTGGGGCGGCTCCGAGATTTCGACGTCGCGCTCCGTCGACCAGGTCTTCGACGACGACACGGAGCTGACGCACATCTACGATTTCGGCACGGAGTCACGCACCCTGATCCGGACGATGGACGTGCGCGAGGGGGCGCCCACGACGGAGCACCCCATCGAACTGATGGCGCGCAACCACAAGCCGGAGGCCGTCTGCATGGAGTGCGACCGGGAG
>CAYOWD010000372.1:0-3280 GCA_964407535.1 uncultured Salinivenus sp. | reverse complement strand
GTCGGTTAGGTGTCCAACACGATCCCAGTCGGTCTTGCGATCCGCCTGTTTCGCCTCCTCCAACGTGACGCTCGTAATGTCTTCGCTCATCTGGATTCGCCCTCCGTGCGGAAATAATTCGTGTAGTGTCACCTCGCATCGTAAAGACGACAACAATCAGAGTGCCGGACCAATGATCGGGCACTTTGCCGTCTGAGATCGGTCCGATTGCTGCCTTTCGCTCTTCTCCGTCTTCCTGTCGGGTCCGATCTTCTACAAAATGGGGACCCGCAAAGACTTGAACGGCGTCGTGAAAGTCGATACCGTGCTTCTCTATGTTCTTCTCATTCTTCGGTGTGTGCCACTCAAAATCCATCGAGTTGCATGTTCTTTTATAGATTGCATCCAGGTCACCCCGCTGTTTTTCTAAATGTAATTATAACTCTACGCGGAATCATTAGTGCATACATAGGTGCATACGCGATGTTTCGAGGCTGTATTTCACTCTTTAGCGGAGTCGGGGCATAGCAGCAGGTTCAAATCGTCTTACCGTTCAAATCGTCGGAGGTCTTTCGGCGGGCGGACGTTCACCCGCAACAGTACTTGTACTTCGCCCCACTCCCACAGGGACAGGGGTCGTTGCGGCCCACGTCGGCGTCGTCGCGGACGAAGGTGCTGCCCTCGTAGTGGCCCGTCTCCTCGTCGGCCCGCACGCGGGTCCGCCGCTCCTGCTGGCGCTGCTGAGCGGCCTCGCGCTCTTTTTCGCCCTCCTCGGACCAGTCCTCGTAGTAGTCGACCACGTCGAAGGAAGCCGGGGCGAATGGGTCTCCATCCCCGCGCAGAAGCTGATGGTACTCCTCCACGTCCCCGAACATCCACTCGTCGATGAAGTCCTGTTCGAAGAGGGCCTCGATCTGTTCACGACTCGCCTCGTCCTGATGGCGACCGAGCTCGTGCGTCAGCGTCGCCCAGAGGTGCGGCAGGGCCTCCGCCTCCGCGTCCATCGGCACGTCGGGAGACCCGTCGTCGGCGAGCGGCGGCAGCGTCTCGCGGAGAGCGTCGAGCACCGTGTCGCGCACCTCCGGGTGCGTCCCGCCGATGTGGGACAACTCGCCCGCCGCTTCGATGCGTCCCCACGTGCCGGCACTGCGGTCATGCAGTAGGTCGATTAGGGGCTCGACCGCCGCCGGGCCGTAGAGGCGCAGTTTGTTTTCGAACCATTCGTTGAAATTGTCGATGGTGGCCTGCTGGTACTCGCGGACGAACCAGGGCAGGGCATCCGTCTCGCGGAAGTGAATGAGGAGCAGCCCCGCGTGGATCATCCGGTACCAGCGCGGGTCGTCCTCGCCCCAGTGCTTCTCGCGGGTGTCGGCGAGCACGTCCTCCTTCAGAATGGCGAGCAGCGCCGGGGTGATCTCGTCTTGAGCCGCCACGCAGTCGCGAATCAAGTCCGGATGCGGGTGGCGCCCGGCGTGCACGAGCGTGTCGACGAGAACGTGCGCCTTCTTGGAGAGCGACGACGAGAGATCGGTGCGGGCCGAAAAGCCGTCCCCCGACGACGCTCGCCGTTCGTATTGCGCGACGAGGTCGAAGTCGTACTGCCGCGGGGGATTGTTTCCAGCCAGAATCTCGCGGTATTCGGCGCGGCCGCCGAAGAGAAAGTCGTCGATGAGGTCCTCGTCGAACAAGGCCTCGATGGTTGGGCGACTCTCCTCGTCCTGCAACTCGGCGAGGGCCAGCGTCACCTCGGTCCAGTGCTCCGTCTCGTCCCGAGACGGCGTGCGGTCGAGCCGGACCGTTCCGTCGTCCTCAACGGGCGGCAGTTCGGAGCGCAGGGCCTCGATGATCGTGCCGCGCGTCTCCTCCGAATGGTCTTCGGCAATCTGACGGAGGGCGCTGATGGCGAGGTTGCGGCCGTAGGACGGGGCCGCGTCGTCCTGCACCACGTCGATCAACGTGGGGACGCCGGGCGGGCCGAGGGCGTGCAGATCCGTATCGAACCATTCGAGCGCGGGATTGCCGTCCGGATCGCGGAGCATGTCGGCAAACAGGGGAAAGGCGTCCGGCTCGCCGTAGGCCAGCAGCAACTTCCCGGCGTGGACGGGCAGGTACCAGCGCGGATCGCTTCGCTGCCAGTATTCGCCTTCCTCTGGATCGGCCATAATGTCCAGCAGCGGCTCGGTCAGTTCGGCCGGCCGTGTGCGACATTCCTCAATCAGGGCAGGGTCCGGATACCGGCCGCCCCACTTGAGGGCATTCAACAGCTCGTCGGGGGAGTCGTCGTCGTACGATGGGGAAGCCATGAGTGCGGGAGATTCGTTTCGGGCTGTGCTCGTCATCGAAATTCTCAACAGTGCAGGTGAGTTCCTACCGCAGGGAGCGACACGCCAAAAACAATTCGTATGCACCGGGTCCACGCTTTCGATTCAAAAACAGCCGGTCGTTACTCGCAATCACACGGAAGACAGAATACGAATTGGTAACGGGCGATCGTTGAAATGACAAGCGCCGTGCGGTACATTTAGAGTCCACAGTGACGGCGAATACCGCTTCGGATGCCCCCTTCACTTCCAGCTCTGCTCAACGCATGTCCGATTCCCCCAACGCGTCTCCCGACGAGCCGCCCACGAGCGATCCCTCGTACGACCTGATCTCGTCCGGCCGACAACCGCTCGACGCGATCTTCCGGCCCGACAACGTCGCGGTGATCGGGGCCAGCGACAAAGTGGGCAGCGTGGGGCGCACCCTGCTGTGGAATCTGGTGAGCAATCCGTTCGGCGGCACCGTCTTTCCCGTCAATCCGAAGCGAGACAGCGTGCTGGGCATCGAGGCGTACGACAGCATCCGAGACGTGGAAGAGGAGGTCGACCTCGCCGTGATTGCGACCCCGGCGCCGACCGTGCCAGACATTGTCGAAGAATGCGGCGAGGCGGGCGTGGAGGGCCTCATCATCGTGTCGGCCGGCTTTCGAGAGGTGGGGGAAGAGGGGGCCGAGCTCGAACGCGAGATCAAGGAGGTGGCCCGCAAACACGACATCCGCATCGTCGGCCCCAACTGCCTCGGCGTGATGCGGCCGCCCAATGGGCTCAACGCCACCTTTGCGGGGTCGATGGCCCAGGAAGGCAACGTGGCGTTCGTGAGCCAGAGCGGGGCACTCCTCACGTCGATTCTGGACTGGAGCTTTCGGGAGAACGTCGGCTTCAGCTCGTTCGTGTCCATCGGGTCGATGCTCGATGTGGACTGGGGCGACATGATTACGTACCTCGGCGACGACCCGAAGACCGACAGCATCGTCCTCTAC
>CAYOWD010000371.1:2677-3296 GCA_964407535.1 uncultured Salinivenus sp. | reverse complement strand
GATCGAACACGAGGCCACCACGTCGAAGGTGGGCGAAGACCAGATGTTCTACTGCCACCAGCGCGGCCTCGGCGAGGAAGAAGCGCTCAAGCTCATCGTGAACGGCTTCTGTAAGGAAATTCTGCAGGAGCTCCCCATGGAGTTTGCCGTGGAGGCCAAGGAGCTGCTCGCCATCGAACTGGAAGGCAGCGTTGGGTAGTTGCGTGTGGGCGTATGGGGGTGTGTGAGTGTGGGAGTGCAAAATGCTCCGCCACTCCCATACTCTCCAGGACGGGCATATCGGTCCACGACGAGCACTACGACTTTCAAACGCACAATACTTAGAAAACGAACCGAGACATGGCACTTTTAGAAGTTAAGAATCTGCACGTTGGCGTCGAAGGCGAGGACATCAAGATCCTGAACGGCGTCGACCTGACGATCGACACCGGCGACCTGCACGCCATCATGGGCCCGAACGGCTCCGGCAAGAGTACCCTTGCGGCGGTGCTGGCCGGGCGCGAAGAGTACGAAGTCCTTGAGGGCGAAATTCTCTTTGAGGGCGAGGATCTGTTGGAGCTGGAACCGGAGGAGCGCGCCGAGGAAGGCATCTTTCTCGCCTTTCAGTACCCGGTGGAAC
>CAYOWD010000371.1:0-2667 GCA_964407535.1 uncultured Salinivenus sp. | reverse complement strand
CCTCACGAAGCGGTCGGTCAACGAAGGCTTCTCCGGCGGCGAGAAGAAGCGGAACGAGATCTTCCAGCTTGCGATGCTGGACCCGAAGCTCGCGATCCTGGACGAGACCGACTCCGGGCTCGACATCGACGCCCTGCAGAACGTGGCGAACGGCGTCAACACGCTCCGGAATGACGACCGGGGCTTCATCGTCATCACCCACTACGAACGCATCCTGCAGTACATCACGCCGGACCGCGTGCACGTCATGCTCGACGGTCGGATTGTGCACTCTGGGGACGAGCAGCTGGCGAGGAAGCTCGAAGAGAACGGGTACGACTGGATCCGCGAAGAAGTGGCCGCGGCGGCGTAACGCTGCCCATCGGGGGACGCGGCATTGTCGTCCTCGGATCTCGGCGCTTTCCCTTCTCTTCTCTCCCGCATTCAATCTGCCAACGACGTTATGACGACTGCACTTGACACGGACGTGCAACCCGAAGACCGATTCATCTCGGCCTTCGAGGTCAACCACGGCCAGACGCTCAACGGCACCAGTGCCTCCATCGCCCAGCAGCGCGAGGACGCCATCGAGCGCTTCTCGGAGCTGGGCATCCCGACCAACGACCTGGAGCTCTGGAAGTACACGAACATCAAGAAGGTCATCGACCAGCCGTACACGCTGCCGCTCGGGCCGGAATCGGCCTCGGTCGACGCCGGCGACATCGAAGACTTCCTGCTCGACGACATGGACGCCCACCGCGTCGTGCTCGTCAACGGGCGGGTCGACGAATCGCTGTCCGACGTCGGCGCACTGCCGGACGGCGTGGTCGTGAGCAGCCTCTCGAAGGCCGGCGACGAGCACCCGGACGTGGTGGAGGAGCACTACGGCCAGTACGCCGACTACGAGGAGGAGGCGCTGACCGCCCTCAACACGGCGTTTGTGCAGGACGGCGCGTTCGTGTACGTCCCCTCCGGCACCGTGGTCAAGAAGCCGATTCACTTTCTGCACGTCACGGCGACCGACCAGGACCTCTTCCTGCAGCCGCGCCACCTCTTCGTGGTCGAAGACGGCGCCATCGCCCAGATCGTGGAGACGCAGCGCTCCCTGACCGACGCCAACACGTTCACCAATACGGTGGGCGAGGCCTTCGTCGGCGAAAAGGCGAACCTGGACCACTACCTGCTTCAGGACGAGGGCGAGTCGGCCTCGCAGGTGCATACCCGCGCCGCCCAGCAAAAGGACGACAGCGTCTACTCGACCAAGACGTTCACCTACACGGGCGACGTGATTCGCAACAACGCCACCGTCGAGGCCGACGGCACGTTCTGCGAGTCCAACCTCTTCGGCCTCGTGATCGGACAGGACGACATGCACGTGGACAATCACACGCGCATGGACCACGTCCAGCCGGACTGCAACAGCAACGAGCTCTACAAGCACGTCCTCAACGACGAGTCCACGGCCGTCTTCAACGGCAAGGTTTTCGTCGCCCGCGGCTCGCAGCGGATCGACGCGTACCAGCAGAACGACACCATCGTTCTGAACAACGATTCGCAGATCTACACGAAGCCGGAGCTGGAGATTTACGCCGACGACGTGGAGTGCAGCCACGGCGCCACGACCGGCCAACTCGACGAGGAAGGCGTCTTTTACCTCCGCTCGCGCGGCGTCTCGGAGCGGCGCGCCCGCATCCTGATGCTGCAGGCGTTTACGGAAGAGGTGCTGAGCGAATACAGCATCGACCCGCTGCGCGACCACGTGACGGAACTCGTGCGCACCCGCTTTGCCACGTACGTCTAACTTCGCGGATGTAGGTGTGTAGGTCTGTACGTGTGTACGTGCGCGACCTACATGCCTACACACGTCCTCACTTACCTACCTAGACCGCCTATGCCCGCAACGACGTCCCCCCAGACGGATACAGCCGCCTTCGACGTTGAGTCGTTCCGTGCGGAATTTCCCGCGCTGCAACAGGACATCTACGAGGACACGCCGCTCGTGTACCTCGACAACGCGGCGACCTCGCAGAAACCGGAAGCGGTCATTGACCGGCTGGACCACTTTTACCGGCACGAGAACAGCAACGTACACCGGGGCGTACACCGGCTCAGTCAGGAAGCGACCGACGAGTACGAATCGGCCCGCGCGTCGCTGACCGACTTCCTCAACGCCTCGCGCACCGAAGAAGTCCTCTTTACGCGGGGGACCACGGAGGGGCTGAACCTCGTGGCCTCGACCTTCGGCGAGATGGTCGTCGACGAGGGCGACGAGATTCTCCTGACGGAGATGGAGCACCACTCCAACATTGTGCCCTGGCAGATGCTGGCCGAGCAGGTCGGCGCCGAGATTCGGGTGCTGCCGGTTACGGAACGCGGCGAACTGCAGATGGATCGGCTCGACGAGTTCCTGACGGCCGACACGGCCCTGGTGGCCGTGACCCACATCTCGAATACGCTGGGCACGATCAATCCGGTCGAGGACCTCATCGACGCGGCGCACGCGATCGACGTGCCGGTGGTGGTGGACGGCGCGCAGTCGGCCCCACACCTGCCGATCGACGTGCAGGCGCTGGATGCCGACTTCTTCGCCTTCTCGGGCCACAAGATGTTCGGCCCCACGGGCATCGGCATCCTCTACGCAAAGTACGAACACCTGGAGGCCATGCCGCCCTACCACGGCCGCGGCGA
>CAYOWD010000370.1:1129-3338 GCA_964407535.1 uncultured Salinivenus sp. | reverse complement strand
TACCTCCGCGCCCTTGAGGCCATCGAGGACGTTGAGGTCGAAAACGAAGACCAGGGCATCGGCGTCGACATCATCAAGACGGCGCTCGAAGCCCCGCTGCGTCAGATCGCGACGAACACCGGCCACGAGGGCTCCATCGTGGTGCAGAAGGTGAAGGACGGCGACGGCGACTTCGGCTTCAACGCCCGTTCCGAAACCTTCGGCAACCTCCGCGAGGAAGGCGTGCTCGACCCGACGAAGGTCACGCGTTCGGCGCTCGAAAACGCTGCGTCCGTGGGCGGCATGCTGCTGACCACGGAGTCCGTCATCGCCGACCTCGAAGATGAGGACGATGATGACGACGGCGGTGGCGGCGGTGCTGCCGGCGGTGCCGGCGGCGGTATGCCTGCCGGCGGCATGGGCGGCATGGGCGGCGGCATGGGCGGCATGGGTGGCATGATGTAACGCCACTCGGCCGCGCATCTGCGCCCTCGGCGCCTTTGCGCACCGACGACAACAAGACCACGGCGACCTTCTCCGGCGACGGAGAGGGTCGCCGTTTTTGTTTTTGCCCCCTTCCACGACGAGTCCGGCCAATATCTGCTGATGAGTCATGTCCCCCTCGGGGGCTCTTTCCCATCCCGGTGGCTCGATTTCGGGAACAGCGAGAAATCACTAGCGCCGCATCCCTCCTCCCGACAGAACGCGGAGTAGATTGTCGTACGGAACGGGCTGTTGCCATCTGCCGTTTGCAAATGGCAAATTACTCAGCACAATCTTCTCCCCCTGTCATGGATGTAACGATTGACGACTACGGCCGCATCGTCATCCCGAAAGAAGTCCGGGACCGGCTCGGAATCGAGTCGGGCAGCGCCCTTGAGCTTCGCGTCGATCCAGCTGAAGCCCCCGAAGGGACAATCACCCTCAAACCCAAGGACCAAAAACCAGCCCTCCAACAAAAGGGCGAGCTTTTGATCCATTCCGGGACGCTCACCGACGAGGATTTTGACGTTGTGGAACAGATCCGCTCCGAGCGTCGCGAACGAGCCCAAAAGCACGCCGGGCTGCCTGAGTAGTGATTGATCCGATACGCTTCTCTTTCCGTCGCCTCGCGTTTTCCCATCTGTCCCGAAATCGACTCTCCCATGCGAGTGCTTTTGGATGCCTCCGTTCTGGTCCCGGCTCTTGTCCCCACTCTCTCTCAACACGAGAAAGCATTTCCTCACTTAGAATCGGCCCACCGCGGGGAAACGAGTTTGCTCATAAGTAGCCACACCCTGGCCGAATGCTATTCATCACTAACGACCCTGCCGATCAGTCCATCGGTCACGCCCGGACAGGCTCGACGCTTAATCGAAGAAAATGTCGCAGACGTGGCCGAAGATGTCATTGAACTCGGCGGGCACGAGTACATGAAGGTCCTCCAGCGGATGGCGGACCTCGGACTGGAGAGCGGTGCCGTTTACGACGCCCTGCACGTCCGTTGTGCCGAAAAAGCCTCCGCCGATGAGCTCCGCACGTTCAACGGCCGAGACTTTCGGCGGATGCCGCCGGAAGGTACCACGACGCTCGTGGTGCTTTAGCTCGCTCGATCGTCCGGACACAAGCTCCCCGCCACGACTCAACGTTCAGGCAGGGCCATCTCCGCCGATCAGGCCCACTGGTACGCACCGGATATTTACTCGGGGAGTCGCTTAATCGCCTTCACCATGTCCTCGGCCGGGTCGTCGCTGTAAACGAGGTTGAAGTCGAGCTTCTCACATACGCGCTGCATGGCCCGATTCTGGTCCAGAATATCGGCCGTGATGCGGTCGAGGCCCTCATGTTCCCCAATCTGCACAAGGCGCCGCAGCAGTTCGGTGCCGATGCCTTCCTCCTGAAACTCATCGATCACAATCATCCCGAACTCGGCCTCCCGCCCGCCCGGCTGCTGGGTGAGACGGGCGGCCCCGATAATTTCCTTGTCGCCCTCGTCGGTGGTCCGCTCGGCCACCAGGGTCATCTCGCGATCATAGTCGATGAAGCAGATGCGTGCCAGACGCTCGTGCGCCACCCGTTGCTCCAGTTGCATGAGACTGGCGTAGCGCATGTACACGCTCCGCTCCGACAACCGCTTGTGAAGGGTCACCAGCTTTGGCTCGTCCTCCGGTCGGATGGGCCGAATCGTCACCTCCTCCCCGCTCCGCATCGTGTGCCCGCCCACATACTGCCGCGGGTACGGGCGAATGGC
>CAYOWD010000370.1:0-1119 GCA_964407535.1 uncultured Salinivenus sp. | reverse complement strand
TCCGTCTCGCGGGGATGAAGCACCACCCGCGCGTCGAGGGCCAGCAGGCCGTCGTCGCCGGCCCGCGCGAGCAGCGGATTCACGTCGATCTCTTTGACCCGCGGCTGCTCTACCACCAGCTGACTAAACCGCACCAGCAGGGTCTCCAGCGCCGCCAGATCCACCGGGTCGCGTCCACGCACGCCCTGTAGCGCATCGTAGATCTTGGTCTGCTCCATCATGCGGCGCGCCAGTGTCGTGTTGAGCGGCGGCAGGCCCAAGGCGCGGTCCTTGTACACCTCGACCAGCTGCCCGCCCGAGCCAAAGAGCAGCACCGGGCCGAACTGCTGATCCATGCTGCTGCCGATGATGAGCTCGTAGCCGTCGCTCCGGTCAATCATCGGCTGCACCGTGACGCCGTCGAAGCCGTCGTCCCCCACGCCCTCTCGGATCCGATCGAAGGCCGCCCGCACGTCCTCCTCGTTCGCAAGACCAAGCTGCACGCCGCCCACGTCCGACTTGTGCGTGATGGACAGGGAGTGCAGCTTCAGCACCACCGGGTAGCCGATGTCCTCCGCCACCGCCACCGCGTCATCGGCGGTCTCCGCCACGCGCGTCTCGACGGTCGGAATGCCGTAGGCCGACAGCAACTCCTTCGACCCGTACTCCGTCATCAGCGTGCGCCCCGACGCGTGCGTCTCCTGCACGATCTCGGCGGCGGCCTCCCGATCGGGAATCCCTTCCGCATCCTCCGGCAGACTCGGCGTCTCGTAGAGCGCCTTCAGGTTGTAGCTGTACTGCCACATGTGATTAAACATGCGGGCCGCCGTGTCCGGGTAGGCAAAGGTGGGCAGTCCCGCCTCGTTCAAAATGTTCTCGCCGGGCGACACCGCATCGCCCCCCATCCAGCTGGCCAGGATCGGCTTGTCGTTGCCGTGCGCATAGGGCCGCAGGTACTCGGCGGTCTTGGTGGGTTCGGTCATCGCCTGCGGGGTCAGGACGACAAGCAGGCCGTCGCTGTTGTCGTCTTCAGCCGCCACCTCCAGCGACTCCGCATAGCGCTCCGGATCGGCGTCCCCGAGAATGTCGACCGGGTTGCTATGGCTCCAGGCCGCCGGCAGAATCTCATCGAAGTCCGCC
>CAYOWD010000369.1:0-3345 GCA_964407535.1 uncultured Salinivenus sp. | reverse complement strand
TCCCACCGAACGAAATCGAGAGTTTACCTACCTGTGCACGGATCAGTAGGCGTGGCCTTCGGAGAAGATGACAGCCAGGTGCGCAGTGGCAATGCGGCTGACAATCTGGGACGGGGTCGCCGTTTGGCCCTCTCGATGCTCAAGCAAGACGACATCATGATTCGGAAACGGTATGGGAGAAGGAGAATATCTGCTCGTGCCCCTCGCTGTCCCCGAAATCGTACGCGGGTTGTGCGGAGAGGGCCGATGGCATGGATGCTTTTTTTTGGTCGATTCAAGGAAGAGTGAATTCGTCGCAGTAACGCGCTGCGTCAATTCCGATGGGAACCGATGACGCAGTGCGTTATTTAAATGCCCACACAACGTGGACGTAGTGACTTCCCACCGAAGCACGTCCGCCATTGCCTTTCAAATAATCTCCAGGAGGTTGTTATGACGACTCAAAACGCGGAGACGCCCACTACCACCGACCAACCCACTGTCGATTTGCAATCCCTGCCGGATGAGGTGGCAGGGCGTGCCCGTGATGTCTGGCTGGCCGGACTCGGCGCGCTGTCGCGTCTCGAACAGGAGGGCGACAAGGTTCTTCAGACTCTTATTGAGCGCGGCAAGGAGTACGAGAACAAGCGCAGTGAGCAGCTGCAAGAGGCCACTGAGGACTTCCGCGAGCAGCAAAAGTCGTTCACGGAGGATATTACCGAGCGCCTCGACAACGCCACCAAATCCGTCGAAACCGTGGTCGTGAATACGCTGAGCGGCACGCTCGGCAGCATCGGGGTGCCGACGCGCGACGAGGTACAGGGCCTGTCGCGTCGCGTCGGCGAGTTGTCGAAGAAGTTGGACACGCTCTCACGGATGCTTGATGCACAGAAGAAGGCCGTCGAGGCGCAGGTGCTGCACGTCACCCCCGGCGATGAGGGCTGGACGGTCATGATTGAGGGCGAAGAGGAACCAGTCAGTACACACGACACGAAGAAAGAGGCCGTGTCCGCGGGCCGTGGGGTCGCCAAGGAGCATGTGCCCAGCCGCCTCATTGTCCACAAGCAGGATCGATCGGTGCAGGAGACGGTCTCGTACAGCGAGGACGACGTGGAATAGAACCGTCTTGAGTGCTTGCCTCCCTATCGTACGGCCTGCCGTCCCCGTTTCGGGCGGCAGGCCGTTTCTGTATTGGACGGTTCCGACCGGCGAATGCTACTCGGACAAGCTGCCCAGTGAGAATACCGATCTGTGTGACGTGACGAGAGTAGACGCCGGACACCTCCAGTCTCAGAGAACCGACGTACGTGGCCAGACGTGGCGGACTCGTCCGCCACGTTCATACGAGCCGTTCCGGTCCGCGGCGCTCGTCGGTCTGTTCGCCCGGTCTAGCCCTCAGGTGTTCGGTCATCTCTGCTTACAGGATCTCCTTCATGACTTTCTCCAGGAGCACTTCGGCCCCCTTGTCGCCGAGCTTTGGCTTTGCGAAGGACCTCCTCTCCCGAAAGCCTTCGGGATTGAATTTGGATCATCGTTGTGCTGTTGGTGGATTCGACTTCAACGGGTCAAACCAACCTAACAGGCGACGGTGGCCCTTTTCTATTCGACCTCGGTTCCGGTCAGGCCACCGTCAACTTTACAGCATAGTTGACACAACCCCGCTACAAGGTTTGTTTAGGCGTCTTTTTGCACTCCGCCCACCGTGTCTCGGCTTCCCATTCGCTCGCAGAACAGGTTCTGAATCTTGCATGAGAGGATGCCTGGCGTTGTTGGTGAACCAGTTCATTCACTGATACGCCAAGGTCGTCCTCTCTTTCTCTCAAATTGCCAACTTTCGGGAGTTTATGCAGTCGGGACAGGATGTTCCTTTTACTCAACTGAAGTGTAGAGATACTCTAAGAAAAGATTTTTCTGGTCCCCTTCCGTCTCCTGGTGAGGTTGGTTGTGTTGAGGTGTACTGCGCCGTTGCAATGGAAAGCTCATCCCACCGGGTCGTGTAGTGGGGCGACTTATTTTGCCGCTTCATCGTCCACTCCTTCCTTCCCCCACGCTCGGGAAGCCCGGAAGCTGCGAGGCCCTGCGTCCCATGGTCTCGATTGCCCCGGTCTACGGCCGACATGAGCCTTTCATCTTCCGCCCTCCCCGACCAAAGGGCTCTCCTGATGCGTGTGACTCGGGCCGATGTCGTACAGCATGACGCCGGCTTTCAGAAAATGGCTGCTCGGAGACCTGCCTCGACCGCTTGACGCCAACAGGGTGGGGGTCCCCCTCGCATCCAGACGGTCCGCTTCCCCGACCCGCTGCCCTTCGGCCTCCTACGCCTCCTGCATCATTCCGGTCGGCGTGAAGCTGCGCATCATGTGCTCGATGGTCTCGCCGAGCTGCTTGCGCGACTGACGAGTACACGTCGTCGTGAGCGCGTATCCCCGTCCCTCCTCCAGCACAAAGATCTGCTCCTGGTAGAGCCGCTGGTCGTCTTCGGGATCCCGGACGTAGATGGCCCGGTAGGCCGACAGCCCGCAGTCCAGCTCAATCGGATCATTGATAAGAATCCGCCCCTCCTCCAACTGGGACTTCAGGAGAGCGATTTCCCGGGCGGCAAAGTCGTACACCGAGTCCGCCTCGACATCGGTGTCCGTATGGATCGTAATGTTGTGTGTGACCTCGTCGAGGACCGGCCCCGTCAGGGTGTACACGGTCTCGTCCTGCCAGTCGTCGCTGGGGTACGGGAGTTGAAAGGCATCGGCATGGTACGACGCGGGCGCCTCCTCGCCGACCGAGGCCTCAGACACGTCTGGGTCTTTCCCAGCGTTCGACGCCTCCACGTCCTCTTCGTTCTCGGCAAGATCACGGTAGTAGTCGGGAATCTCATCTTCCATGAATCAAAGAACGTCTCGAAGACAGTCTACGGGAAGGGGTGCCTCTCTGCAAAATCGTCCAGACGGGCGAACGATGGGGCTGTCGTCCGTGCCGTCTCCGTTGCCCAACGGACGATTGCTTTCGTCGGACCGACCTTCTGGGCTATTTTATTCAATAAAAATATGTTTTTGTTTTAAATCAAGGGGTATAAAATCAAAGTGTCCTCAATCATCCGTTGCGCTCGCAACCGTGCGCGGTCGTCCCCTCCGTTCGAGGCGGGCGTGGACTTCAGTTCCCCCGCAACGGCTATACCCTTCGTAGATGGCACGTCGCCACTGGCAAAGACATGATCGACAGCGCCCCGTACACTTCGAAGGCGCATGCCCCCATTCCCTGCTCACTCCTGCACTCTTTCAGATGTACGCGGCCGGATGCCCCCCCAACGCCCACTTTTTCCAATTGGGTCTCAAGGAAGGACACATTCTCGAAGTGGGGCTGACTCAAATA
>CAYOWD010000368.1:0-3447 GCA_964407535.1 uncultured Salinivenus sp. | reverse complement strand
ACGCGGAGGGGGAGAAGCAGGAGCTCATCAACCAGTCGGAGGGGGAGAAGCAGCGTCGCATCAACGAGGCGGAGGGGCGCGCGCAGGAAATTGAGGCCCTGGCCGAGGCGACGGCGGAGGCCATCGAGCGAGTGGCCGCGGCGGTCTCATCGCCCGGCGGCGAGGAGGCGGTCAAGCTGCGCCTCGCCGAGCAGTACCTGAAGACCATCTCCAAGCTGGGGAAGGAGGAGAACGAGGTGTTGCTGCCGGCCGACCTGACGCGGTACGAGTCGGTGATCGACGGATTGGCGCTCGATGAGTTCACGCTCCGAGACGATGGCGAGACGTCGTCTCCCTCCGAAGATGGAGCGCGGGAAGGGGCAGCCAATGAGTGAATCTCCATGTGCGGACCTATCGCGGAGGAAGTCCTCTTGCTTGAACCTTTCCGGTGCGGGAGGCTGTTGATCCCGTTGAGGACGTCGAAGGGCCCGCCGGGCGTCCTGCCTCCCTGTTCGATCGTCTTCGGATCGTTCTGATCAGTTCAGCAGGCGTTCCGCTTGGTACGTAGCGATCCCCCGCCCCTCTGCGAGCGTAGCGGCGTCGCAGGCGTTTTCCCAATCGACGAGACAGCCCCAGTATCGTGAAAGCGTCCCGGTCTGCTCATAGACGAGTGTATCTCGCCCATCCACGCTGAGCTCGACGGTGGCGTTGGGCATGTGAGTACTGACCTGTTCCCTCGCGCGAATATTCTCTCCCGGAGAGCACTCCGCATGCGCATGTGCCTGTCGGAGGGGGAAGAGTCGGCTGGCACACACAGTGGAGACAACGGTGCGAAGGCGCGAGGAATGTCTCCATACGAGCACACCATCCGTGCATTTTGGGGAAGATCCCACCGACTCGGTGGGAAACGGGAATCCCGCACGGATCGGGTGCATTCGATATGCTTGTGTACGACCAAGGCCCGTGCGGCACCTGCTCGGTGCTTCGGTTGAGCACCGTTTTCCATCCTGCGTGCAGATATACATATTCATGCTGCGATCGAGTCGCCTGTTGCAAGTGCTTTTGGGAATCGTCGGGGTCGTGCTGACGACCCTGCTGATTGCCCCCGACCTTGTGGTTGAGTATCTGTGGCTGGGAGAGCTCGGCTACGAAAATGTATTTTGGACCATTCGGTCCACACAGGTCCTGCTGTTCTTGATTGTGTTTGCCGTCGCCGGGCTTTTCTTCGGGGGCAACTTTTATCTTCTCCTTCGCCGGATTCCGCCCCTCTGGGCGTCACGCTGGGCGAATGAGGGAAAGGCCCCTGAGCTGGGCGGCGAGCCGCTTACGCGCGGTCGCATCAAGCGCTTTGCGTATGTTGTGGCTGCCGTGTTGAGTCTTCTCTTTGCCACTGGCTTTTCGGGCCAGTGGGACGGCCTGCTGCGCTACTGGTACGCAACGGCCTACGGCCAGGCCGACCCGATTTACGGGCATGACCTAGCCTTCCACATGCTGGAGTTGCCGTTCATCCAGGTCATGCAGAGTGCGGTGGTTGGGCTGGCGTTTTTGGGACTGCTGGTGCTGACCACCGGGTACGTCATTGCCGGAGAGATTGGGGTGGAGAATGGGCAGTTCCGCGTGCAGGAAGGGCCGCTGCGCCACCTCGGGGCCAACGTCATCCTCCTGCTCCTCGGGTGGGCGTGGGGCTTCTACCTCGATCGCTTCGAGATGCTGCAGGAAGGAGGAGGCGGGGCCGTCTTCGGGGCCGGATACACCGACATCAACGTCGTGCTTCCCGTCCTCTGGATCATGATCGGGGCGACGTTGGCCCTGGCCGCTATGGTCGCGTACAACCTATACCGCCGAAATCTGGCCCTGCTCGGGTTTGGGGTGGTGGGATACGTCGTGGTGCTCGTAGGGGGACTGGTGCTTGCGCCGTCGCTCGTCACGCAGGTGACGGTTCTTCCCAGTGAGCTGCAGAAGGAGCGGCCGTACCTGGAGCACAACATCGACATGACGCGAGAGGCCTTTGGGCTTGACGACTTCAAGCAGGAGTCGTATCCGGCCCGGCCGACCCTGCCCCCGGACGCGGTGGCGAACAACCAGGAAACCATCGACAACGTGCGGCTCTGGGACCCGCGTCTCCTCATCGACACGTATCGGCAGCTGCAGGAAATCCGGCTGTACTACGAGTTTTACAGCGTGGACGTCGATCGTTATGAAATCGACGGCGACTACCGACAGGTCATGGTGTCGCCTCGGGAGTTGACGCAGCAACTGCCCGAAGACACGTGGGACAACCGGCACGTCCGCTTTACGCACGGCTACGGCTCGGTGGCCAATCTCGTGGCGCGGGAAGGAACGGAGGGAGATCCCGAATTTCTCGTGCGCGACATTCCGCCCCAAACGGAGCACGAAGCCCTCGATGTGGACAATCCGGCCATGTATTACGGGGAGAATACGCCGCACTACCGAATCGTCCCGGCGGGCGATCCCGACCAGGAACCGCTGGAACTTCACTACCCGAAATCCGGCGAAAACGTATATACACGGTACGAGGGCGACGGGGGCGTTAGTGTGAGCAGCTTTTGGCGGCAGCTGTTGTTCTCGTACTATCTCGGCGACTTCAACGTCTTGCTCACCAATTACATTGCTGAAGACAGCCAGATTCAATTCTGGAACCAACTCCGGGAGCGCGTCAATCGGATTGCGCCCTTTCTGAAGTACGACAACGATCCGTATCTCGTCCTGGGCGATGATCGACAGTACTGGATTCAGGACGCGTACACGACGAGTCGATCGTTCCCCTACTCCGAACCCATTCAAGGCCAGCGCGGCTACGAGGGCACGCGCTACATCCGCAATTCGGTGAAGATTGTCGTCGACTCGTACAGTGGAGACGTAACGTTCTACGTGTCGAACCCGGACGATCCGATTCTCCAAACGTACCAGAAGATTTTCCCGGACCTGTTCAAGCCCCTCGGCGAGATGCCGGAGCGGCTCCAGAAACACATTCGCTATCCGCAGGACATGTTTGAGATGCAGGTGGAGCGGTACCGGCGCTACCACCAGACCCAGCCGCAGGTGTTTTACAACAATGAGGACCTGTGGACGCGGCCGAAGGAGCAGTATGCCGGCCAGCAACGGCGGATGGAGCCCTACTACATCCTTACGGACCTGCCCGGCGAGACGGGCTCGGGGCTCGAATTTATGCTGATGTTGCCGATGACGCCGGACGGGCGCGACAACATGATTAGCTGGATTGCCGCCCGGTCCGATCCGCCGAATTACGGAGACGTCGTGGTATACAACCTGCCGAAGGACCGGCTCATTCGCGGTCCCAATCAGATCGAGTCGCGCATCGATCAGGACACGGAGATTTCGCAGCAGCTTTCCCTGTGGGACCAGCGGGGATCGAATGTGATCCGCGGAAATCTCATCGTGGTGCCCATTGAGGACTCGTTCCTCTACGTGGAGCCGATCTTTCTG
>CAYOWD010000367.1:0-3449 GCA_964407535.1 uncultured Salinivenus sp. | reverse complement strand
CTCATGGAGAGCCTGGAAGGCAAGCGCGGATACCCGCGCTACAAGCCGCCCTTCCCCGCCCAGAGCGGCATCTTCGGATCGCCGACCACAATCAACAACGTCGAAACGCTGGCGCAAGTCCCGCTCATTATCGAAAAGGGCGGTGAGGCATTTTCCGAGATCGGGGCCGAGGACATGCCCGGCCCGGCCCTTTACGGCATGTCGGGGCACATCAAGCGGCCCGGTGTCTACGAGTACCCGACGGGCATGCCCATCAGTGACCTGATCTACGACGTGTGCGGAGGCATGGCCCGCGACGGCGATCTGAAAGCCTTTGTCCCGGGCGGGTCGTCCACCCCCCCGGTACGGGCCGAAAACATTGACGGCCTCTCGATGAACGATGAAAGCCTCGGCGAGGTGGGCTCCCGGACCGGAACGTTCTGTCCGCTCGTGCTGAACGAGGAGGTCGACATGGTGTCCTACCTCCGCCGCGTGGCGCACTTCTATCAGGATGAGAGCTGCGGCCAGTGCACCCCCTGTCGCGAAGGCACCGGCTGGCTGGAGCGCATCGTCGCCCGGATCGACGAGGGCGAAGGCCGCATGCGCGACCTCGACCTCATCCTTGAGCTCGGCGACAACATGGAAGGCGGCCGCACCATCTGCGCGTTTGCGGACGGCGCCGTTGGCCCCATCAAGGAAACCGTCAAACGCTTCCGCGACGAGTTTGAGGCCAGGTGCCAGGCGTCGGTCCATCCGGTAAGCACCGAAGTCTCGGCGGGACCCGATTCGGCAGTCGCAGCGACGGAGTAATACCGAATCCGGTTGAAGGATTCGGGTATGTAAGTGAGTAGGTGTGTAGGTATGTACTTGATACCCCTCCGTTTGCGCCTGTGCGGATATTTCTGCAACCCTGAACTCTGCAGGAGGATTCGGTATAACGGTCGTCGGAATGACAGCGGGCAAGATTGGCCCGATGGTTCCGAGGTGCCGTGGTAGCGGACTTCTGGAACGGGCGGCGTCATTCGTAGGGGCATGATTTGGGGGCGAAACGGGGAATCTTATACCGTTTCCGAATCAGGAGGTCTGGTTATCGCCAACCGAGATCAGCAGGACACCCGCAAATTATGCTTCTTATAACCTTCTAACGTTCAACATTTTAACGTTTGAGCGTTTGGAGGGCGATTGCCTGGTTTGGCAGAAGTAGACTGCCACGGCATCTCGACATCTCCAGTTGGAATCCGTATTAGGTACGCATCACGAAATACGCAATACGAACCGCGTCCGGTCCGGCGTGACGCCTCCGATGCGGACAGCACCCACGAAGCCCATCTCATCCCTACGTCCCCCGATCCATGGCCCCCCGACAGGCGCTTATCGACGCCCTCGATGTGGCGGAAAACAATCTCATGTTCGTTTCGGGATCGCCGCCTGAGCCGCCGTTTACCGTCGACAGTCTCTCCGAGCGGCGCGATCGGGTGCGCCGGTGGCGCCTCTGGACGGTCGGCATTCAGATCGCCTTTTGCCTGATTGTCGGGCTTGTGGGACTGTTGAGTGTCTCCGAGGTCGCCATTCCGGGCCTGATTATGGCCGTGCTTGCTGGGACGGGGATGGGGCTCTCCGTCGGCGTCCGCAACATTGTGTACTGCTCGAAGGTCGAACAACTCTACGACGCCTTGATCCGATTGGAAGAGGACGCCGAGACTCGGTAGCTGGTTGCGCATATGCGTCCGAACTGGCTTCCGGCATGTCGGTCGGGACAAAGATTCGAACTCCGAACCCGTATGAGGAGGACCCAGCGCATGCCACGTCCGACACGAACGCTTCTGGGCCTTGTCGCTGTGATGGTGCTCTGCACGGCCTGTGGGGAGGCGGCGACCCGGTCCCCGGCCGGCGCACAGCGGACGTACGGGGCTCCCGTCGACGCGTCCGACGCGCGACCGGGCCGGGCCATTGCGGCGGAGCCGGATCGGTACGCGGGACGCCGCATCACGGTGGAGGGACGAATCACGAGCGTGCGCGACGACGGCTGCCGGATCGCCCTGGACGGGAATCGTCCGTCGACGCTCTACATCGACGCTCCCCGCTCGGCCTCGGGCTGCGCGTGGACGGTGCCCGCCGGCACGGAGGGCATCGCTGCCGCGACGGGGACGCTCCGCACGGCCGGCGACTCGTTGCGGCTATCGGCGAACGGTATGCAGGTTACACCCGTACGACTGAAAACGAAGGGCCTGTAATCACCGCGCTCGGGACGACCGATCCGGAAGAACGTACGTGTACGTAAAAGAATCTCTCCTGGGAAGAAACGCCGAGATTCTGGGAATCTACGAGTACTCACGTTGTGAGTTGCGGGGTTTTGGAGAAGCGTTTTTGCAACTGGCTGCTGAAATGGGGCGCAACATCCGGGATGGACCTTCTCCTAGTTTAGAGGAAGCTGAACGGCGAGAATAGCAATCCTCAACGTATACGATATACGATGGCATAACTCCCAATCCGGTTAGGATTCCCTTGATCGGGTCTCGCTCCGAGCGAAAATGGGATTTAGAAACTGACCACGTATCGATATGGCTACTGCAACGCACCCATCCGCACCAATCGCTTTGAAGGAACAGGTGCTCAATGATGAGCCCATCTCCGTCGAGACGTATCTCGAACGGGAGCGGGCCGCCACGCAAGAACGTCACGAATACATCGACGGATGGGTGATTCCTGTGTCCGGGGCAAGCTTGAGACATAATCTGATCGTGTCCAACCTCAGTCAGCAGCTCGGGGGCCAGCTTCGGGATACCAATTGTCGAGCTGTTACGAACGATCTGCGAGTGGCCCTTCCAGCAGTGGATACGTACGCCTATCCCGACGTAGTGGTATACTGTGGAGAGCCAAAGCTGGAGGACGATCACCTCGACATGTTGTACAATCCAACTGTCGTCGCTGAAATACTGTCTCCAACGACGGAAGATTATGACCGCGGCGAGAAGTTTGCCCGATACCGCGCCCTCGACACACTCCAGGAATACCTCCTTGTTGCACAGGACCGTCCCCACATCGAACACTACGTCCGGGACGACGAGACTAGTTGGCACTTTACGGAAACCGACGGGCTTGACGCAGAAATCGAGTGCCCCTCCCTTGACGCAACGCTCTCGCTCTCCGAGATTTATTTAGATGTGTCCGTTGAATCGGACGAACACGAATAAGGCCTGCCGGGTGCCCGACCCGTCTCCGCACGCCCGGACCATAGTTCCCGGGCCGCCGTTTCTATGTCTGCGTCTCCCGACGAAGGGCCCGACACGCCAACCGCAGATCCGAAACGCCAACCGCAGAACGC
This sequence comes from uncultured Salinivenus sp., assembly GCA_964407535.1. GTDB lineage: Bacteria > Bacteroidota > Rhodothermia > Rhodothermales > Salinibacteraceae > Salinibacter. The sequence goes on along the minus strand of CAYOWD010000367.1, from coordinate 145 downwards.
TCAACGCGAAACTGCCCAACGCACACCACGCCATGCCGATCGTCACTATCGACGGAACGACTTACGAATACGAGGGCGAGCAGAAGCTCTTGCAGTTCTGCCTGAACCAGGGCATCGAGCTGCCGCACTTCTGCTACCACCCCGC
>CAYOWD010000366.1:0-3509 GCA_964407535.1 uncultured Salinivenus sp. | reverse complement strand
TCATCGTTCACGCGCGGCTTCTCGCCCTCCACGCCCATCATCTTGGGCACCGACGGGCCGTAGATGTCGGTGTCGACGAGGGCCACCTTGTAGCCCTGCTCCGAGAGCGACATCGCCAGGTTGACGGCGACGGTGCTCTTGCCCACGCCGCCCTTCCCGCTGGCCACGGCAATCGTGTTCTTGACCCCGTCTTCGCCGCTGGTCTGCTGCTTCTCTCCGCTCTGATCCCCCACGGTGAGGTCGTCCCCGAGCGGAATCATTTCGCTGTCCACCTCCACGTCGACGGTCAGATCCCGACGCACCTCCTCGTGAATAATGCGCCGACACGCCTCCTCAACCTGATTCGCAAATGAGGAACGCGGTTCTTTCACGATGACGGTGAAGGAGACCCGATCATCCTCGACCGTGAGGTCCTTCACCATGTCGAGGCGAATAATGTCTTTGTCGCGGTCCGGATGCACAATTTTCCGAAGGGCATCCACGACGTCTTCGCGGGCAGTGGCCATGGGCAACCTGTAGTGGGATCGACACAAAAATTGATGGCTTCTATGCCACCGCAGGCACGGGGGGATGTTCCGTTCGGAAAAGGGCCGAGTCCCCGTCGTCCGTTGAAATTCGGATTTTCTCCCTTGCCCGTTACACTGTAGAACGGTTTCCGTGCGGCAGGGGAGGCGAACCGTGCCGCTGCGCTCCCTCCGACACGGCTTCCACGATGATCGTCCCGGCGGCAAAGGCCCGTACCCCTCCCCTTCGGCATCCGCCCCATCGATGGATACTGAATGAGAAGGACCTCGTCCAGGCCCTCGACCCGACGCAGCGATCGAGCCCCAAATTACTGATACGTGAATGGGTTTCTAAAGACAACTCTGACTATTAGCATACCACGGTCTAGGAAATCTGAGATTTCCAGGAGAAAGGAGAGAGGAGATCTATGTGACTTTATGAGATTAATTACCGGACACAATCCCTTTTTCGGAATGCTTCCGAGGGACGGAAGAGAATCCTTTTCGGCCTTGAAGAAACGACCGCCCGGAAAATTTCCGGAACGGAACCCCCGAAATTTCTCGTGTCTGACCCCGACCACCGTCGGGGGAGTTTGAGAAATTTCAGTGGAGTGGAAGAAATTTTTAGGTCGTTTCTTCACCTGCCGTGATCTTTTTAGTGCATTTTTGGATCCAGCCAAAAATGCACGTCTCTCCAGGGAGAAGCAATCCTCTACGAAGAAAGCAAAGTTGTACTGCGGTTAATCTCATAATCCTACAAAGATCTCCAAGATCTCCAGGATCTCCAGGATCTCCACGAACGGAAGAGAACGTTTACCTATCTGTACACGGATCAGTAGAACCGGTCCGTGAATCGATTTGCGTCACTCCCCGATCGACCGAAAGCCGTTCGTCGTAAGGACCCGTTCGGTAAACTGGGTAAAGTCCGACAGGCGGTTCTCGACGATCGACTGTACAATGTCCAGGTTGAGCTCCTGGTAGTCGTGGACAGCCACGTTTCGGAACCCAACCATGCGCTGCAATCGTCCGCTGAGGTCGGGATCCAATGCCCCTTGCTCCTCCAGAAGCGCAAACGCATCTCGACTCTTTTGTGGGACGCCCAACTCATGCTCTCGCACGAGGTGCATAGCAAGATCAATCGCAGCCTGACAGGCCCGCTGGAGATTCAGGATGATCGAATCCTGACGCGTGAGGTTGTCGTGCAGATTGGCGGGATTGTCGTTGTACTCATCCTCGATGCGCTGGAGGCAGCGCTCGATAATGTTTGCCTTGTTGAGAAGGACATCGTCAGCCATAGATCCGTCCCCGCGCCTGAATGTCATCGAGAATGCCGGCGCGTTCCTCGTTCAGAAGAGCGTACGCAGAGGAGGTGTGCATCTCAAACTCTTGACGGGCGGTCCGATCCCACTCCGCAATCACCGTCCCCGTGGCCACAACCTGCATCTGCATGACAGTTGAGGCGGACCGAAGATCCACAAGGTCCACGTCGCGATGCATCTGCACGGCGATCTCTTCCTGAAGGTCCCAGCGCTCCAAATTCGGAAGCGGTCGCCGGGCAAGAACGGCCAGATCCAGGTCGCTCGCGTCATTCTCGTCCCCCCGCACTGTCGACCCAAACTGATACACAGCTATTAAGTCTTTCGTTCGGTTCTGAAGGATCTCCAGAACCTCCTCGCGAATGGAGTGATCAGAAGAAGACACAAGCACACGAATTCGTGACGAGCCAAAAGGGAGCGGCTGTGTGTATACCAATCCGTAATACGAATCCGGTTGAAGGAGGCGGGAATGAAGGGGCGTAGGTATCCTGTACCGACAGTAGGCGAGTCCCTCGTCCCGACGAAGGAGGGCATTCCGAATCGGTAGATTCACTTCAGGTCTTTATTTCCGACTCTCAAACATGCTTACCGGATGACCGGAAAGGATGGTACGAGATCGCTATTCCTATCCATCCTATCTTATACGTCCCGATTCGTATACGCAGCAATTTGGGGTAGAAACGCGTCGGCTTGCTGGACAATCTGTTCGGCTTCGGAGGGAGAAACAGGCTCTTCGCTATAATCAGCCAGTTGACGCACATCAAAAGCCTGTCGAAGGGTCTGAGTAATGTCGGGGTCAATCTTCTCTTCCTTGACGTAATGTTTGTCAAGCAGAACGAGTGTTCCTTTATGCGTCTCCGCCTCATGCCCATCAGCCTGTAGGAGAGTCTTGGCGGCATTGAACATCGCGTAGTAGGCGCGGAAACGCAATCCCGATAGAGCCCTTCTTCCGGCAATATCCGACTTGCCTGAAGGGATTCCTGGGCTTGGGTCCACTTCGATTGCTTCTTGCTCATGCCTGTATGCCCTCGTTCCGTGCAACAGAGACGGGACTGGTTTGAGAGGCATCAAATTCAGACCGCGACACCGGGTAAATCGAGACGAGCTCCTCGTGGGCAGAAGAAACCGCATAGGCTGCCTCGCTCATGCGCCGAATCTCTGCCTACGGATCCACCTCTCCCTCCAGCACCACCATTACATCTACGTCACTGTCCGGGGTGGCCTCTCCCCGAGCGTGCGACCCATAAAGCACGACGGCATGGAGACGCTTCCCGTACAGGGCCTCCAGTCGCCCCCGAAGGTCGCGGAGCAACGCCTCGATATGCGTGGATAGCGTTGCGGGCATCGCCGTCAGGCCGTTCATCGATACTACCGTGGTGTACGTCTACTCGCCATCCCTCCCGCTCGATCCGCCCCCCCGACGCGGACAGCCGGAAAAACGCCCACACTCACAGACGCCCACACGCACACACAGGAAAAGCAAAATCGACCGGGAGCGAGCAACGGAGTCGCCAACAATACCAAACAGCATCCCCATCAGCTACTCTTCTTCCAGCTGCTCCTCAAGCTCTTCGATGCTGTCACGGAGCTCGGCGGCGCGTTCAAAGTCGAGGTTTTCGGCGGCCTCCTCCATCTCCGCCCGCATCTGCTCGATCAAGTCCTCTTTCTGGTCGTCGGACAGGTACTCGAC
>CAYOWD010000365.1:0-3540 GCA_964407535.1 uncultured Salinivenus sp. | reverse complement strand
CAGGTCTCGGCTTGGAGGGTCTCGATCTTTAGCTGCCTATGCACGGCTCAGTAATTCTCAGGGTGGGTACGATCTAATCGTCGAAGTTCATCCGTCGAACGGCAATCTCCTCTACGTGGGTGGGCGCAACCTGTGGCGCATTGACGTGTCTGCGGACTCCGACGACGCCAATACGTGGATTGGAGGCTACACTTCAGAAAACGACCGTCCCGCGCTGTATAATCCTGATCCTGATAACGGAGATCCCCACCATCCCGACCAGCACGCGATTGCCTTTGAGCCCGGCAACGGCGACGTGATGTATGTGGGCAGCGACGGCGGCATCCACCGGACAGATAACAACCGCGCCGGCAACACGGGGAGTGCTGGAGATGGATCGGTGCTGTGGACGGACCTCAACAATGGCTACTTCACGACTCAGTTCTACACCGTTTGTCAGTTTCGCTCCCCCGACGATGCAGACGAGACGACATTCCTCGCAGGGGGAATGCAGGACAACGGCACGTGGGGCACGATGTCCAGCAGTGTGTCCGATTCGTGGACCGAACTGCTCACCGGTGACGGCAGCTTCTGTGCGCTTACGAACAATGCGACGAGTGACGGCACGTCTCGGTACCTCTCTGCACAGAATGGTATGGTCGTTCGGTACGGCTATGCCGGCGACGGATCGTTTCAAAGCGCTAACCGGGTCGATCCGACGAGCGCGTCGGGACAGCTTTTCATCAATCCGTTTGCTCTCGACCCGTCCGACGCGGAGGTGATGTACTATCCTGCGGGACAGAATCTCTGGCGAAAGACCGACCTCGAAACCAATCCGGATACCTCGGCCGGCTGGAAAGAAATGACGGGTGCGCAAGTCCCAGACGATCACATCATCACAGCACTCGGGGTGTCGTCCAGCAACGATAAAAACGTGCTCTACTATGGGACGGATTACACGGCTGGCATCAGCGAGTCCGGAAAGGTGTATCGACTCGACAACGCCAATACGACCTCCACTGGGACGACCCCGACCGAGGTGACGGGATCGGGGTTTCCGGGGGGCGGATACGTGAGTAGCATCGCGGTCGACCCGTCGAACAGTGACCATGTGATGGTTGTGTTTTCGAATTACAACGTCCCCAGCATCTTTTACAGCACGGATGGCGGCAACAACTGGACGAACGTGGAAGGAAACCTTGGGGGAACCACCGGTCCGTCTGTGCGATCAGCGGCCATTCTTCCGCAGCCTGGTTCCAATCAGACGACCTATTACGTGGGCACGAGCGTCGGTCTTTACTCAACCACGTCCCTCGACGGATCGAACACGAGCTGGACGCAAGAGGGCGCGACCGAAATTGGCGACGTGGTTGTCGATCAGGTGCGGGCACGGGCCGACGACGGTCGCGTGATTGTTGGGACGCACGCAAACGGAACCTATAGCATTACTGAGCCGCTTCCGGTGGAGATGGCGAGCTTTGACGTCAACGTACGTGGGCAGTCGGTGCAGTTGTCGTGGACAACGACCAGCGAGACGAACAATTCGGGCTTCGAAGTGGAGCACAAGTCCCGGTCGGGGAGTTTTGAGAAGCTGGGGTTCGTAGAAGGAGAAGGCACGACCAGCAATTCTCAAAGCTATTCCTACGAGGTGGCCGGCGATCTCGAACCGGGGCCACACACGTTTCGTCTGAAACAGGTAGATCAGGATGGGTCGACTTCCTACTCAAGTACAAAAGAGGTCACAATCTCTCCATCCGGGTCCTACTCGCTGACGGGAGCAGCCCCTAATCCATTTCACCAGTCGACCACGATGCAGTTGACGGTCGCGGAGTCCCAGTCGGTCCAGGTCGTCGTGTACAATACGCTTGGCCAGCGCGTGCAAACGGTTCTCGACCGGGAGGTATCGGCAAACCAGCCCCTCGACCTTCAACTCGACGCGCGGAATCTTGCGAGTGGGACGTACGTGGTGCAGGTCAATGGAGAGAACTTCGAAACGACCCAGAAAGTGACACTCGTAGAATAGCGCACTCCGACGACGGTCTTTTCACGACACGAACGTTTTGGATGTCGTCTCAATGCTGCATGCGTGTCGGGGTGGTTTTTCTCGCGGTGATCTGTGTGATCGCCGGAGGCTGTCGCGGAAGTGAGCCGGAGCATGTCTCTGAACAGACTGAGGCGGATACAGACGGGAACTCGACTGGTCAGGACACGTCCGAGGGGAAACCGAATACGGGGATTCGTCCAAGTCCCGTTCCGCCGGGGCCGGCTCCGGGTACGGTTCAAGTTCGGGCAGTCGTCGCCTCGTGTGACACCACGAAAACACCCGCGCACTGTCAACTCCGGATTGAGGAGGTGCTCGCCTACGGCTCCTCGACGCCCCCAATTAGTACCGGCGAGCGCCCCGTTCGCTTTTCCGAGACGCTTCTCTCGGGTCGCCCCCTCAATGATCTCAAGGCAGATCTGCACGTCTACGTTCTGCACCACGCCGGGGATCGACGCGTGACTGCGGAAGATGAGGTCAAGGAGGAACGCATAGAGTGGACCGCTCGCTCCATCGACGAAAATTGATTGAACGCGTGATCTCTTGAGAGGCGTCGGCCTTCGCGTGAAGGCCGAACGGGACGATCATGGGACGACCGGACAGGCAAGGACAGCCCGTTTCGGGCGGTCGTTGTCAAGGGGGCAGAATCTGCGCGCCGAGAACGGCCCTCCGTTCCTGCTTCTCACCGGATCCGGACGAACTTCTCCGTCGCCGAGAAGGATTCTCCGCTCACCCGAAGGTAGTAGACGCCGGTTGAGAGGGTCGAGCCGATGCGCATGGTCTTCTGGGTGTTGGCGCTGATCGGGCCGTCGTGAAGGGTGGCGACGCGCCGGCCAAGCACGTTATACACCTCCGCCTGTACCTCCTGCGCCGATTGCACGGTGAGGGACACCGTGCCAGTCTGCCGAATGGGGTTCGGGCGTACGTCTGTGAGCTTGTACTTGTCGGACAGGGTCAGCTCGACGGTGATCTCTTTCGAGTAGCTGGTTGAGCCGTCCAGGTCCTCCTGTTTGAGGCGAAAGGTATGGGTCCCGACCGCGAGCGCAGAAGCGCGGTAGCGGTACGATTGGGGGGTACTGGTCGTACCGGCTCCTTCCTCGAAACCCAGTGTCTCGAAGGTCCCGTCGTCCCGTTGGCGCTCGACGGCAAAGCCCGCATTGTTCGTTTCACTGCTTGTTGTCCACGACAGCACGACCGCATTGTCGCTCGTGTGCCCCTCGAAGTTGGCCAGTTCGACGGGCAGCGTTCCCGAGATCCCGGAGCGGGTCACCACCGGTCGCAGGCGGAAATCGCCGTCTGAAAACGACGACCAGCTTCCACTGGTGTAGATGCTGGACTTTCCGTCCACTGTGCCGTTGTCATAGCGGACGTTCATGTCGTCCCCGCTCTGGGTGAACGAGACCACCACGTGGTAGGAGGTTCCCTGCTGGAGGTCGACCCCGGTATCGGTTAGATCAAGGTAGTTCCAGGTGTTGGCGAACACGAGGTCGCTCTTGTGTAGAAAATAGCAGTCGTCAATA
>CAYOWD010000364.1:0-3559 GCA_964407535.1 uncultured Salinivenus sp. | reverse complement strand
CGTCATGGGCCCCTGTGCCGGGGGCGCGGTCTACAGCCCGGCCATTACCGACTTTACGTTCATGGTGGAGGACTCCAGCTACATGTTCGTCACGGGACCGCACGTGGTGAAGACCGTCACGCAGGAAGACGTGACGGCCGGCGAGCTGGGCGGCGCGCAGACCCACGCCACGAAAAGCGGCGTCAGCCACGTCACCTGCAGCACCGACGTGGACTGCCTCCACCGCATCCGCGATCTGATGACCTACCTGCCGCAGAACTGCGAGGAGGACCCGCCGCGCCGCTCGCGTGAGGAGGTGGACAGCGCGATGGACGAAGACGCCCTCGACACCCTCGTACCGGAACAACCGAACAAGCCGTACGACATGCGGGATGTGGTCCGGCACATTGCCGACGCGGACGACTTCTTCGAAATCCAGCCGGACTTCGGCGAAAACCTGCTTACCGGCTTCTCGCGACTCGGCGGACGCCCCATCGGCATCGTGGCCAACCAGCCCGCCGTACTGGCCGGCGTGCTCGACATCGACGCCTCGATCAAGGGCGCCCGCTTCGTCCGCTTCTGCGACGCCTTCAACATTCCCCTTCTCGTCCTGGAGGACGTGCCCGGCTTTCTCCCCGGCACCGACCAGGAGTGGAACGGCATCATCAAGGAAGGCGCCAAGCTGTTGTATGCCTTCTGTGAGGCCACCGTCCCCCGCGTCACCGTGATCACCCGCAAGGCGTATGGCGGGGCCTACGACGTCATGAACTCCACCCACATCGGGGGCGACCTCAACTTTGCGTGGCCCACCGCGGAGATCGCCGTCATGGGCCCCGAAAGCGCCGTCGACATCATCTATCGCGATGAACTGGACAAGGCCGACGACCGCCAGGCGGCCAAAGACGAGTTCGTGGAGGAGTATCGCGACACCTTCGCCACCCCCTACATAGCCGCCGAGCATGGATACGTCGACGACGTGATCAAGCCGAGCGAAACCCGCGAACGACTGATCCGCGGCTTTGATATGCTAGAAAATAAGGTCGTGAACAATCCCCCCAAGAAGCACGGCAACATACCGCTCTAGCGGCTCCTTGTCCAGCGCAGGTTCCCCCGATCAGACCTCGATGTCTATTCATCTTGGTGCCGCGCTTCGGCCTCCGCTATACCAATGCCGCAGCTAGAGCTGGTATGACGGATTCAGGAACGTTCAGCACCTGACGTCCACTCTCCATAGGTACCCTGGGGGACTTCCTGGCCCCGGGTGCGCGCCTCTTTTCCGGTTCACCTTTTCTGTCGGGTCGATCCAGCGCCCCTGTTCCCGAAGTCGTTTTTCCGAGCACACATTCCCATGTTCGGATAAGCGAATTCGGAGCGGAGGCAACGGCGCTCTGTCCACACATATGCGCAACGAAATACGCCTTATCTGCGACATATAATTTTTAAAAGATATATAAAACAATGAGGTCTCGTCCATTCTCATCGTTTTTTCTGGATCGCTGATAATTCGGATGCGTGTAACGAGCGTGATATAAGTTAAACGCCCATGTAAAGCGGAGAACTAAGCTGGTTCGGCATCCCAGTCGGCACGGGATTCCCCTCGTCGTCTCTTCCAGCGGGGTTCTCCGAAAAGAGCACAGAACCGCGGCTCGCCGCTCGCTCATAAATGCTCCCCGCGGAGCGGACGTCTCATGCATTATCGAACGTTGTTGCTCATCGTTGCGCTTGGTGGCATCGGGCTCGCTACGCTCTGGCACCGATCGGTCCGATTCCCCCACTCGTCGTCCCCGCGTACCTCCTGGGCCGATACGGTACAGACTGCTTCCGCCTCGTCGAGACCCGAGCCCGTTTCGGATCCGTCTCCGTCTAAAACCGAGTCCTTGCAGCGGGTCGAGCGACTCTACCGGCTGCAGGCCGACCTTATGCAGGCCCGTGCTCAGCAGAATGCGGAACGCGTCGAGTCGATACTCCACACGGCGTTCCGTGAGCTCACCACCCTGACACAGCAGCCTCATCTCACCAAGCGTCCCCGTTTCCGGCACGCATTCCAGACCTTCACAAACGAGTACCAGTCGCGTTACGGGGTGCCCGACACGCTCCATCTGCCGCGCCACGACAACAAAGATCTGCAAACGGGGCTCTTTTCTGCCCTCAATCGGGAGACGCCGCCGTCCATTACCAGCGCATTGCCCGCGGATCTGCGTAAACAGAATGGGCCGGTGCCTCTCACGATGAACCGCGCCGTCAAGAAGAGCATCGCCTTTCTGCTCGAAAATAAGGAGCGCTACCTCTATCCCTGGCTTCAGCGAGCGTCGACGTACTTTCCGATGATTGAGCAGATCTTTGCCGAAGAGGGGATCCCGGACGAGATCAAGTACTTAGCGCTTGCCGAAAGCGGGCTCGATCCGCACGCCCGAAGTCGGGCGCACGCCTACGGAATCTGGCAGTTCGTGGCCGAGACGGGTCGTCGGTACGGCCTCTCGATTGATCCATGGGTCGATGAACGCCTCGACCCGGAAAAGTCCACCCGAGCGGCCGCCCACTTGCTCAACGACCTGCATGATCGCTTTGGCGACTGGCAGCTGGCCCTGGCCGGCTACAACTGCGATCCTGGGGTCGTTGAGTATCACATACAGGAATACAAGGAGCGCACCGGCCAGATGCCGTCGTTCTGGGACATTTACGACGATCTCCCGGAAGAGACGCGCAACTACGTGCCCCTCTTTACGGCGACGGCCGTCATCATCTCCAATCCGTCCGCGTTCGACCTGCGCCGCGTTCAGGCCGGGCCCCGCTACGCGTTCGATTACGTGCCGGTTGAGGCCGCCCTGACCATTGAGCGCACGGCCCGCCTCGCAGAGGTGGCCCCCGAGAAGGTGCGGGTCCTCAATCCCGAACTACGAACCAATCGGCTTCCCGCATCTGAACACCCGTATTACGTGCGCCTTCCCTACGGGACGTATTCGACGTTTATCGGGAATCTCAAGGCCCTCCCCGAAGAGGCGCGCCGCACGAGGCTCGAACACGTCGTGCAGGACGGGGAAACGGTGGGACGCATTGCCCAGCGCTATCAGGTGGACCGGTCCGATCTACTGGACGCTAACGAGATCGCCTCGCCGTTTGGGATGACGGTTGGGGAGCGGCTTACCGTCCCGGACAAGCGGTACAAGGGCAATGCCCGCGTGGCCGAGGCCGCCCGTCATCAACCCATTCGCGTGCGCTACGGGAGCCGCACGGTGCGTCCGCTCGACAGTGATCCGACGAATAACAGCCGTCTCACGGCCCTCCGCTCCCCCCAGTCGTCGTCCGGTCGATCGTCTGAGTAGGAGGTGCTTCCGGTGAACGTGTTATGGGTGTGGAACCACGGTTGGGTCTCCCCCCGTTCCCAACGATCCACGCTACTGCTCTTGGACGCACCTGTTGGTTTTCATGCGCATCGGGCATCTCGACTTCGACGACCGGCCTTTGTTTCTCGCGCCGATGGAGGATGTGAGCGATCCCCCATTCCGGATCCTCTGCAAGCGCTACGGGGCCGACATGATGTACACCGAGTTCGTGTCCTCCGCCGGCCTGCTGCGGGAGC
>CAYOWD010000363.1:1690-3560 GCA_964407535.1 uncultured Salinivenus sp. | reverse complement strand
CTGCGTCGCCTCACCGGTCTCCTTGTTGATCTCGTACAGGGCGTCCGTCGTGAGACTGTACCCGTACATCTGGCCTTGCCCATCGACGGCAATGTCGATCATAAAGTCGACCCCGAAGGAGCCGACCTCTTCGACCGACGGCGCGTCCGGATCCAAGGTGTAGAGCGTCGCTCCGGTGTTCACGTAGATCGTCCCGGAGGTCGGGTCGGTGGACATGCCAGCCCAGTCGCCCTGGCCAACATTTCCAACCTCCGTGAACTCACCACTCTCTACGTCCACCTGTCGGAGGACGCCATCAGTATCGAGCTCGTAGACAAACGAGTCGTCATCGCGCGGGAAGTCTCCGGCGTTGGAGAACGCGTTGCTCGGGTACGCCGAGAGGATGTTCAGGGTCTCCGGCGTGCTTCCCTCGAAGGAGACAAAACTCGTTTCGCTTCCGAAGTTCACGCCGAAGTAGAAGCTGCCTTCAAGGTCGGCATTGAGCTTCTGGACGGGAGGCGTATTCTCAACCGGCTCTCCGTCTTCGGGGGCCGGTCCGAGAGCCGTCTCGTACTCTCCCTCCGGAAACTCGGCCTCGGAGGCGGGCGTCGACGGTTCGCCAATCGGGTCGGAGATCTCCGTGCCGCCGAGCACCGGCTCCAGAGCGTAATCAAGCGTGTCCTTTCCGACGTTAAGGATCGAGAACGAGTTCTCCCCGGTCTCGCCGACGTTGAGCGTCAGGCTTTGCTCTTCCGGATCCAGCGCAATGGCCGGGGCGTTGCTGGTCGTCGCCGACGGGACATTCGAGAGATCCGAGGTGTTGCCGAACGTGTCGGATGACTTGATGGCGAAGAAGTACTCCGTGTCCGGCGTCAGGCCCGTAACGGTCGCTTCGTCGGTCTCGCCTGGCGCCGACGGCTGCGGCGGATCGTCCACCTGCTGCGCGTTCTCGAAGTCCGAATCGTTTTCGATCGGGTCGGTGGAGTACCGGATGTCATAGACAGCCGGATTTCCCTCCGGCACGGTCCACTGCAGGTCCACCTGCGCAGCCGCCACGTCTGTTACCGATAGGTCGGTGATCGCAGCGGGCGGTTCGCCGTCGTCTTCCTGGAGGGCCTGTGCTAGATTCAACCGACCGGCGCCGATATCGACGGAGGCATTGATGTCGTCGGCCGCCTGCTCGAGGGTCGATTCCACCTGATCGGGACTGGTGATACCGGGGAACTCCGCCACCACCAGCGCCGCGGCGCCCGACACATGCGGAGCAGACATGGAGGTACCACTCAGAAACTCATAGTTGCTCTCCACACTTCCTTCTCCCGTAAGCCAGGTGCTCAGGATAGAACTCCCCGGGGCGGCGATGTCCACCCAGTCTCCGAAGTTAGAAAACCCGGATACATTGTCGTTCTCGTTGGTGGAGGCTACCGCGACGGTTGGTGGGTAGAACGCCGGGTACGCCTGAATGTCCGCCCCATCGTTTCCGGCGGAGAACACGACGATCCCACCATCCAACTGGTCTCCCCCTCCGTTCTCGATGAAGTAGTCAATCGCATCCTCCGTGGCCTGCGGAAAGACCCCCGGACTGATGAAGCCCCAACTGTTCTGGGAGATGACTGCTCCATTGTCGGCAGCGTAGACGTATGCGTCCGGCTCATTCAGGTTCGGAATTACCATGTAGCGAATGCCGTCCCCGCGCCCGTTGGCAAACTCCCCGTTCCCTCCAGCGGTACCGGCCACGCCGAGGCTGTTGTTCGTGACTGCCGCCATGGTCCCGGTCACGTGCGTCCCGTGCCCGTTGGTGTTGTCGACGAGATTCGCCGGGTCGCCCGAGAAGTTCTTCCCGTGGACGCTCCCGTCGTTACCCTCGCCGGAGCGATCCCTGGCGATCGAG
>CAYOWD010000363.1:0-1680 GCA_964407535.1 uncultured Salinivenus sp. | reverse complement strand
TCCCGTGGACGCTCCCGTCGCTAGGGTCTCCCCCGTACCAGACATTGGGCTCCAGATCCGGGTGGTCGATGGTCGTCTCCTCCCCATCAAAGTTTCCGGTGATTCCTGAGTCGTGAACACTGACGACCACCGTCGTGTCACCCGTTCGGGTCTGCCATCCGCCCTCCGCTTCGATGTTCTGGAACCCGTACTGGTCATCGTAGAGCGGGTCATCGGGCGTGCTGGGCAGCGGATCCAGAAGCGACGTGATTGGAGGCCTCGGATTTTCGTTAACGTGGTACTCGGCCCGGGCGTCTCCCTCCGCAACCTGAACTTCGGCGAGCGCACCATACTCGGCAGACGCCGCCTCGACGCTTGCGTCGGTAGCGACGGCACCCTCTTCGAAGCGGATCTCGTACCATTGATGAAGTCCATGGTCGCGCTGGCGCTCTTCGTACTCTCCACCGACATCAAACACCGGCTCGACGGACACCGCCCCGTAGTCCGCGTTCAACTCGTCGATGGAGGCGATTCCAAGCACCGCCACGCCGTTCTCCGTCGCCGGCTGGGCGGCATCTGCCGCACTGGGCGTAACTTTGACGCGAAGCACGTCACTATGCCAAGTGCCCTCCCCCTCTTCTTGAATCTTGTCTGGCGGGCCGCCTCCTTGACCGAAGGCCGCACCGGCAGAGAACGTAGCGAGAACGAAGAGCGCGAGGAAGGTGCTTAGAACAGCCCCTCCCAAGCGCACCGCTGAAGTTGAACCAATCCGACGTATCATTGTGTACATTCGTTGCTTACTGTGGATCTGTGAGTGCCCCGCGCCGGCCGTCCCTTCCAAAGACCAACCCGGCGTGGGGCTTTGTTACGCTTTATGTCAGACGCTAGGCGCCGAGGACGTGCAGGCAACATGCCCCCCGTTTCGTTGAGGAGAAAGTTTTTCCGCACGCTCTTTTCAAGACATTCGGATTATACTGGTGCCCAATCTTAATGTCAAGCGGAACTCGACGGGAACTTCACACTTCCAGCCCGGCCAGATATTGCAGGGCTACGCTCCCAAAAATGCCACATGGGGCTCAGCCGTGCTTAGGTCGACTTCGGCGGCCACTCTCCGCTGAAGCCGGCCCACACCCTCGGTCTTTCCCTCTCCTGTCGTTTTTCCTTAACTCAATATTCATGTTAAGAAGGCAAACGAGCCGATCGGAATCGGAGAGATTCCAGCGTGAGCATCCGTGGTTCGGACCGTGCGTGGGAGCTCTGCTCCGTCTCGATCGTCACTGCCGCCTGTGCATCCCCGATTTTTCTGGAGCCATGGGCTTCCGGAGAGCCTTCGAGCCAGAGTAGGGCATCAGTCTCACTCTCGCTGAGCCCGGCATTCTCGCCAGGTTGCCCGCCGAATACTGGCTCCCCTTCCTCGCCCACGGAGGCACCGCGGGGCCGAGATGCTTTGAGAGATGCGTTGCCCTATCCCGTGTCCAGGCCAGCCTCCGCGGGCTGCAAATCGGGCGCTCTTGCGACCCGGCCCGAGCCTGAACGAGCCCTCCAAGACTGATCGCTCCCTCGCAAGGGCCGAGCTCTGCCTCACAGGAGAAAAGACCCTTTCAGAAACAGAAATGCCCCACGGCGCCAACGCACCGCGGGGCATTGGTTGCCCAGGGTGGATTCGAACCACCAGCCTCCCGGTCCAGAGCCGGACGCTCT
>CAYOWD010000362.1:0-3574 GCA_964407535.1 uncultured Salinivenus sp. | reverse complement strand
GTTTCCCGGCTCCACTGAGTCATTTGTAGACCCGTTCTCCGTAGACCTGTCAGATCTCCTCCTCGTGTCGGTTCTGTATGCTGGTCTGTATGCTGGGGCAGTCGCATCCTGCGGTTAATCTAATAACCCTACACCAGTCGAGGGTGGTTTAGTTCTGGGCAGTATCTCGTGCCGACGGTGGCTTTTCCTCCTTGCTGGGTCGGTCCCCCTTCTCGCATCGCCCACATTCCTCAGCGCCTCTCGTCATCGGCAATGTCCCTCTGCCTCTTCAGCTGTCTCGTACACGCCTGTAGGAGGAGGATGCCGTCTCGCGGGGGCGGCCAGCCGTCTTCCTACGACGGACGAATGTAGCCGAAGTGTCACGGCCCTGACACCGAATCCGGTTAACGGATTCGGGGCTGAAGGTGTGGAGGGGCCTGTACCGACAGTGGTCGAGTACATCGCCCCGACGAATCGGAACTCGTTCCGAATCGGGGTGAAAGTATCTACGTGTGCCCCCCGTACTTACTTAACAAACATACACGCCTTCATCCCCCAACGAAGCGTGCGGAGTTGGGATGAGATGCGTCCCGCCCCTTCCAAACAGAAAACGCCCGACCGGATGTCCCGATCAGGCTTCATTGCTCCCCGGGCTGGATTCGAACCAGCAGCCCTGCGGTTAACAGCCGCATGCTCTACCGTTGAGCTACCGAGGAATATGTATGCAGTTGACGGAAGAGCGGAAGGCGTCTCCGTCAGAACCGCCCGTAAAAACCAGAACCTGTCGGCGCAAGTTCCGCTCTGGACGGCCTCTTCAAATCAACTCCCGACGAAGCGTGCCCGCCCGTCGCCCGTGCGTGCGGCTCGGGGCCGCTTCGACACCCGCTGCTGTTCCCACAGCGGGCGTACAGGAACAGCGACTTTTCGGGATGGGTACAGCAGATCCTTCTCTCTGTGGTCGTTTTCGTTTCTCATGGATGTTCGTTCAGGGATCGCCGTCGTCGCGTGTGTATGCGTTCTGGGCATGGGGACGCCGGTGAGCGCACAGTCTACCGTGTCCCCGGGTACGACCGACGCGTCCGTCTCCACGGTGCTCGCCGACCCGTTTGTTCAGAACAGGGGGCGGAAGGGAATCAAGCTGCTGTACAACATGCGCTCCGAACGCGCTCGGCAGCACTTCCAGGCCATCAACGAGCGGTATCCCGAACATCCGGTGGGGCCGTTCCTGAAGGGACTCAACCTGTGGTGGACCATCATGCTCGACCTGGCGGACACCACCCACGACGATGCCTTCTTCGCTCTCATGGACGAGGTCATTGCCCGGGCGGATGCACTGCTTGACGAGAATGCGGACGATTTCGACGCGCTTCTCTTCAAGGCGGCAGCCCACGGGTTCAAGGCCCGCCTCGCCTCCAACCGACGAAGTTGGTGGTCCACCCTTCGCAATGCCCAAAAGGCCATTGGCCCGGCCCGCCGCGTGGCCAAAATCGGTCCTGACGACAACGGAGACTACGTCTTCGGGAAGGGGCTGTACGACTACTACACCGCCATTCTGGAGGAAGAATACCCGGCAACGAAGAGCTTTACGTGGATGATTCCGAATGGCAATCGAGAGCGTGGCCTCCGACTCCTCAAGAAGACAGCGGAAGAAGGACGCTACGTACAGACGGAGGCCATCTACTACCTCACGCAGATTCATTATTTGTATGAGGAGGATTATCGAGCCACCCGGCGCTACGTGACGCGTCTTCGGGAGCGCCATCCCAATAATCCCTACTTTCACAACTATGAAGGGCGCGTCTACGCAAAGTGGAACCGGTGGGACCGAGCACGCGAGATCTTTACGACAGTTGTGGACCGGTGCGAGGCCGGCCAGGCGGGCTACACCGTGCACATGGAAGAGGTGGCCCGCTACTATCTGGGAAGAGAGCGGCTCTATTCCGGGAAATATGATGAGGCGCTCGATCACCTCAATCGGCTGGAGCAACTCACCAACCGAGAAGTGGAGCAGAATCGCTACCGGGTACTCGGCGCCCTGTACACCGGCATGGTGTACGATGTCAAAGGAAAACGGCGCCATGCAACACATCAGTATGAGCGCGTTCTTTCCAGGGAGGGACCGGCGTGGGTCCACAAACGCGCCGAACGGTATTTGGAGACGCCGTACTCCCGGAACTGATGCGTGCCCCGTGCTGGTGCTTCCGGGAACAGGAGACACGCTGAGTGGGGAGAACGGATTGGTGGAGGGGAGCGGCCGGAGGGGCCTCGACTCTTCCCGAACGTGATGCCGTCGGATCTGGTCAAAGAGAACCGCGGCGCATTTCTCTTTTGTCTCGAGTCAGCACACGACTTCTTGAGAAACGGCGGGGAGCCTGACGGGCGATCTTTGCTTTCGAACAACCCCCTCGAATGCAATGAATAGTCCGGAGCGACAATGGCGGGATGCAGGACGATATGCTGCGGCGATGAGCAACCAAACGCTGCTTCAATTGATCGCAGAGGGACCCCCCCCCCCCACGCGTCATTCAGATGGGATGCGCTGAAGCCGACCGATTCGTAATCATCGACTGGATGACGATCGGCGCGGACGCGACCGCTGTGCCCATGCGGTCCCGAGCGAGAGGGGATGTTGAATGGGGGCGTTGGGGGGCGGTCGTCATGCCGAGGGCCGATCCGGGCCGGCTGGTGCGGTCGAGGGGGCACGTTTCGGGCAAGATGTTGCGGGTTGGTCAATCGGGGGCAAAAACAAACGCACAGATCTCGGCGTAGGCACCATCCCTTCACCATTTATCCATAACCGGTCCTCCGTGCCATGCGTCTTCGTTATACCGAGTGGGATCCCGCCCGACACGGCAGTCAGAAGCCGCTGTTCGAAGAGTTGTTCGATCTCTTCCAGGATCTGCTGGAGCACACGGCGGGGGATGCCGAAGAAGCCCTACGCTGGCTCAAGCAGCTCGACGAGGAGCACGACCTGACGGCCGGCTCCGACCAGACCATCGAGGATTTCATCGAGGAGCTCAAAAAGCGCGGCTACCTCAACGAGGACGAAGAGACCGGCGAGGTGGAAATTACGGCCCAGACCGAACGCGCCCTCCGCCAATCGGCCCTGGAGGAGATTTTCAGTGAGCTCCGGAAACACGGCGACGGCGGCCATCGCACGCCGCACACGGGGCAGGGCGACGAACGGCGACCGGAAACGCGGGACTGGCGCTTCGGAGATGACCTCTCGCAGCTCGACGTGACCGGCACCATCTCGAACTCCTTTCAGCGGTCCGGGATCGGCGACAACTGGAACCTCTCGGAAGACGACTTCCAGGTGCACGAGACCGATCATCACGCCACCATGGCGACGGTGCTGATGATCGACCTCTCCCACTCGATGGTCCTCTACGGCGAGGACCGCATCACGCCGGCGCGGCGCGTGGCGATGGGCCTGGCGGAGCTCATTACGAGCAAATACCCGAAGGACACGCTCGACATCGTGGCCTTTGGCAACGACGCGTGGGAGATTGAAATCGAGGACCTTCCCTACCTCGACGTGGGGCCCTATTACACGAACACGAGGGCGGGCCTGCGGCGCGCGCGCGACATCCTG
>CAYOWD010000361.1:0-3583 GCA_964407535.1 uncultured Salinivenus sp. | reverse complement strand
AGCGAGCTGACCACAAAGCGCGGATTGGCCTTATCAGTCAAGTGTTCGGCCTTGGCCACCACTCGTCGCTTTTTGCTCCAGCTATCGAGGGTGCTGTAGAAGAAGCCGGTGAATCGCCGAACCGGTTCGCCGATCTCTTCAGCCCGCTTTTCGACCTCGGCCATCAGGTCTTCGACTCGCTCTTCGAGCCGGCTGTTTTTGGCCAGTCCGAACACGTAGTCCACGCCGTTTTCCTCACACCACTTCATAATTCGCTCACGGGCGAATCCGCTGTCGGCCCGAAGAATGATCTCGGCCTCCGGCCACTTTTCGCGAGTTCGTCCTACGATCCGCTTGATCTCCGGCAGACAGCCCGCAGACGGATCTATATTCGACCTCCGTAGCTTCGCGCAAAGAAGCTCTTCTCCACAAAAGATGTACAAGGGCAGATAGCAGTAACAGTCGTAGTATCCATGGAAAAACCGGTCCTCCTGCTTCCCGTGCAGCGGACCCAAGGTAGTGTCGAGGTCCAAGATGGACCCATCTGGCTCTTCGAGATCCTCGACGAAAAGATCCACGAACAGATCTGCAATCCGGTCGGCCTCGGCTGTAATCGGGTGGTATCGATCCGTCTCCTCCTCAGCTGGAGGAGCGTGTTCGAGCCGCCCGAGGGTCGCTTTGCCGGCCGGCGGCTTCCCCTGGTCGGCCTCCTGGGTTCGGTCTTCTCCGGCCGGATCTTCCTCTTGCGAGGGTCGCCCAGGTCGGGTCCTCTCGAAGCTCGTCGTGGTCACTCAAGTCTTCGTAGCCTTGAACAAGACCCATCACTCGCTGAGCAAGAAGCTGATTGCCTTCATGCTCACGTCGGTCTGGGTCTCGGTAGTCGGTAAAGCAGTCGGCCGCCTTCTCGACGAGACTCATCTTCTCGGCCACCTCTCGAATCAGAAGGCCTCCGGGATCGGTGGTGATGCGTTCGGCGGTAAACTGGGCCTCCACGCGGCGCTCGCCGAGGCCTTTAAATGAAAGCTTCTGTGCTGTACACTGTGTGTGCATAGGGCGAGTCGGCCGTCTTGTTGTACGTGTTTCTTTCACATCACTTTATAACAAGCCGACTCGTCCTATGCCAATTTTGTCGTGAGAGATGCGGGCTAAACGAAACGGCAGTCGAATGCGTCGGAGGAATGGAAACGAACAGGGGGGGCGATTCCGCGCAGGGGCAGGCGCACACTCGCGAGCGGCATGGCCCCGACTCCTCCCCAATCGGGCGGGCGGCGTCTACGAGGGCGTCCCCGACGTTTCGTTGGGCGTGGGCCGGGAGGGGACGACGCCCGCATACGCTCCAATGGCAGGGGACCTAGTTTGCAAACAGAACGTACAGAATCACCCCACCCACCGGGAAGAAGACAATGAGCAGCGCCCAAAGTACTTTTCCGGTGAGGCCGTAGGTGTCGCCGCCCACCAGATCCACGAGCGCCAGGATGTCGAGCACGACAATGACGGTGCCGCAGAGGCCCCACTGTCGCTGCGACAGCCGCTCAATGAGGTCCGGCCCCCCGCACCCGGCCAGCAGCAGGGTCGCGGGCACAAGCAAGACGGGAAGGACACGGGCAGAAATGCGACGGACGGGCGACATGGGGCGGGACAACAAACCGAAAAGGCCAGTGGAGAAGGAGGGCTTAGTTGAGGTCAAAAACCGCCGAGAGGGGAAGTTGGAAGTTTTCCAGGACGCCCTCGCCGAACAGGTGGTCGTCTCGATCGAGCTGGGTCACGCGCATGGGAGATCGGTATCGGCAGAACCGTTCCTGCGCCGGATCGAGGACCCAAATCTGTTTGACGCCGATGTCGAAGTACTCGTCGATTTTGGCGTCGAGGGCCTTCTTCGAGGTGCCCGGGAGGTGGACCTCCGCCACGCGTTCCGGCGCCACGTCCAGAAACCGCTCGGAGTCAATGCGGGCGCGCCGGGCGTTCGACAGGACCGCCACGTCCGCGGCCCGAACCGTATCGGGACTGCGCGCGGTGTAGATGCCAAGGTCCCCCGACATGACCACCCCTCGTCCCTGCGACTCTACAAAGGAGCGGAGGTGCCCGGCCAGCGTGGTCACCATCTTGCCGTGCGCCCAGGACGTTGGGCGTACGGGGCGTACGTGACCTTCGACGAGTTCGCAGGGGCCCAAGTCCGGCAGGTGGTACAGTTCATTCCCCGTAATCGGGGCCGCTCGGTCAACCAGAGACGTAAGTGGGTGAGAGGCCGCAGACATGGCATCAGGTATTGTAAGCGAAGCGTACGCGGGACTCGGTCCATCCCCCGGACGTCTCCGAAGACCGACGAACGGTGCGCTCCCGAAGTGGCGTCCGTGTGGTGGAGCGCCTGTACAAGGTGTATTTTTGAATCGGCGGAGCGAATTTGCGGTTCCGAAACAATCTCTTCCTAAGATACCAATCTGTCCAGAAGGTTGAAAGTTTTCGTTCCTGGTTGCCAGGTCGGTTGCATCTTGCCCCAGTGCCGCCCCGTACTCTTGCGATGCTCGGGAACGAATTCGTATCTTGGCGAGTCACTCACCACTCCCAACCACAATCGTCTGCTCGACTCGTGTCCAACTCGTCGATCCGTAGTTTTGGGCTTCGTCTACTCGGCTTCTGGCTTCTGCTCCACGGCCTCATTGACCTATTTGAGTTATCTTTTCAGTACCAGGGGCTCCTGCTGACCCTCCTGGCCCTGGTCGCGGGGGGGCTTCTCATTATCGGAAGCTAGGCGCCGCGTCGCTACAGCGGGGCCCCACACGGAGCGGATCGTGTGGGGCATTTTCTATGTGGGGCAATACGAATGCCCTGCCCGGAGCGTCCGAGCAGGGCACAGTGCGGGCAAGGCCAATCCGGCACGTGTCAGTGAGAGCAATCGGCTGCGCGCTCCTAGACCGAGCGACCCTGCACAGCGACGCTACGCCTGAGCATTGGCCCTACGCATTCGTAGAGGCCTGCGAGGTCGCGGCGCGGCGCTTGAGGGCCGACAGCCAGCGCGTGATGTCGATGTCCTTGGGGCAGGCCTCGTTGCAGTTGAAGATGGTGTAGCACTTCCAGAGCCCATCCGGCGAGTCCACCACATCGAGCCGCTCCTCGGCGCCGTCGTCGCGACTGTCGAACGTGTAGCGGTAGGCTTTCAGCATGGCTGCCGGCCCGAGGTAATCGGGATCGGCCCAGGTCGAGGGGCAGGCGTGCGTGCAGGCCCCACACATAATGCACTTCGAGGCATCCTCGATCATAGCATGCTCCTCAGGGCTCTGCTCCCGTTCCCGCTCCGGGGCCGGCCCGTCGGTAATGAGCCACGGCTTCACGTCCCGGTACTTTTCGAAGAAGCGACTCTGGTCGATAACCAGGTCCTTGACGACCGGGGCGGATGGTAGGGGCGCAAAGGTGACCGTGTCTCCATCCCCGTCCGCGATCTCCTGTACCAGCACCGAACACGCCAGCTTGTTCTCCCCGTTGATCTGCATGGCGTCCGAGCCGCAGATGCCGTGGGCACAGCTTTTCCGGAAGGAGAGCGTCCCGTCCTCGTGCCACTTTACGTGCAGCAGCAGCGAGAGGGCACTGTCGAGGGGATCGGCCGGCA
>CAYOWD010000360.1:0-3604 GCA_964407535.1 uncultured Salinivenus sp. | reverse complement strand
ACAAACCTACACGCTTTCGTACCCCAACGAAGCTGCCGAACTGGTTCGGCTGCGGAGTTGGTCTTACACCCTCTCGACCAGGTCGCCGATCGAGTCGATGATTTCGCCGGGCCGATAGGCAAACGCCGTCACGTCCGCCGGGTCGGTCGATCCGGTCAGGACGAGATACGTCCGCAGGCCCGCCTCCATGCCCGCCACGATGTCGGTGTCCATGTTGTCGCCCACGATCGCCGTGGTTTCGGAGTGGGCCTCGATCCGGTTCAGCGCGCTCCGGATCATAATCGGATTGGGCTTGCCCACGAAGTAGGGCGTTTGGCCGGTGGCCGCCTTGATGAGAGCAGCCACCGAACCGGTCGTCGGGAGCGGACCGTCCTGCGACGGCGCCGTGACGTCGGGATTGGTCGCAATGAAGCGGGCGCCCCGGTCGACCAGCTGGACCGCCGTCGTAATGTTCTGAAACGAATAGGTGCGGGTCTCCCCCAACACGACGAAATCCGGATCGGAGCTGGTGAGCGTGTAGCCGACCTCGTGGAGGGCAGTCGTGAGCCCGGCCTCCCCGAGCACGTACGCCGACGCTTCGGGCACCTGATTGGACAGAAAGCGGGCGGTCGCCACCGCTGAGGTCCAGATTTTATGCTCGGGCACCTCCAGCCCCGCGTCCGAGAGCCGAGCGGCCAGGTCCCGCCGCGTAAACATCGAGTTGTTGGTGAGGACGAGAAACGGAATCTCGTTCTCATGAAGCCGCCCAATAAATTCCTGGGCGCCGGGAAGGGCAGTGTCCTCATGCACCAGGACCCCGTCCATGTCCAGCAGCCACGTCTCCGGCGGCTCGGGCTTTGAAGCGTCACGGTCTTCCTGTTTGGCGGTCATATCGTAGGGGTTCTTGTGGGCAATACTGCGGAGCCATGAGATGTTTAGGCAGCAGAGGACCGCGTGCGTGGATCGCCGTCAATGCGCTCCGCCACGCCCACGGCCCCTTCGTGCTCGCCCGTGAGGGCCGTGACGCGCACCGTGTCGTCCTGCACCTCCACGCGCCACCGTTCTGCCTCTGTGTCGGGCACACCCTCATCCTTGAGCACAATCACGTTCCCGTCAATGTCCAGAATGGGGTGCCGCGCCGTGTACCACCCGTCTTCCTGGTCCTTGACCACGTCCCAGCTCTCGGGCGTGGCAGCGTAGTAGGTGGGCACGGCGGGCCTCTCGCCCCCGTACTGCGTGACGCGCCAGTATCCCTGCCAGGGGGACCGGGCGGCCTCGGATGGCATCGACTCTGAAGACGACATGGCGAATCAGTCAGAACGAGAAACCGGACGACGACGCAATCGCATCCCCGTCGCCACTCACAGGGACGGGACGCCGTTGTAGCCGCCCCCTCCTCAACCGTTCCATCGCATCTACGACGCTCGCATCTTTGCGCCCAGCGGCACAATCGTCTCCAACGTCGCCGAACGGCCGCGACCATGATGGCCCTGATCCTCCCGTCGGCGCCTCAACTTTTCCCACCCGTTAAAAAGCATCCCCGGCGGAGCTCATCGTGTGCGACGGGAATATAGAAGAAGCGCCGATACTTGTTATAGGCATACCCTACCTCATCAAATCGGTCCATCCATTTGTAGACCGTCGGATCCGTTACGTTATGGAGCTCGGCAATCTTTGGAGCAGAGTACCCACGGTCGCTCAGCAAAATGATATGGCACGCATGCTGACCCGTCCGACCTCCTGACGCTTCATCCGATTCAGTTCCTCTCGCTCTTCACCAGTCGGAGAGCGAACAGTGCGATGCGACATGGTTTAGAGTGAAAAGCAATCAAGTAGAAACTGCGGGGAGGAACTGCCCCACCGTCGTAAATGTCTAATGTGCTTTCTCCGGTCTACTTGGTGCAGCGGGGCGGAAGTCCTTCGGCAGATCCGTCTTCTCCGTCAGCGCTGCACAGGAAGCAATCCGGCTTCCAGAGCCCGGAAGAAGCATTTGAGCCCGACGAATTGTTTTCACCAACTGCCGAAGGACTTGCCCTGCGTTGTACTAGGCCCCGAACGCGGCCTGAGGCGGGGGGGCGTCGACAAGCACTACGCTGTCGACTGGATCCGCCGGGCGGCCTGCAGCGGGACATCGAATCGGCAAATCCGGTCCGGAAGTCCTCCCGAGAAGGACAGAACGACCTCCAACCTGAGACGAGCAGAAGGTCGGGCCACTGCAGGGCATCCAAGGGAGCCGGCAGTCGAGGAACTCACTTTACGATGGCAACTCGTTCTGTTCGGGTTCCACTCGGGGCGCTCAGTCGGATGAAGTACGTTCCACTCGACAGGCCGTGGGTCGAAACGCTGAGCTCGTGCGTGCGTCCGGCCTGGATTGTCCGGTCGTAAAGCGTCCGCACCCGTTGACCGAGCATGTTGTACAGGGCCACAGTGGTGGGACCGTCCCGCTTGACCGTAAACGTGAGCCGGGTGGACCTTTCGACGGGGTGGGGAGCCGGGGCGTGAAGGGCCAGTTTCCGTGCTACCTCTACGTGGACAGACACGGGGTCCGTTGTATGGGCGGAGCCGTCCGTATCAAGTTGACGGAGACGAAACTGGTGCGTCCCCGCGCGGAGTCCCTCCGCTCGGACCCGGTAGGACTCTGGTTGTTCCCGGGTTCCCGCCCCCTCAACGAACGACCGTTTGGTGAAGGCCTCTGTGCCAGGGGCCTTATGCTGCACCTCAAAGCCTGCATTGTTCGTCTCACTCTCGGTGCGCCACTCCAGAACGGCTGTCGTTCCGTCGAGGGACGCCGTGAAGCTGCTCAATTCAACGGGGAGCGACTCCGACGAAAACCCGGTAATCTGATGGAGGGTCCCAGGGGCATATCGCCCGTTGCTGCGACAAAGAGAGGTCGGGGCCTCCGAGCAGGATGCATAGGTGACGCTCGAGTCGATATCAACAGCAATCCCCGACGAGACGTCGAACACTTCAAACATAAGAGATTCCCCCTCTAAGTATCCCCCCTGCTGATCTGTGGAGTCCGCCACCGCGAACGTGGTCTCGTTCTCTTCCCAGACGCCATAGCCGGCACAGGTGCCCCGAGTGGTGTAAGCCGCAAGTGTGTCCTCTTCTTCGACGGAAGCACCGTTCGGCAGGCGGACGCTTTCACCGGCCGATACATGGATGGTGGCGTTGTCTACATCCGTGCCACATTCCTCTGCGTAGCTGTTTACGTAGTTGGATTGGCCGACTACGGGCAGTGGGGCAAAAGAGCCGATTGACACGAAGAGCACTGCGACCAAAAGTCGGATTCGCATAATGGAGTAGGTATTATGTTCTCCGACGAAAACGACTGCGCAAGAGTTATGGCCACATCCGGCAGGAACTGGAGGAGCCGTTCGGTTTTGTCGCCCTCGTTGGATCGGAGCTGGGGAAAAAAACCAGCAGAATTACACGCCATTAATCCTCACACTCTCAACCGCTCTGCGTAGTGGGGGAAGGTTGCGTGAGGCTTGTCGCTTCTCCTGATAAATGGAAAGCAATTTTTGTTTAAGAGACAACCATATAGATGGTTCAGAAACCGGTTACAGGGGCAGGGCAATCGCATGAAGAGTCCGCGTTGTATTTGTAGGTTGTAAAGTCCATG
>CAYOWD010000359.1:0-3687 GCA_964407535.1 uncultured Salinivenus sp. | reverse complement strand
GAGGCCTCACTTCTTTGACATCAAGTGCGGTCTAGCTTTAGCCCATAGGTACAGTATGGACCAAGCACACGCACCTGGCACGCACTCCAGGCCCCTCTTCTCGACATTGCCATTGGGCCGATGGATACGGGAGAGGATCGGCTCCTCGGAACGAAGGCGGCCGCCGCGGCCCTCGTCCTGCGCCACGCTCCCACCCGCAGCCAACGGTTCGAGGACCTCTCTGCCCTTCAAAGCCGGCCCTCTACCCGCAGCCTCCTCCGCTCCCTCCAGCTCGCCCCCCCGGACCGCCCGCAAAGCTGGAACGCCTACGACGCCCTGTACGTGGCCGGCGGCGTCAATACCGGCCCCAAGCCCACCGTCCTGCCCCTCTCCATTACCAAAACCGACCCGTCCCATTCCCGCCCACGACGCCTGTTGCTGTCAAACGTCCTGAATGCCCGGACGGACTCGATCCTGGCCCCAACGGCCGAGCAGGTTCTGTTGCCCGCCTCCCGATCAGCGGTCACTATCGACGCCCTGTTCGACCACACGGCCCTCCAGACCTGGGGCCGCTCCCTCGTGGACCCGACCGACGACGCGGCCTCCCCTGTTCTTACCGCCGCGCTGCCCATTGCGCTGAGCCTTGCGCTGGGGCCGATCCCCAATGAGAATGACCTCCCCGCCCCCGACTCGACCGCCCACCATACCACCGCCCTCACCGACCTCGTCCACACCGTCCGCCTCGACACGACAACGACCCACGGCCGAGCAGCGCTTATGGCCTTTAACTATCTGCGAGAAGCAGACGCCATCCGTCACCAGGACGGTCACCTCTACACCGCGGCGCCGGACACCGTGACAACCGCCAGTGCGAAGCTCGCGCACGACCTCATGGACCGTCGTGGAGGCGACGCCGCCGTGCCGTTTGTGGAGCGGTACAACACCGTTCCGCCGTTCCTGCACTCGCTCTTCACCCAACTCGACAACGCCGACGTCCCTCGCGCCCTGGCGTTCGAACAGGGAAGATCGGTGCTCCAAGGCCTTACTCCCGCGACGGCAACCCGGTCGGAGCACTTCTCCCCCCGCTAACAAATACGGCCATGTGCGGCCGGAAAGCCGTCGCCCCCAATTGGGCCTACGCCGACCGCGCCTCGGCCCAGGGCCCGGTGATGGCCAGCGTCAGCCCGTCGTGCTGGATGTTGAGAAACAGGGTGCTCCCGTCCGGCGAGAACACGGCCCCCGCCAGCTCCGAGTCGCTGCCTACGTTGTCGCCGAGCTTGTAGAACCGGCCCTTCGGCGTGATGCCGACGAGGGTGGATCGCTCGCCCGCGTCCTCACAGGCAATGACATCGCCCCACGGGGCCACCGTCAAATTGTCGGCGTGCTCCAGCACCGCCGTGTCGTTCGGCTCGACGAACAACTCGATCCGACCCGGATCGTCCGTCTCCCGCTCCGTGCCCTCATGCGGACTCGGGACGTAGCGCCAGACCTGTCCCTCCTCGTTTTTGCCACCGTTCGTGCAGGCCATGTAGAACTCGCCGTTGCCCCACCACATCCCCTCCTCGCGCGCAAATCGGGCCGCCCCGTCGGCATAGCCGCGCTTGCGGAGATTGTCGTTCGGGGCCTGAACGTCGTCGAGGTCCATCCACTCCACCTCGAAGGACGTCCCCGGCGCAATGTCGGGCCCCTTCCCCCAGTTGCGCGTGTCGAGGCCCTCCTGCTCCCGAATACAGCAGCACTGCAGCCGTCCGCCCTTCAGGAGATTCCCCTGCTCCTCAGGCAGGTACCGGTAGAGCAGCCCATCATTTCTGTCCTCGGACAGGTAGACGATTCCGGTGTCGGGGTCGACGGCCACAGCCTCATGGTTGAAGCGACCCATGGCCTTGATGGGGTGCGGCTCCGCCCGCGTCATCTCGGCCGTGGCGGGGACCTCAAAGACATATCCGTGGTCGCGGGCAAAGTCGCCGCCGGCCCGCTGCACCGTTTCCTCGCAGGTAAGCCAGCTGTTCCAGGGCGTCGGCCCCCCGGCGCAGTTGCGAATGGTGCCGGCAAGGCTCACAAACTGACGGCGAACGGCCTGCTCCTCGGTGTCGTAGACGACGGTCGTCGTTCCGCCGAGCGCCGGCTCTTTGCCCGTCCCGGCGTCGTACAGGTCCGCCTCCGGCAACGACGGCGCCCCCGACGCCTCGGACCGAACCGGCCCCTCCGACGGCGGCGCATCGGCGTCGACCTCATGGTTCCGAATGAGAATCGTGGTGCCGTCCGGCCCCGGAAAGGTTGCCATCCCGTCCGGAGAGTGCGGCACCCGAAAGCCGTCGTCCATCGTCCGGCCGTGCCGCGACACGATGCGGTAGGAAAAGCCCTCCGGCAGGTCGAACCGCTCCTCGGTGTCGGACTGCAGTCGTCCGAAGCCGACCTCTCGCGACGAAGCCGTGCGATTGGATCCACACCCCATGAAGGTGTGCAGCCCGGCAAAGCCGACGGCAAAGGCGCTCGCTTGCTTTAGAAACCGACGACGATTGTGCATTGGGATAAACGCGTTGTTCGAAAAAAGACTGTCAGCGTGTGGGGGTCGTGACTGCATGAATGGGGCAGGACAACCTCGGCCAGACGTTGCAACGTTAAAACGTTGAACGTTATTATTTTATGTCGAATCCCCCACGGTAGAAGAAATCGGCTTCGTTTCTTTGCCCGGCCCCATTCGGTCGCGAAACGGGGATTGCTACGGCCGCGTGTACTCGATCGTGTTTTCGTGCGTCCGCTCCGTGGTGTTGGCCGGCGGTCGCTCGATCATTGTGCTCGGCCCGTCGTCCTGCCGCACAAGATCGAAGGCGTCGTAGAGCGCCCCGGTGGCGGTGTAGGAGCGGTACGTCATCGTGTCGCGGGCGACGCGCACCACCTGATAGAGCTGCGTGTTCTCGGCGCCGCGCTCCATCTCGATGCCGTCGAATCGCTCCCAGCGGTCCGGTTTGATCTCGTACATCTTGGCCCCACTCACGGAGTTGACGTACACGGTTCCGCCCGTGGGCGATCGGGCATTCACACCCTGCTCCAGATTCTTCGTCTGCCCGCGGGCGTAGGTGTGGTCGTGCCCCTGCATCACGAGGTCGACGTTGTACTTGTCGAAGAGCGGGCGCCACTCTTTTCGGAGCCGCTCGTTGGTGCGGCCCTCGCCGGAGGAGAACATCGGGTGGTGAAAGGTGGCGACGATCCAGCGAATCTCGTCGTTCTGCCGGACGTCCTTGAGTGTCGATTTCAGCCACTCGGTCTGCGCGGCGAGAACGCTTTTGTCGTTGCGGGCAGCTTCGGTGTTGAGGCCGATGATGCGCATGCCCTGGTGGTCGAGATAGTAGACGGTTTCCTTCAGGCCCTCCGGCCCGTTTTCCGGCAGGGTGAACTGCGGCCGCCAGTGCACGGACAGCTTCTCCGTGCTCTCTTTCTCGACCTCCATCAGAAACGCACCGGTGAGCGTGGTGCCGTCGACCGACACATTTTGGAGCGGAATCTCCGTCCCGCTCTCGCTGACCATGGTGGCGGTGTACTCGGGCGAGCCTTTCTCAATCGTGAGGGTGCCCACGTACTCCCCGTCGTCGACGTTGTAGTTCCAGGTGCCCACCGGAGACGCATCGCTCGACGACGCCTCCTGACGGGTGGCCTCCAGCGGCTCGGGATTGCCGCCCGGCTCCACGATGGTGCCGGTCATCTCCG
>CAYOWD010000358.1:0-3699 GCA_964407535.1 uncultured Salinivenus sp. | reverse complement strand
TCCCGATCTTTCCGGGAAGGTGCCCCTCTTGCGAGGGAAAATCAACATACCAGGTCTCTATGGTCCGCCCATCATTCCTGTCCCTGTCTCATGCCGATTGAATCCGTCCTTGAGTTTGCGCACACGCTGGCATCGGGCGCGCTGCAGTCGGGAGACGTGGCCGTCGACGCTACGATCGGGAACGGGCACGACACCGTCGCGCTGGCGCGAGCGGTGGGGCGCGACGGAACTGTGCACGGATTCGACGTGCAGGCCGCGGCCCTGGCCCACACCCGTGATCGGCTCACGGCGGCGGGACTCGCGGAGCGGGTGGAACTGCATCCGGTCGGGCACGAACGGATGGCCGAGCGTCTGCCCGACTCGCTCCAGAGCACAGTGGGGGCGGTCATGTTCAATCTGGGGTACCTCCCGGGAAGCGACTCATCGATCGTGACCGAGCCGGACACCACCGTCGCGGCCCTGGAGGCGGCAGGCCGGCTCCTGCGGCCGGGCGGCATTGCGACGGTGGTGCTCTACACCGGGCACGAGGGCGGACCCAAAGAAGCAGCGGCCGTCGAGGCGTGGGCCGCCGATCAGCCCCAGGAACAGGTGCAGGTGCTGTCGTACCGGTTTCTCAACCATAGCAACGATCCCCCGCGTCTGCTGGCGCTGGAACGGTCCCCGGACTGATGGAGCGCCAGGGCGATTCCACGTTGGCAGATGTCCGGAGACGGAGGCGGCAATTGGGCCGGTGAGTCCCCGATCTGTCCGGAATGAACGGAGGCGTAGATGGATGGAATGACAGAGTACCGCTGTGCTCGAATCGCCTTCCTGGGGGCCGCGGGGAGCACGCTGCGATTGCCGTGGAGAGAGAACGGAGCGTCGAACCTGGGACGCGACCGGTCGTACGTCTCTTCTCGCTGTTTTGCCGAGCGGTTGTTCTGGTTCGCCCATGTGTCTTCTGGTTTTTGGATACAAGTCCACGCCCGAATATCCGCTCATCGTTGCGGGCAACCGGGACGAGTTCTACGATCGTCCCACTGCGCCCGCCGACGTGTGGCCAGAGGCGCCGCACGTGCTGGGGGGACGGGATCGCAAGGCCGGCGGGACCTGGATGGGCGTCACGCGATCGGGGCACTGGGGCGTCGTCACCAATGTCCGCGCTCCCGACTCGTACCGGGAAGACGCCCGGTCGCGCGGCGACCTCGTGGCCGATTACCTCCGCGCGGAGCCCGATCCCAACGCGTATCTCGACGAGGTCGCCGCCCGGGCGCAGCAGTACAACGGCTTTAATCTGCTGGTCGGGACGCCCGAGTCGCTCTACTATTTTTCCACCCGCGAGTCGGAGGTGCGAGCCGTCACGCCCGGCATTCACGGCCTCAGCAACGACCGGCTCGACACGCCGTGGCCCAAGGTGGAACGGGCGCGACGGGGGCTTCGGCGCCGCATCGGGAATGAGCACGACGATGAGGAGGCCCTGTTTGAGTTGCTTACCGACCGACGCCGGGCCCCGCCCGACGCGCTCCCCGACACGGGCATCGGCCACGAAAAAGAGCGCATGTTGTCCTCCATCTTTATCGACGGGGCCCGGTACGGCACCCGCGCGTCCACAATACTTCGCATTTCCCACACCGGACGCGTTGTGTTTGCCGAGCGCACCTTCGAGGCCGGAGAGTCGGCGGAGACCCGTCGCTTTTCGTTCGACATCGACGAGGACGCTGGGTTTGCATCCGAGATCGGCTCCGGAACGTGACGCGTCCTGCCCCTCGGGGCGACGCTCGTTCCCCCCCGAGGCATGGATCTTCGCAGAGAATGCAGAGGGGGCAGGCCGGGTTCACTGAACTGTACAGATGCGGGGCGTAAGAGACATACGCGTCGCGGTGGTTGAGGACACGAGCGTTGCTTCTGCTTTGGACGCCGGCGCGTCGCATTGTCTTTGCTCATCTGCTTCTTCCTGCTATGCCGTTCGAAAAGGTGACCTTTCTCAACGGGCGCGGGGACGAACTTTCGGCCCGACTCGATTATCCGACCAATCAGGCCCCGGCCGCCTACGCAATCTTCGCGCACTGCTTTACCTGCTCGAAGGACCTGCGAGCCGTGGGGGCCATCAGTCGCGCCCTCAACCGCCAGAACATTGCGGTGCTTCGGTTCGATTTCACCGGGCTGGGCGAAAGCGAAGGCGACTTTGCCGACACCAACTTTTCCTCAAACGTGGAGGATCTGGTGACGGCGGCCGAGTTTCTGGAGGAGAAGCACGAGGTGCCGCGCATTCTCGTGGGGCACTCTCTCGGGGGCGCCGCCGTGCTGCAGGCGGCCCACAACATCCCCAGTGCCGAGGCGGTGGCGACCATAGCGGCGCCGTACGATCCCGAGCACGTGACGCGGATGCTCGACGATGCGCTCGAAGAGATCAAGAGCAGCGGCGAGGCTCACATCACCCTTGCGGGACGCTCCTTCACGATTCGCAAGCAGTTTTTGGAGGACCTGGCGGCAACGAAAATGGAGGAGACCATCCGCACGCTTGAGCGGGCGCTTCTCGTGTTCCATTCCCCGGTGGACCGAACGGTGGGCATCGACAACGCCGCCCGGATTTTTGACGCCGCCAAGCATCCGAAGAGCTACATCTCGCTGGATGAGGCCGACCATCTCCTGAGCGACGTATCCGATGCGGAGTACGTGGGAACGGTGCTCGGGGCGTGGGCACGCAAGTACGTCGACTTCGACACAGAGACCGAAAAGACGGAGAAAGGGCAGGTGGTGACTCGCACCGAAGAGAGCTACCGGACCGAAATTGCGTCGGGGCGACACGCTATGATCGCCGATGAGCCGGAAGAGATCGGCGGCGACGATGCTGGGCCGACGCCCTACGACTATTTGCTGGGAGCCCTTGGCAGCTGCACCGGCATGACCCTGCGCATGTACGCGGACCGAAAGGACTGGCCCCTGGACGAGGCCACCGTGCGGTTGTCTCACGACAAGGTCCACGCCGAGGACTGTGAGCACTGCGACACGGCGGAGGGAAAGGTGGATCGCATCACGCGGGAGATTGAGCTACGGGGCGATCTGAGCGCCGAGCAACGCGAGCGGCTGCTGGAGATCGCCAACAAATGCCCGGTCCATCGCACCCTTCACAGCGAAATCGACGTGCAGTCGTCGCTGCGAACGGCCGTGGTTGAGGAGGTATAGAAGACCTGCTGAGTCGGGTGCGGGAGAGCGGTACGTCGGGGCCTCCGCGCTTCCACGTATGTCGGGAAGATCGGTTGAGGGTCGGAAGAAGCGTCTCCGGTGTCTCTCCAAGCGTTCCGGCATGGAATTGCCCTGCGACTTCGTGGATCTCGTGTCATGGAGCTTCTGCATTCACCTGGTAGTCCCACTCTGGCACCCGTGTCACCTTTTGAGATTAATCGCCGGACTCCCCTTTCCTTGGAGTATGCTTCCGAGTGGTGACAGCATTTCCTTTCGGCCTTGAAGACATGGCCGCCCGGACGAAGGCAATCTATGTGACTTTATGAGATTAGACACCGGATGCTGCTCGAACGAAGGTCTTCGGGCAAAACATCTCCTCCGGCCTTGAAGAAGCGACCGCCCGGAAAATTCTCGAAATGGAACGACCGAAATTTCTCATGTTTTCCCCCGACAGATGCTGTGGTGAATGTCAAGCGTATTTAGAGTATTGAGGATGCGCGAAGGAGCAGTAAACCCTCCGGCTTTAGCCGGGGG
>CAYOWD010000357.1:0-3709 GCA_964407535.1 uncultured Salinivenus sp. | reverse complement strand
GACCGGCGCTCGTCGATCCACAGGGGATGGGCCGTCCGGTCTTCCCCAATCGGCATTACCTTAAACCGAAAACCGTTCTCGACCGACACGTAATGCACCGCGCAACGAATCGGAGGATTTTTAATCGTTGCGTCTTCCGGCACTACTCTCATCTGGGCATTCACCAGCAGCGTCCCCTCCGATGGCAAGTAGCGGGGCACGATGCGCAGTACGGGATTCTCAAGCGTCGACGCGGTCTGCCGGTAGCGCGGCGAGGCCGACGTTCCCGCGGCGTGAACCTGCTGTACGTGCTCCGGCGGCGTCGCGTGCCCACGGGTTGGGAAGACGAAGGCCTCCTCCGCAAACCCGTCGAGCTCGGCCTTCAGTCGCTTCGGCACGGTTTCATGCTGAAGGGTCGTTGTACTCGGCAAGCGCCTTCTTCTCCGTCGGATCTCCGGGCCGGACCAGCTGGAAGAACGGCTCGTAGTCGGCACCGGCGTCTTCGCCCCAGAGCGTGTCGGTGGGGAGCCAGTTGGTGAGCGGGTCGTTGAGCTCCGCCTCGATCTCGTCCAGGTTCTCGTCGACCCACATCAGAATTTGTCCCCCGGCGTAGGCCGCCGCCCCCGCCGCCACGAAGGGCCACGCCCCGGCCCAGGCGGCCCCCCCGGCGACGATGCCGCCGGTGCCCTTTACCACGGCCCCGAACGACCCGATGTAGTTGGGATCGGAAATCGTCTGAAGCCCCCTATGGTCGACGTCGTTGTACTGCTCCCAGGTGTGGATGCCCATCGTCACCGCCTCCAGGTAGGTTGGCATCGTCCGCGCCAGGAACCGCCCCACCCGGCGCGCCGCGCCGGACTCCACCAGCTCCTTCATCATGGTCTTGAAGGACCCACTCAGCTCCGCCCCCGCATCGACGCTGCCCGCCACGCCCGCCACCACCTTCGCCATCCGCGCGCCGTCGGTCATGTCGAGCGCCCCCTCCTGCGAATCGGCCCAGAGGGTGTAGGTCCCCAACAGCACGTCGAGCACGCTGAAGATCCCCCCGGCCGCCGTGCTCGCCGTCCCGAGCGTTGAGGACGACAGGCGGGCGCTCGTCGACTGGCCCATCCAGCGCTCGGTGGCGGCCTCCACGTCGAGGTTGACCGAAATCTTCCACGGAATCGCCCGGTGGGATCCGCTTGTGCGCGTAATTTGGGTGGCCCCGATCGTGACCCGCCCGCCGGCCCCGCTCGCCTCGACGCTGCCCTTTGTATAATCGTACACCTCCGAGGGCGAGGTCTCGTAGTCGGTCATCCGCTGGACGAGCCAGCCCCACACCACGAAGGACTTCGGCGGGGCCTTCGCGTAGGACTCCACGAGCACAGTGGACGTCGACCACGTCACCGCTGCCGTCGCCGTCCCCTGCGCAAAGAGGTGCTGGGCCGTCTTCGTCGACTCCTGCGCCAGCTTGAACAGCAGCTTGAACCCCGAGCCCCTCACAAAATTCGGGCCTCTGATGATGGACCCCTGATCGTCCGGCAGGCTCGTCTCGACCGCTTCGTCGAGGGGGGCAGGCATCTCGGTCCCCTCCTCCAGCGAGCAGTCTCCCATGTGCTTCAGCAGCTCGCTCTCCCGCATCATCGACGGCAGGGCCGTGCCCCCGCCCACCGCCTGCATGCGCACAAAGAAGGCAAAGAGGCGCTCCACCTGCGCGGCCTCCCCGTCCGCCGCCCGCTCGGAGGTGAGGGCGTCGAGGACCACGTCGTGCGTGAGCAGCCCCCCTTCCGCGAGCCGATCAAAGGCCTGCGTGGCCCGGCGCCACTGTCGGCGCAGGTACGCCTCCTGGCACTGCGCCCCGTACTGGAAGTGGGCGAGGGCCGACTCCCCCTCCGGGGCCGACGGCACCGCGTCGTGGGAGAACTCTCCCCAGTTCGACGCGTCGGTCATGTCGTGGGCCGCGCCGTCGACCGCGCGGAGCCGGTCGGCCAGGTACGTCCGCTGCTGGTCCTCATTGTAGCAGGTATTGCGCATCGGTCCCGTGAGGGCGGGCGCGTCCCCGACCGTTTCGGTCCAGGCCTGCAGGCGGTCGAAGGCCTGCTCGGCCGCTCCCACGCGCCGCTCCGCAATCGAGAGCGGGTGGGGAAGCATCCAGAACGGCTCCTGCTTCAGCGGCGTCTCGACGTCCTCCCGGTCCGAGCACGCGCCCGCAAAGACCGAATCATAGTTCGTCGCGTGCCGTCCCCATCCCCCGTCGGCCTGCCCGTCGGTGAGGGTGGCGGCCGTCACCCGAAGCGGCATTAGGGCCGCCTGTTGGTCGCGCGGCCGCTCCGCGCCGGCGATCCGCTTGCCGAGGTCGTTCAGACGCCATTCCGACACCTTGAATCCCGACAGCCGCGCGTAGGTGATGTGCCGCTTTGTCGAAAAGCCCCCGCCGTCGATGGGGACGATCACCTTCGCCTGCGCGTCGCCGATGACCTCCAGGGTCCCCTGATCGGTAAACCGCGCCCGCTTGTACTCGCCGTCCTCGGTCACCTTGTAGGCGCCCAGGACCCGGTAGTCCGGCGCCTCCTCGTCCGCCGCGTCCCCCAAGAGATCCCCGGTCTGGATGAGATGCACCCACCGAGGGCCGGGCGGACGCTCGAAGGAGCCGTCCCCGCCCGTTCCCGACCGACTTTCGACCGGCGTCGCGCTTTCCCACATCGGCTCGGCATGCCGATGGGCTTTGCGACTCGTCTCGTCCTCGTCGTCGTCTTCCAAAAAGTCGAGCGGCGGGGCCTCTTTGCGAATCGGATCCTCCGGATCGTAGGCCGGCGGCGTCTCGCCCGGGAGGGCGGCCTCGCAGGCCTCCGCAAACTTCGTGGTGACGAAGTGCGCCATAAATCGCTCCACCTCCTCCTCCTCGGTCCAGGCCGTCCCGCCGGACACGTCCTCTGCGATCATGATGCGTTCCTCATTTGGATCGCCGGTCGGCGCCCAGAAGAGGGAAAACGACCGGGATTCGAGCGCGGATTTCGCCTTGGAGGCGGGCACGTCGAGCGTCCCCTCGTTCTCTTCCGGGACGAAAATCACCTTCAGCATTTTGTCCTCCCGAATCACGAGCTGGGGATCGCCGGATGTGCCGGAAATCGGAACGGTCTGGTAAAAGGAAAAGTCCGACGGCGTCAGCTCGTCGCCGGGGTCGGTGTCCCGAAGCCCGTCGGCCGAGCACAGCAGGAGGGCATCCGGTCCCTCAAAGGCCGTCGGGGCGTGGACGGCAGCCCGCGCGACGACACTCGCGATTTCAATGGTCTCGTTGTCATCCGACGGATGGACCGTCGTGTCCGCAAGCTCGGATACGACGCATGCGCCTTGTGATTGGTCGGTGCTGGACGAGGACGGGCTCATAGAACTGGTGTGTAGATGGAAAATGGGAACGGGGGTCGGAGAACGAAACCGAGATGGAACTGCCCCCGGATCGATGAAAATGAGTCAGGAATCGGGCTCCCCTCCTGTGTCTCCGGTCAGATAAACGAGCAGGGGCCGGGCGGGACGGATTCCTCTTTCATCCATCCGTCCTTATCCGTCGTGCCCGTGCGAATCTCGCCGTTGGGAAGCCGGAGGTGATAGGTGCAGTTCGAAAACGGCTCGCCGCTGTCCTGGGAGACGAGTTGCCGTTCAAGCGTGTCCTCGTAGGTCAGCCGCCCGGTCGTGGAGGGCAGCGGGTGGTCCTCCACCCGCACCTTCGCCAGGAAGGCCGGAAGCTGCTGCG
>CAYOWD010000356.1:0-3717 GCA_964407535.1 uncultured Salinivenus sp. | reverse complement strand
GGCAAATACAGGTGCTTACTGATACGTGAATGGGTTCCTAAAGATGAGTCCGACTATTAGCATACCACGGGCTTTACCAAACGAAAGAGAAAGTTTACCTACCTGTGCACGGATCAGTAAGCATGCAGGAGCCTGCCGTTGCACCCCTGCTCAGCGGTTTTCTCTCACTTCTGTTTGCATTATGACTGTTGTTCTTCAGGTCGAGTCGCTCACCAAATCCTTCGAAAGCGGAGGGCAGACGCTGAACGTCGTGGACGATGTAACCTTTTCGGTCCAGGCAGGCGAGACCTGTTCGATTGTGGGCCCGTCTGGAAGTGGAAAAACGACATTGCTGGGGCTGTGCGCGGGACTGGATCGGCCCGACAGCGGCACCGTCACGCTCTGCGACATTGCCCTGGGGCCGCTCGACGAGGACGCGCGCGCCGAGGTGCGCAATCAGCACGTGGGCTTCGTATTTCAGACCTTCCGCCTTCTGCCGACGCTCACGGCCCTTGAAAACGTGATGGTGCCCGCCGAGCTGCGGGGCACGGCCGATCCCCGGGCGCGGGCCGGGGAGCTGCTCGATGAGGTGGGACTCGGCGACCGATTCGATCACTACCCGACCCAGCTCTCGGGCGGCGAGCAACAGCGCGTGGCAATGGCCCGGGCTTTTATCAACGAGCCGAAGATTCTGTTTGCGGATGAGCCGACCGGCAATCTGGATGCCGAAACCGCTGAACGGGTCGAGGACGTGTTGTTTCGCCTCAACGAGACGGCCAACACCACGCTCGTGCTGGTCACGCACGATCTGGAGCTGGCCGACCGTACCGAGCGCATTCTGAAGTTACGGGGAGGAGCGGTCGTGGGCGAGGAGCGGGCTGCGGTCGAAGCGGACTCCCCGGTCGCGTAGGGCGAACGGGAGGCCCTACGAGGACGGGGGCCTTCCTTCCATTGGGACGGAACGGTCGGCGGACCAATGGACGACACGCTGCGGAAATGGGATCTCAATGTCCTCGGCCTGGAATTGAGCAAGGGTCTCCCGGTAGATGCGGTCCCGAACGGCTCGTTTCCCGCGCGGGCCGTCTATCCACACCAGCACCTGCAGAACCACAGCGTTGTCGCCGAGGGCGGTGACGTTGACCTCCGGTTCGGGCTCGGGCAGGATACGATCAATGTCTCGGATGAGGGCGCGGAGGAGGGAAGATGCCCGTTCCAGGTCGGTCCCGTATCCCACCCCGATCTGCAGCTCGATCCGCGTTTTTTGCTCCGGCAGCATGTGATTCACGATGACCTCCTTCCCGAGCACGTCGTTGGGAATGAGAACGATCTCGTTGTCGCGCGTGCGGATGATCGTCTTGTGGAGGTTGATCTCGAGGACGTCGCCGATGTGGTCACCCACCTGGATGCGATCGCCGACCCGAAAATTGCGGTCGGCTGTGAGGGTGAGCCCGGCAAGGACGTTGGAGAGAACCGTCTTGGCGGCGAGGGCCACCGCCAGCCCAATGATGCCCAGCGAGGCAAAGAAGGCCGTGACCTCAATGCCCAGCTCCCGAAGGGCAATCAGGAGGCCGCCCACCCAGATGATGTAGACGGCCGTCATGTCCAGGATCTGGATGACCCGCTCGTCAATGTCAGTATCGGTTTGATGGGCCAGCGGGAGCCCATACTCGCGGATGACGGTCTTGACGAGGCTTGCCAGCACCCACGTGCCGGTGAGGACGTAGACGGCATGTTGTGCCCCGTCCCATTGACTGAACTGGGTCTGGATGGCCGGAATGCGGTACAGGGCATAGTTGACGGACAGCAGCGCAACCAGGACGCTGGTCGGTGGGCCGATGATGCGGAGCAGCATGCCGTCAACCCGATACGGACTCCGGTCCGCCTGTCGGCCAATCCATTGAAACGCGTGGTAGAGGACCGCGCCGCCCAGCACGCCCCCGGCCGCGATGGCGAGGGAGACGAGGAGATTGGAGACCGCAATCGTTGTCATCGAAGGCCGGGCGGCTCGGTTTGGGAAGGGGGGACGGAAGACACTGAGCGGCCGATCGGTACGGACATCCGCGGGCGCCGCGAGGGGGGAGGACAGCCTTGGCCCAATGGCCGACCGGAGTCCGGGCCTCCCGTCCGATCAGTCGTCGAGCTCAAGCTGTCGGGAGGCATCCTTGACGAGGGCCTCGGCGGCCAGCTCCGATTCGGCCTCCGAATACACGCGGAGGACCGGCTCGGTGCCGGAGGGACGAATGAGCAGCCAGCTGGTATCCATCACATGCTTGAAGCCGTCGAGCGTGTCGACGCGACGGACGGTGGCTCCGTTGATCTCGTTGAGGCCGCCGCCGGCCTCCAGTCGGTCCAGCACGTGGGCCTTCTGGTCGTCGGAGATATGGATGTCGTCGCGGTAGTTGTAGTGGGGACCGAACTGCTCCAGCAACTCATCGACCAGGGCCGAGAGCGGTTTGCCGCGTTCCACTATCATTTCGATAATGAGCAGCCCAATGTAGATGCCGTCGCGTTCGGGGATGTGGCCGGCCGCCGCGATGCCCCCGGATTCTTCGCCGCCCACCAGCACGTCCCCCTCAGCGATCTTGGGCGCAATGTGCTTAAAGCCAATCGGTGTTGTTTCGATCTCAAGGCCGTACGCCGCGGCCATTTTGTTGAGTAGATGGGTCGTCGAGAAGGTTTTTACGATGCGGCCCGAGAGGTCCCGCTCCTCGTACAAATACTTGGTGAGCAGGCACAGGATGCGGTGGGAACTCACGTACTGCCCGTGTTCGTCGACCATGCCGATGCGGTCGGCGTCGCCGTCGTTGGCGATCCCGGCGATGCAGTCTGAGTTGGCGACGGCGTCCGAAAGCTCGTGGAGACGGGCTTTGATGGGCTCAGGGGCCACGCCGTGAAAGCCGGGATTGTGGTCATGATGGAGCGGCGTCACCTGCTCCTCCCCGAGCAGGTCGGTCACGAGGCCCTGACCGGCGCCGTACATCGCGTCGTGCGCAATGGTGACATCGGAGTCGACGATGGTCTCTACGTTCAAGACCTCACGGAGCGCGTCGAGATACTCCGTTCGGAGGTCTCGGGTCGAGACGGACCCGGTGGAGATAAGGGTCTTGAAGGAGGGGAGGGCACTTTGTCGATCCGCGGAGGGAGCGACGGCTGCCTCCACCGACTCGATCATGGACGGAGGCGCCGGGCCGCCGAAGTTGGCTTTGATCTTAAATCCATTGTATTCCGGCGGGTTGTGACTGGCAGTAATGACAATTCCAGCGTCCGCGTCGTGTGCCTGCGTCGCCCAGCTCACGGCCGGGGTAGACACCATGGTGTCGGCAACGATCACGTCCACCCCGGAGTGTGCGAACACCTGGGCCACCCGTTCGGCAAACTGTGGGCTCAGGAAGCGGGCGTCGTATCCGAGGACGGCCGTCGGCGCATCGCCGTAGTCGGCGTGCAACCAGTCGGCCGTCGCCTGCGCAATGCGTTC
Organism: uncultured Salinivenus sp.; assembly: GCA_964407535.1. Taxonomy (GTDB): domain Bacteria; phylum Bacteroidota; class Rhodothermia; order Rhodothermales; family Salinibacteraceae; genus Salinibacter. The sequence goes on along the minus strand of CAYOWD010000356.1, from coordinate 263 downwards.
AAGGTTGGTGAAGGTGTACTCATCGGCAATGACGGCCCGCCAGCCGTCGGTACCGAATTCGATGGGAGTGTTGGACATTAGGGCGAGTCGTGGGTTCGAGATTGAAGTTCGTTGAGAAAAGGCAGCGTGAAGGCAGAGTGGGAGAGCCCGGAAGGGAACGTGAGAACCTGTTTGGCGAAACGTCTGCGGCCACTCCAAGAGTACTTCCTCCCTCCGGTCAGGGCGCTGCGACTTCGTGGCTCTCGTGCAAAAAGGCTTCTGCA
>CAYOWD010000355.1:0-3737 GCA_964407535.1 uncultured Salinivenus sp. | reverse complement strand
CGCAGCAGCTTCCGGCCTTCCTGGCGAAGGTGCGGGTGGAGGACCACCCGCTGCCGTCCACGACCGGCCGACTCACCTATTCGGACCGGCTGGAGCTTACGTTCACCGATGAGGAGGGCAACCCGCACGACCGAGAGCGCTACCTGCTGGGGCTTCCCAGCGGCGAGGTGCGGAGCGGGACGCTTGACGGCAACGGGAAACTGAAGGAAGAGGACCTCCCCCCCGGGCCTTGCGACCTTGACTTTCCCGACCGATCGACGCTGTAGCGACGCCCTCAAAACGAGGCGCTTTCACGTCAGCACGTTCACTTCAATGATCTTATGTCTCTTCAACTCCTGCTGTACGTATGCCCAACTCAAAGGAAACGGCCGAGAACACGATTCTTTCGAGCGAGTGCTCCCTGCTCCTGTCCACCTGCTACGAGCATAAAATCCAGTCGGTCGGGGCCCGGGCGCGGGTTCAGATCTACGCTACGCAGGCGCCGGACGGCCCGGACGCGCTGGTGCTCCGCTCCACTGAGCCCGAGGAGAAGACGAAAGAGAACTGTACCTACTGGAAGAAGCTTCCCGTAACGGAGGCGAGTCCCAGTCCCGACAGCGAACACCTCTACACCCTCGACTTTACGCTCAAAAACGAGGGCACCGGGGAGTGGGACTTCGACTACCCCAACTACGAACTCGCCTGGCGGCCCGACAACTCGAAAGAGCGGGAAGTCCTTTTGTGTCGGGACCGCCCAGCCGAAGCGGTGTGGGAGCACGACCCCGACGATCGGCCGGAACCGCTCGTTACGTTTATGCTTACCCGGTTCTACGAGGCCCAGCGGCTCAACCTGCCGGACCGGGACGCGGACGTGTTTGAGGATTCCTGGACCCCGGAGTCGGTCTGGGAAGAGAAGAGCGATGTGCCCGACAGCACGCCGCCGTTTCTCGGGGAGGTGCCGGAGGGGACGTTCACCTATGCCCGCAGCCCGATGCCGGTGCGGGATAGCGCCGATCTCATGACGGACCAGTCGGGTAGCGAGTCGTCGGAGGGAAAGGGGGACCTCATTGATGACTCTGTGCCGCCCACGGGGCCTCGCTGGATCACCGTGCTGCGGCGCTGGGACGATGAGGAGGCGGTGCCGGACGGCGCGCAGGAGGGGCCGACCGGGTCGGCGCAAACGCAGCTCCTGGCGACGTACAAGGTCACCGATAGCGGCAAATACAAGTACGCGGCGTTCGGGGACGGGGACTGCGCGGCCGTAAAAGGCGACCCGCAGGCGGATGTGCTGTTGCCGGCGGCTCCGGGCGGGACGCTGTTTGTGCGCATGTCGATGGTCCCGCCCACGAGGCAGCGGCTTCGGCAGCAGGTGGAGGTGCTGGCCCGAACCCTGGAGTCGGACAAGCGCCCGAAGGAGCGGCCGGGCTTTAGCTACATGGCGCTTCCGATTAGCGACCTGCCGACCTACGGGCAGCTCACGCCCGCCGATGCGCCGGGGAAGGCGCCCGGCAGCGCAAAGGGGGCGGTCGTGTACCTGCCCAATCCCCTGGCGGCGGCGCAGTACCGGTTCGGCCGGGCGCAAGACGCCAAGAAGCGCTTGGAGGCATGGGAAAAGAAGGCACGAGGCACCGCCGAGCTGACCGGACTGGTCGGAGACACCTGCTTTACCAAGGAGCACGGGCGCACCCACCTGCAGGGGGGGCTCAAGAAGCAGGAGGATGTCGGGAAGCACGAGTCGCTGCCGGACGAGGACCTCAAGAATCTCCTGGACTGGGGCGAACGGGAGTTTCTGTCGCATCCGGCGTTCCGGGACGACAAGGCCCACGAGAACAGCTTTGGGGACCCGCCCGACAACAGCTACTGGCTCGACTGGGGCTGGGAGGAAGGCGGCCTGCTGGGCCACGTCACCTACGGGCTGCGGGCCCAGCGCGCCTACCTGAAGCGGCGGCGCACCCGGGCGGTGGAGGCGGTCCGCGCCGTACTGGTGTCGCCGCTCTTTCGCGACCTGCTGTACGACGCCGTTCAGCATCCCAAGGGGCCGGAGGCTGCTCAGGCGGCGGCCGATCAGATCGTGGACGTGCACGCCGCGCTGGCCGGGGTCGGGGGCGGTGGGCAGATGAGCACGTGGGCGTTCCAATTTCTGGAGTCGGTGGGCAGTGTCGAGGAGGCGCTCCAGAAGATTGCCAACACGGAGGGGCTGAGTGAAGAAGAGGACCCCGAGCAAGATCCGCTGCTTGTGGAGGATCCGCGCTTCAAGGCCCTCTTTACCGTTGCCAGAAATTCGACGAAGACGCTGAATCGGCTGGTGATGGGGGCGGGCCCCGCCGTCATCTCGGCGGGAAGCAAGGCCCTGGATTCGAGCGGCGACGCGAGGGCCTCTAAAACGGGCATCAAACTGTTCGGCGGGCTCCTCGCGCAGGGCGATGGGGAGAGCGTAACGATCAGCGAAGAGAACGGGCGCCTCACGCTGAACGGCTCGCGAGTCATTGGTCTCAAGCAGGTGGATGTCAAGGGCCTCGATCACGAGCCCGACACGATTCGGAAAAAGTGGCGCATCGTGAAGGAGAAGACCCAGGGCATCGGCGATGCGATCGGAAAGGCCGCCCGGGACATCGGAATTACCCCGACGGACGTGCAGCGGACTGGAACCGCTATCGACGTTATAAACGTGCTCATTAGCGGAGCTACGCTTTACGACCACATTGAGGAGGGGCGCATGAAGGCCAAGGACGGACTGGCGTTTGCCCGGCTGCTGGCCGACGGGGCGGGCCTGGCCGATCAGGCGACCGACGCGGAGCTGCCAGCCGTCGGGAAGACGCTGATGAAGGCCGGGCCGTATCTCGACGCGGTCGAGATTGGCTGGAATGTCAGTGCGGCACTGATGCATTCTCGGGAGGAGGGCCTCCAGAAGGTGCAGGATCCCAACTATGCGGGCGCCGTGGGGGCGGTGGCGTCGGGCGTGGGCGGTATTCTCGTGGGCGGCTTCTTTACCGGGACCGTGGGCGTGTCCGCGGCGCTCGGCGGGGCCGCGATGATCGGTCTGGGGTACGGATTGGACTGGTACGACCAATGGGGCAATGTGGAGGACGCGGTCGCAAGCGATCCGCTGGGCAAGTGGGCATCCGACGAGGGGCAGTCCTGGTACGAGGTGGGGCCGATGAACGATGGCGATTGGACCGGCTGGTTGCCGCAGAAAAGCGAGTGGGGAAAAGAATACTACGGCAGCTTCGAGGCCCGGAATGCCCTCATCAAGCTGGCGGGGGCGGGCAACGACGAGGACGCCGCGGCTCCGCCGACCGAGTCGGTGGAGGAGGAGACGAAACAGTTTGTGGAGAAGGCGTTCACGTTCCCGACGGCGGTGGGCGTGCCGCCGAAGCCGCTGCTCACACATCACGACTGGACGGGCGGCGGCTCGCCCGAGCGCCTCTACCTGTCGATCATTCCGGAGTACGTGCCGAAGAGTCAGGGGACGTTTATGGTAAACGCGAGAGTGATTCCGACAGCAACAGGGACAACGGAAACAGCCGTTCCGGTCCAGTGCGCAGTCCACTACGTCCAGTCGGAGGGCAGCATCCGGTATCGCGTGTGCACTTCGGGGGAGACGTTGCACATGCCAGACGGAGGGTCCCTGGCCAAGCACGCGAAGGACGAGAACTGGGCGAGGGCGGAGACGGAACTGACGCCGACGCCGGGCGGGGAGGCGAAGCGAAAGCTCGCGCTCCCGATTCATGTGGGGGACTGGCCGACGGCCGAGGTCG
>CAYOWD010000354.1:3330-3741 GCA_964407535.1 uncultured Salinivenus sp. | reverse complement strand
GTATCTACTTGATGCCCATCCGTTTGCGCTCATACTCAACATCTCTGCTCGCCTAAACTTTGTAGGCGGATTTGGTACAATACCAACGGAGCGCTCAGATCCACCAGCGCGGATCGGCAGAAAACCGAATGCCCGTCGGGTCGACCGTCGATCCGACCGTCACCCTGCCCCCTGCTCTCCGGGCGCCGCCACCTCCCGGAGAAACGACACCGCCGCCCGGCCTTCGTCATCGTCGAGGGGCGGAATGTGTACGCCGCCCGGCGTGCGGAGCGGCCATTCGTCCGGACACTGGTCGTGCAGGTGGGGCCGGGCGATGACAGCGTACACCTCATCCTGATGGGCCTGCCACCACTGGTCCACGGCGTCGAGGTCCTCGTATGTCACGCGGTGTGTGCGCTCGGCCACCTCAAC
>CAYOWD010000354.1:813-3320 GCA_964407535.1 uncultured Salinivenus sp. | reverse complement strand
GGGCTGATCCTGCGCGTCGAGGAAGGCCTGTTGCATCTGTAGGCTCCCGGGCGTCTCCTCGTGCGCCGGAAACAGGCCCCGGAATCCGGCCATCGCCTCCAGGTAGAGGTCCGGCGAATGCTCCTCCGGCGCCCATAGGATCGCCAGCCGACGCCGCCCTCTGCCTTCAAACAACAGCATATCTTCCGCAAGACGCCCCATTTCGTCGTCCGACTCGTGCCCGTCCACGAGCCCGACGCTGTACTGCGGCGACCGGATGTGCCGGCACGCAGGCGGAAGGTTATTGTGTTCACAGAGCGCCGCAATCGACTCGTCAACCCGATCGAGCGGATCGGCCACCACGGCATCGGCCCGGGCAAGGGTGTCCTCAATGGACGCAAATGTGATCGCAGTCTCCGGGAGACGCTCTCGCACATCGTCGGCAAACGCCGGGAGGAGTGACGGGGACGAGTCCGGCACGGCGCCCACGTACTCGTACCCGAGGACCCACGCGGCCACCGCATCGCGCAGTCCCGCCACGGGCTCTTTCTCCCCGTGCAGCACCCCGACGGTCGGCTCCGTCGACGGGACGTCCTCGGTGCCCACCCACCGCTCCAGGGCCTCCACCGTCAGACGCTGCATCCACCGATCCAGCGCGTGCTCCAGCGCCTGCTCCGTCCAGCGATTCGGGGCCTCAAGAGTTTCGTTAACGGCGGACGCGCGCGGCGAATACTCGGCGTCGCGCCAGTCGGCGGTGGTATCGGCAAGGGCCTCAATGCGAGTTGAAGTAGAACTCATTTTTCTTGCAATAACGAAAGTAGAGAATGGAATCGATTGTTTCTCCCCACAGCAATCGCACGTTAACGCTCGAACGGGACGATTGGAAGCGCCTCCCCCCGGTTCTCCGGATGAGACTGGATGAAGGCGCTGCGCAACGGCGTGGTGCCGTGATCTCTGCCCTTCCACCAAATCCGGTTACAAAGTTCGGGGGTGCGGATGTAATACCGAATGCGGTTGAAGGGTTCGGGTTTGTAAGTGTGTAGGTGTGAGAGTCTGTTTGGCGAGACCTCTGGGCCTGCGACTTCGTGGCTCTCGTGCAAAAAGGCTTCTGCATGCGCCTGGTAGTTCCACTACAAGGCTTATTTGGGCACCTTTTTGCACTTCGCCCACTGTGTCTCGGCTCACCATCCGCTCACCAAACAGACTCTGAAAGGTATGTACTTGATGCCCATTCGCTTGCGCCTATACCAATATTTCTGCGACCCCTAACGCTGTAGGCGGATTTGATATAAAAGCATGGATGCAAGCACTTGGCCCATACGCGCTAGCGCGCCAACGCACGAGTGCATCGGCGTACTCGTGCGTCACGCGCATACACGCACACGCCCACACTCACACACGTGCTACTTGGGCTGTTTGAGCACGCACCCGAACGCCTTCGTTTTTTGCTCCGGCACCTCCGTCCCAGCCTGGAGGGCCTCCACCGCCTTTCGAAGATACGGGGTGTCGACCTGCTCGGCCCCACTGGGATTGTCGTCGATCGCCCCGGTGTATACCAGCGTGCGGCTCTGGTCGAACACAAACGCTTCCGGCGTGCGGCTGGCCCCGAGCGCCTGGGCCAGGGTGGCGTTCGGGTCTCGTACGTAGGGGGCTGCATAGCTTTTCTTCTCGGCCTGCGCCGGACTCACCTGTTCCCCTTTGTTCGAATTGACCCGGACGACCTGAATTCCGTCCCCGTGCACGTCGGAGACCAGGTCTTTCACCCGCTTCTCGTACCGATCCACCCACGGACACTGATTGCTCCAAAACAACACCACCGTGCCCGTTTTTCCGAACAGGGACTGAGGCGCAACGGTGGATCCGTCCGGGCGTTTCAAAGACGACTCGACGGACGGCAACGACGATCCCGGCGAGAGCGGCGTCTGTGCCCATCCTCCTATTCCAAGTAGCCCCCACCCCAGAATCCCGACGAGAACGGACACGACGACACGGTGAATACGGGCGGCCCTCTGAGGCGGTTTTATCATATCAGTGGTTGGGCAGATGAAAAAAGTCGGCGCCCCCATTCCCGCAGCGTGGTCTGCTTTTTTCTCGACGCTTACCAATGTGTTCTACGGGTCCCCCCGTATCCCCGGTCCGACGGCGGAAAATGTACAAGCGATTTCAACAACACACTGCATGAACCGATATCCGCGCACCCGATAGCCGTTCCCCTCCCGCTGTGCCCAATTCCCTCCCAACGGGGGCAAAACAAAGCCTTCCATAGGCTCCGCTTCCCCGTTTCCGGTACCTCCCTTGCGAGCGCGATTATTCTTTCTGGACGGTCTACTCGTCCAAAACAATGCGCGGATCACAGTTCAGGGCCTGTGCCGTCTTGGGACCGACTCTCCGCATGCTCGTCCCCGAGTCGACAATCGGGGTCGATCTGCCATTCGGATCCACTTACAACCTCCTCGTGGACGCTCTATATAGCCAGGGAGAGACCGATGCCGTGTGCGAAGAGATCCCCGACCGTTTCGCTGAATGCA
>CAYOWD010000354.1:0-803 GCA_964407535.1 uncultured Salinivenus sp. | reverse complement strand
GGTCTGCGTCGTGCGAGTTCAGGTCCTGGACGCGCCGGAGAGCATAAATCCGGTAGGCAAGGGCAACCGTAACGGCCACGCCCCCGCCAACCCCCGAGGTCCCCGCGCCCCATACGCCCTCCAGCGGCGATCCCGCAGCAGTAACGGTCGCCAACCCGATCCATCCATACCCGACCAGCGCCCCCGCCAACAAAGGCCCTCCCCATGCGGCAGCCGGGGGGCCATACTCCTGCCACAGTATGCGACGGGGGCCTTCGCCTTCCTCCTCGGAGGAAAGCAGACGAATCGCTCGTACGAGGACGATTCGCCGATAGGTGGGCCAGGCAATCACAACAGCCAGGAGCAAGCCCAACAAGAGCGGAAAATGACGCACGAAACCTCCGATATCGCCTCCAATCGGGATCCATCCCATCCCCATCCCAGCCAGTTCCGTCGTTCCTTGCTTCAATTGCTGCTCAAGCTCCTGCAGTTCGTTTTTGAGGGTCTTCGTCGCCTTCTCCTGTCGCTTCGCCGCATTCCTCAGTTCTGCACTCACAGCCTCCAACTTTACCTTCCGTACACGACCGGCACGCTCGATCGTTGCTTCTGCATCTGCAGTCATATTGACACGCTGCTTCCCTTTTCCCGCTACCGACAGCCACCAATCATTTTCTTCAGGCGAAGCGAATTGAATGCTCTTCAGTGCCGTGCGGGCCGAATCGATCGTGCTTCTCAGTTCAGCGAGGCCCTCCGTTTCGGTCCTTAGGCGGTCCAACTGCTCGGGCTGTAGCGCCTGACTGAGAACCGGAGATGTTGTCACGGTT
>CAYOWD010000353.1:0-3755 GCA_964407535.1 uncultured Salinivenus sp. | reverse complement strand
ACTACACGGTGTCGAAAGATTGTTGTTGTCCTGCGGACAATCTCATAATCGCACAGAGATTTCCAGGAGAGAGGAGAAAGGAGATCAATGTGCCTTTTTGAGATTAATCACTGGACACCAGCTATACGAGAGATGCTTCGAAGGAATGGCAGAAAGCCCCCGGCCTCGAAGAAACGACCGCCCGGAGCATTCCCGAAGCGAAATGTCCGAAATTTCTCATGTCTGAACGCCAGTGAGTTTGAGAAATTTCAATGGAGTGTAGGGAATGTTCAGGTCGTTTCTTCGCCTGCCGTGATCTTTTTGTGCGTTTTTGGATCCAGCCAAAAACGCACACCTACTCCCGAAGGGAGAAGGAACTCACAAAGAGAGAACCAGCGTCCCGCGGTTAATCTCATAACCTTACAAAGATCTCCAGGATCTCCACAAACGAAAGAGAACGTGTACCTACCTGTGCACGGATCAGTAACGCCAACAACCTCCCTCTCGACCTGAATCTGTTCTCCGAATGGCACCGCTCTTTATTCCGGAAGACTCCGTCGATATCGTCGAAGCCTACACCAAATCGGTGCTCGGACGGGCTGGGCGCACGGTCCCCTTTGTCGATGACTGGTTCTATCACAGCGTCCAGGGGGACGTGCACTGCGCGACCAACGTGCTCCGCACGCCGCCTGCCACCGATTCGCCGAAGCAGCCCAAACGGCCGCCCTGGTGACAGTCTTATCCCGACATCGCTACCGCCAACACCGACTACGATCCGAAAGATACGGTCTACAATGCCCTCTTCTGATCCCGTTTCCGCATCGTGATGTCTGGTTATCGCCAACCGAGATTCGTAGGACGCCCGACCGCTCCGATTGGAATTCGTATCCCGTCGCCCCCCCCCGATATGGAAGACGCCCCCTCCGGCTCCGCCTCGTTCTCGGGCCTGCACACGGATACCCCCCACGCGTTCGTGCGCATCGACCGCAGGGCCGAAATCCGAAGTGACTTCGACCACACGAACCGGGTCACCCTCGAAGACGCCGAGCCCGGCCGTCCGCCGTACGAGCAGGCGCGGGCCGTCCGGGACGAGCGGACCGGCCGAATCCTGCTGCCGGTCTTAGGGGAGAAAAATATCCCTCGTGACTGCCGAATGCCGGTTCACATCCGCCCCCTGGAACCGAGGCCTCAGCAGAACGACACCCTCCGGCTTCAATTCGAACACGACGCCGACCAACGTCGCGTGCTCGGACACAGACGCGTGGAGGAGACGTGGCGGCGTGTGCTCGGTCCCGACTCGGACCACGAGCAGATCGCCGTTCCCGCCGGCTGGACCGGGGAAGACCTCCGGATGTGTGCCGTCACGCTAGCCGGCGATCCCCGCAGGCCCAGCCCTGTCGACCGCTCCCAGCCGCCGACGGCCCCGCCCGACTCGCCCTACAATGAACTCCACCCCGGCGAGGTCTGGGTCCGCCTCCAGCACCGACCGCCCGAGGGCTCCTCATGGTGGCAGCCCAACGACCTGGCGCTCTTTCAGATCGCCCCGTTGCTGCTCCAAAGCAACCTGGAACCCGCCCGTCGCCTCCACGTCGTCGCCATGCCGCACAATCACAATGCCTTGTATGAAATCATGGAGGCCTGCTGGACGGCCTTCGGGGCGCCCGGCGACTTCAACCGCGATTTCGACTGCCTCCTCCCCACGAGCACGCCCGAAGAGCGTAGAGCGGCGGTCGACAACGGCGACGTGGCGACTCAGGACCTCAACGAAGAGGACGAGCGGCCCCAGCCCGTGCTGAGTCCGAACAAGATGTATATCATCAACGGCAACACCTATCCGGATTCCTGGATCCAGGACCAGATGGCAATCGGCTACTGCAGCGCCCCGGGCAACCGGACCCTCAACGTCGTCTTGCACTGCAAGCGCTCCCTTCATCTCAGGAGCTTCGTGAAACGAGAGATGCAGCACCCGGAAGACAGGGTATTCGTCTTCAACGGCATTGCTGAATGGAGCGCCGAAGCGCAAGATCCAACCAACTCCGGCGGCAACATCGCGGTCTCCCCGCCGGTGAGAACGAACACAACGGCCACGGGAGACTACCGGGCCGGCCCGCCCGTCCCCAAGCATCCGCCCGCCCCTCACGGCAAGATCATCCTCGGCGACTGCCACAACCCGCACCGCACCGAAACAATGGGGGACCCTGAAACCGGCACTGTCCACGCAGAGACCCGCACCTTCCTGCAGTCACAGCAGGTCCAGCCGATCGTCCCCATCGACACGTCGTGGCTAGCGGTGGGCCACGTGGACGAGATCATGACGTTCGTGCCGGGCGCCGACGGCCCGAAGCTCGCCATGGCCCGGCCCGACGTCATGAACACCCTCCTGAAGGAAACGCAACGGATCGCCGTGCGCAACGGACGTACCCATCTTCATCGGGGACGGCACCGAGCGCACTATCGATACCTGGACCGCTTCTTTGATTCGAAACGCGTAGAGAACGGGGACGATCGCTACCCCGAAGCGTATGCCAGGGAACTGAACCAGCAACGCGGCACGCTCGGCGATCCCGAGCATATTCTCGCCGGCAGCTACGACGAGACGAGCATCGAGACGCTTTACCGGGAGGAGTACCAAACCAATCAGACGATTTGCACCCAGCTTCTGGATCCCATCGAACACCGGCTCTGCCACTGTACCGGGCTGAATCGCAGGACCGACGTTCTCCCGCTTCCGGTGTACTTCTCCGAATCCCTCCCGACCCGCAACGGCGCTCCCTGGGGCGAGAAACTTGCCGAAGCCCGCACCCCCAACGTCGTCAACATGCAGGTGCTCAATACCGAACAGGACACGCACCTGCTTGTGGCCGATCCCTGCGGCCCGCGTCTTCCCCGTCCCGAGGCCCGCAAGGTCGTTCGCTCCGTGCTGGACAAACATCGGCAGACGACAACGGTGCAGCTCCCTCAGGACCAGAAAGACGGGAAACGGGGCTTTCAGTTTTGGGCGTGGCCCTTCCTGAAGATCCAAACACTGGCCCTGTTTTTCACCCGCGTGAAGCCCGACGGCCGGGGCAGCCGGGTCTTCCTCACGCCGGACGAACGCGAACAGATGATCAACGTCATCAGACAGAATCGGCCCATCGACACCCTTCGGGAAGACCTCCAGCAGGCCGTTCACCATACCAAGGAGACCATCCTCGAGGCCAACCCCGAGCTGGTCTCCCTCATTGACGACCGGGGCCGATTGGCCGACCAGTGGCACCGCCTCCTCATTCCGGAAGACACCGTCGACGTCGTCAAGGCCTACACCCAATCGGTGCTCGGACGCGCTGGACGCACGGTGCACTTCGTCGATGCCTGGTTCTATCACTCCGGAGGCGGCGGCGTCCACTGCGGCACCAACGTGCTCCGCAGCCCGCCCGCCCCCGATTCGCCGGAGCAGCCCGAACGGCCGCCCTGGTGGCACGCCTATCCCGACCTGGCCGACGCCAACACCGCCTACAATCCGACCCAAACGTCCCACTGACAGGCGGCCCGCCTGCCTTCCCTTCTCCCATGCTCCAACACTCCCCGCGTAAATAGTCCCATTCTCTCCCTCCCTACGGTACTCGCGGAGTTGCCCCACCCCGGCGCTGTCCATCATCATTAATCAGCATACGTCGGGGAATCTCTCCGCCTCGCCCGAGTTTTTAGCGTGAAACCGCTTCCAGACTGAAATGTCTGCTTAATACCAAACCCGCCTGCAAAGTTCAGGGTTGTAGAAATATCAGAACAGGCGCAAA
>CAYOWD010000352.1:0-3772 GCA_964407535.1 uncultured Salinivenus sp. | reverse complement strand
GGCAGGTCTCGGCTTGGAGGGTCTCGATCTTTAGCTGCCTATGCACGGCTCAGTAGAGGACCCAGCCCTGGTGTCTACACTGGGATTCTTGGCGGAGGCCCGCCGACAGGAAAAGTGCAAATCTGGACCGATCCGGTGATTGGAGCAACCGTAGGATACGGACCTGTCGAGCTCGGTTCTTCAACCCGAATGCAGGTTGAAGCAAAGGCGAACCTCCCGATATAGGGAGCAGAGTCAGAACCTCCGATACCAGCTAGCGGCCTCTCGATTGGGTTCTTTGGGCTCTTCCAGTGAGTAGAACGAGTCGGCTGAGTGGAACTCGGCGGTTTTCTTTTCTGTCGTGATCTGGGCCACCAAGGGGTCCTTTTTTCTTCTCCCGCGCAATGGCGAGGCGGGGCGTCCTGCGGTGAGTCGGCCCCAGAACGTGTTGCTTCAGGTCTACCTCGCGAGACAGTGGAAAGGGCCCGCGGACGTCGATGCTCGTTCCAGATGTCGGGCTTATGGGTTGCTAAAATTCGGACTCGGCTCAAGACCCAAAACGGTCGACAATCTAGACTCAAAGCGGGTGTCGGGAGCTGCGGGTCGTCCTTCGAAGACCGAAAACCTGAACGTACCCGCGGGGCAGTTCCCCGATCTGCTCCAGCAGTTCCCGAGGCGCACGAATTGGGATTCCCACATAGGATCCGAGCTCTAGCAGATCCGAGTCGCCGGACACGACACACCCCGCCTCCAACTCCAGAGCGCATTCGAGGAATTTACTGATACGTGAATGGGTTCCTAAAGATGATTCCGACTATTAGCATACCACGGTCTTTACCAAACGAAAGAGAAAGTTTACCTACCTGTGCACGGATCAGTATCATCGTCTGGGTCGGCGCTTGCTTCCTTGATCGAAGGTGGATCATTGACGTACAGAACTCCGTCCCCCGGAGCAAAGGCCTCGATGAGGACGCGCTCTTCCGCCTCACTAACTGCACCAATGTCCCGAAGCACCCGCTGGGATTCCGTCACGATCGTCTCGGAGAGACAAAGCGTGATACGGCCGTCGAACCAAAGCTGAATGACCTGTCGAGGAAGTTCGCCGAAGACTGACGATACAAACACGTTCGTGTCAACAACGACTGTTGGTCCTCCGCCGGCGAGGCTCCGGGCCGACTCTCCTCACGCACCGCTCGAATTGCCTGATCCACATCTCCCGGACTGGCCCCGGCCTCCTCTGCCTTGTGTTGCATCCGATCCCAGAGGGATCGAAGCGCGGCGCCCCGATCCCGATCCTGGACGTAGCGCCGGACGAGGCCGCGCACGACATCGCTGGTGGTTTTGCCTTCCTGCCGCGCCAAATTCTGGAGGTGGTCTTTGAGGTCGTCGTCGATTCCTACAGTCAATTGGGCCATGGCATTCGGAGGAACGACTCGTTTGAAGAGCGTACATCATGTATTATACCAACTCCGCAGCCGAACTCGTTCGAGTCCTACTAGTGCTCCGTTGGGGTATGTGGGTATGTGCGTGAGAGCCATAAGCTTGCGTTCATGCCAACACCTCTGCAACCCCGAACTTTGTAAGCGGATTCGGTATAAGTGGATTTGGTATCACTTGAAGGGAATCCGCAGTTCAACGCCATCCATCGCGTCATTGCCGCGTCTCCGGCTTTCCATGTCGACTTCGGGACGGCCGTATGTTCCGCTTCTATCAAGAAACTGTCCGAGTTCCCCTCGCCTCTGACGCCGGCAACCGACCATTCGCTTCGTGACGGTGCCCTCTCCCAAATGACGTGTCCAATATCGGATTGAGCGTTAAGGGACCGTTCCCCCACTCGCGTTAAAACTCGGTATCGAGGTCCGAGCGCTGATTGAAGTACGATATGTCTACGAGCGTGTCGTACACGCCGGCCACATTCATCGGCAGCCACTCTTCGTACATGCGGAGGTCGCTGTATTTCGGAAGGCGAATGTGGTCCTGCAGCTGCTCTTTTGTCTTGCCCGCGAGCATCCCGTCGCGCACCGCGGCGTACAGATCTTCCAGGTAGGCGAGATAGCGCTCCACATCTGCATGCGTCCCGGCTTCGGCGTGGCCCCCGATAAACAGGTCAAAATCCGGTCCCTCCAGCACCGCGCGTGTCGATTCGATCATGCCGTGGATGTCATATCCGGGCAGATCTTTGTAGGGCATCCGGCCCAGCACAATCCAGTCCACCACAAAAAGCACGTTCGCGGGCAGAAACCGCATGCTCACCGACCCGCGCCCGTTGTTGGACCCGTAGTGCCGCAGTTCAACCCGGCTGTCCACGAGCGTGACGGTCGTTTCGTCGCGGACGGTGACCTCCGGGAGCGCCGTGGGCACGCGCGTCCGGCGCAGGTCCGACGCCGCGTCTTCGTGGGCAATCACCGTCACGCCCTCCCCGTCCAGCACGTTTCCCCCCATCGTGTGGTCGACGTGGTTGTGGCTGTAGGCGAGATACCGAATCGGCACGTCAAACCGTGTCGTCAGCTCGGCCCGAAGCCAGGTCGCCGCCTCCTCGCTGATCGGATCCGTCAGGAAAAGCCCCTCCTCCGTCACCATGAACACCGACCGGTAGTGCCCCGCCGTCACACGGTAGACGTTGTCTTTCATCTGCTCGATGCGGTAATCCTGGGCCGTCGCCCCCAATGGAAGAGAAAGCAACCCACACAAAAGGAGAACGAGACGCATGGAGGGCAAAGCGCTTAAAAAAGAGGCAGGGCGGTCGCATACTGGAATACATCCGGGCAAAGCGGACACACGTTTGCTGTTCACCAATCAATCTGTCCGACCTGAACGGAGGCGTGGATGCGTGAAAGCACGACATGCTGTACTCCAGCGCGCTCCTGTGCTCAGCACAGCGCAAGATGCAATCGTCCCGAAGAAGAAAGCAATCAATCGATCCGGAAAAACACTTTCGGCTCGGGACCGAATCGTTCGATGTCTCTCGCAGCCCGGCACGACCTCTGCCAACCGCCTACGTTGGTTCGCTCGCGTCTTTCGCCGTCTGCCGCACGCGCCGATACATGGCCCGAAGGCCCCGGATGCGCTGCCGTCCCAACTGATCGACCAGCCCCATCGCGCGAAGCGGATCGGCCGGGGCGGTCGCCACCGCAGCCGGTCGCGCCTCGTGGAAGGCCTTCCGGAGCACGGCGAGGAACGCCCGGGCCGTGGCGGCTGCCCGCGGCGCATCGGCCTGAATCTGCATCCGGCCCTCCTTAAGGGCAACATGCAAAAAAACGGCCGAGCGACACTCCGGCACCGCTCCGAGGCCCGCATCCCGCATCTCCGCATACGCCTCGGGAAGCGGGGGAAGCTGCCCGGCGTAGTCGCGCATGAGTTCAAGCCGCAGGTCCGGTCCCGCGGCCCGGAAGGGCTCCGCAATGTCGGCAAAGGTGGACATGCCTGCTTCGGCCTTGGCAATGTGACATCGATACCGATCCGCGAATACGTTTCCACCGATCTCGGTCGAGATAATCTGTGTGACTTTACGAGATTAGTTACCGAACAAAGTATCTTTTTCGGGGTGCTTCCGAGAACCGAAAGAGAACCCTTCCGGCCTTGAAGAAACGACCGCCCGGAAAGAGGCAATCTATGTGCGTTCTTGAGATCAGACGCCGGATGTTTGTCAGGTGGTATCGCACTCCGGTGATCGCAATCCCCGAAAGATCTGACAGGTCTCGGTCCCCTCCCAAATGTGAGGAACGACGTACGAAGGCAGTTTCCCGGCTCCACTGAGTCATTTGTAGACCCGTTCTCCGTAGACCTGTCAGAT
>CAYOWD010000351.1:0-3783 GCA_964407535.1 uncultured Salinivenus sp. | reverse complement strand
GTCGAAGTGTCCATTCGCCGGCGTCGCCACTCCCAAGCAACGGAGGCGGAACCGATCGGCTGACTTCGATCCATAGCGGCACCAGCCCATTTTCAGCTGTAGCGACCGTGTTATGCTGCGAATGCTAAAGCCGGTCGAGAAGTCGATTATAATCTTCGTGGGAACCGATCCAAAACCAAATGATCGACTCGCCTTTCTGAATCCCAACGGCCCGATAATCCCTCGTAATGCGAACCGAATAGATTGGGCGGCTTACATGCACCTTTTTGAACCGGAGGCTCGGATGACGCGGATTCTCCTCAAACAGCTCATAGGCCTTCCGGGCGCGGCGCTTCACCCTCTCCGGTAAGTCGGCGTATGCGTCCCAAAATCGAGACGTGGTTCGAGATGTCACAGCTGACTTCGATCAAGCTTTTCCGTGTCGCCGGCGTCGTGCTCTTCCAGCGCCTCTTCGGCCAGTCGTTCGAGCTCGTTCTGCGACTGACTGAAGGCCGCCTCCCATCGACGCTCAGATTCAAGTTCCTCCAGAATAAAGGCCGCAAAGTCATCCTGTTCGTCCTCCGGGAGCTTAGACGCTTTCTCAAATGCCTTCTCCAGCAGTTGAGTCATAATGCAGGGGACATGATTCTGGACTGCAGCGTTGGGAGTGCCACGCTCGGAGCAGCTTTACAGTTCCAAAACCGGTATCCGCAGCATAACGACAAAGATCAGCTGAAATGGGCGGGAAAACGTCCCGCAAAAACTTGGAGCGGTAGAACAACTTCGGACAACGAGGCTTCCATTCGTCGGCCTCGCCACTCTGGGCCCTGCGAAGCCGCAACCGCTTGGCCCACCTCGGCTGAAAACGGCACCGGCCCATTTTCAGCTGTAGCGCAGGTTATACTGTCTGCTTTCATGACGTGTCGGCAACCGGATCGGTGACTTCCAAGGTTTCAATCCACTCAAAGTCGCTCGTATTGTGGGTTGCCAGTGACATGCCGTGACTGAGTGCAGTGCCGGCGATAAGGGCGTCGCCGAGGGATATACTGCGTTGCTGGCGAAGTCGAATCGCTTCTGTAACAACGGATTCCGACACCGGAAGCACCTTTGCCGCCTCAAAAAACTCCTCCAGAAACCGATTCTCTTGTGTACTCAGTTCGGGGTATCCCAGCGTCTCCACTTTGCTGACCACCGACACGGAAGGCACCTCCTGTACAATGAGATCACGAAGCCCCTCATGCTCCGGTCGCGCGGCGTAAATAATCAAATTACTGTCGAGAAGCATCGGGCTTAGCGGTCTCGACCGGGAAGCGAACGCTCACGACGAACCTCCCGCTGCCAGGTCCCCGGATCGTCAATCTCGTCAAATGCGCCGGCGTCCGCTAATTTCGAAAGCGCGTCGGCCATTTTCCGGCCTCGCTCTTTCGGGTCTGGTTCCTCGTCAAGCACGGTCACGTGCACGCGGAGAGGTCGATCAGTAACAGGGGCCTCCTCTCCGGCCCACCGAACACGGTCGCCCTGAAGAATGCCTTCGTAGGTTCGAAGCATAGCGGCTAGCTGGACGAATACGAAAAGGGCTTTCGGGGTTCAACTCGTATGCAAAGCAAAAGGTTTGGACTGTATTTGGACTGTATAACCTGTATTTATATTGCAGCCCTCGACATATCGGCCCCCTCACCTCAGAATGACCTGTCAGTACAGGGAGTTGCGCAGGACGCCTGGGAATATGTCAATCCGATTTGACTTGCAAAATATATTTACCTGCTTGACATATTCAATACCAGCAACCTTATTTCTACCCTATACGCACTGTTCACCTCCCGACTGTCTCTCCTCCGTCTGTGTCCAACTCCGCCTCCAACTCGTCTAAACTTCTCGACCAGGTGCGACAGGTCTGCCGGCGTCGGCAGTACAGCTACCATACGGAAAAAGCATACGTCCGCTGGGTCACGCGCTTCGTTCAGTTTCACGACACCACCCATCCCCGCCACCTCGGTGCGGAGGAGGTGCGGGCGTTTCTCCACCATCTGGCCTCGGACCGCAACGTGGCCGCCTCGACGCAAAACCAGGCCCTCAACGCCCTCACGTTTCTCTACGACCATGTGCTCCGCGACCCGCTCGACGACATCGGACCGTTTGATCGGGCCGACCGTCCCGAACGCCTTCCCACGGTGCTGTCGCGCACCCAGATCCAGCGCCTCTTTGCCGCCCTCCCGCCCGGCCCCAACCGCCTGATTGCGCACCTCCTCTACGGCAGCGGCCTGCGCCTATCCGAAGCGCTCCGCCTCCGCGTCAAAGAGCTCGACTTCAAGCAAGGACGCCTCCACGTGCGCGACGGCAAGGGCAACAAGGATCGGACGACCGTCCTTCCCGAACGGCTCTACGAGCCGCTCCGACGCCGCCTTCGCGAAACCAAGGTCCAATTTGAACGAGACCGGACTAACGATGTCGGCGGCGTCTATCTGCCCAACGCCCTTGCGGAAAAGTATCCGAACGCAGCCACCGAGTGGCGATGGCAGTACGTGTTCCCCTCGCCCCAACTCTCGGAGGATCCGCGAAGCGGAACCGTCCGCCGCCACCACCGCTCGGACTCGGCCGTCCAGCGAGCCGTAAAAAATGCGGCCGACGATGCCAGCCTCGACACGCGCGCCACCTGCCACACCCTGCGACACTCATTCGCCACCCACCTCCTTCAGGACGGCACCGACGTGCGCACCATCCAGAAGCTGTTGGGCCACACGGACCTGCGCACCACCATGAAATACGTCCACGTCCTCGAACAAAGCGGCCGGGAGGTCACAAGCCCCCTCGACACCCTCCCAGCCGAATAGCACGTCCCTCCCCCACAACGACTCCCTTCCACGGCTCCCCCGTCTCTCTCCCTCCACGTCATATCTGCGCCCAGCCAAGGACGCACACACGCCCACACGCACACACGCATCAAGGCAGCCCCGAGAAACCGGAGCAAGTGCATAGCCCCTCCCAGCAGAATAAATCGCTCCGTACGATTCCACTTCGCCCCTCAGCGCCCCTCCCCTCGGCCTGCCGCCCTTCTCCTCGCTCCACGTCCCCACAGAACGGAGCATCCCCTGAAACCCTCTCTCTACCCTCGCCTCTCCCCCATCCTCCTCTCTCCCACGCCCAACATTCCCGACCGATCTTCTATCCTCACCCATCTCTCTTCTCCCGGCTCCTCTCCTCGCATGCCCACACGCACAGACCACGGCAATCGCACCTCGGGCGCGCTTCGGGCATGGACCACTTTCAGAGCAGCTCACTGCTTCTCCCAAACCCACACACGCCCACACCCACATACGCAATTCACCCACACACGCAATTTGATTGACGCCCATCCCGTCAGGCCTTTTCTTGCACGCTCGTGTCGAAGGCACGTCGTGAAGTAGTGCCGTCCTCGTCGCCCCGTCTCCCGAATCAAGGCCGTCCCGCCTATGCCCGACGTTTCGCACCTCCACTGCCACACGCAGTACTCGCTCCTCGACGGCGCCGCCGACATCGAGAACCTCATCCAAAGCGCCGAGCGCCGCGACGTCCCAGCCGTCGCCATCACCGACCACGGCAATCTCTACGGGGTCCCTGAATTCTACACGACCGCCAAGGACTCGGACGTACAGCCCATCATCGGGTGCGAGTTCTACCTTACCCCCAGCGGCATCGACGACAAATCCGACGCCACGCGCTACCATCAGGTCCTCCTGGCCAAGAACCAGACCGGCTACGAGAACCTGATGAAGCTCTCCTCCCTCTCGTTCACGGAGGGCTTCTACTACAAGCCGCGCATCGACC
>CAYOWD010000350.1:0-3812 GCA_964407535.1 uncultured Salinivenus sp. | reverse complement strand
CCCAGTACATGCGCATGTAGTTGTGCATGTATCCGGTCTCCCGCATCTCCTTCATGGCGGCGTTCCAGTACGGATCGTGCGTCTGTCCCCGATCCAGCTCCGACCGGCTGTAGACGTACTCTCGTTCGTCGTCGGCGTGCTCGGCGAGCGTCTCCTGCGCCCACTCCGGTAGGCACTCGTATGCGTCGTACGTCGCCGAACGGAAGTGCACGTGATTGACCGCAAGCTCCCGCCGGACGATCAGCTCTTCGAGGTACGACGCCACGTCCTCCTCGGGCGCGTCGGCAGACTGGATCCGCTGCGCCACCCGTACGGGCGACACCTGTCCGAAATGAAGGTACTTGCTCATGTGCGAAACGGCGCTGGACTGCACCTGATTCCGGTGATCATCGTACCCACCGAGGTGCGCCTCGCAGAAGGCATCGAGGCAGTCTTCGGCCTCCGACGTGCCGCCCCGGTACAATCCCCGAACGGGGGAAACGCTGTCGTCGAGGTCGAGTCGATCCAGTACGGCCGAGACCGAATCGAGCGAAAGGCCGTCTTCAACCTCCAATCCGAGCGACGCGCGGTTCACGGACGGTTGGTCCGGAAGTGCGAGAAACCGGTCCCGGTGCTCGTGAATCTTCGGGCGGATCGTGCGGGCGGCGTACTCGGCCTTGTCGCTCGCTGTCTCCACCGGCACCACCACGTCGCCCTCCACCTGCTCTGCGCGACAGGCGACCGCCTGCGCCACCCGCCGTCGCCACTGCTTCTGGTGCCGCAGGTATCCCCGATCGGTCACCAGACGCACCGCGTCGGACGCATATGCGATTGCCACCTCGGCGGGCCCCCCGCGGCGTACCACCATCCGGAGGCCACGGTCCGCCAGTCGCTCCTGCGTCTCCCGCAGTCCCTCCAGCATGAATGCATAATGCCGCCGATTGGCCGCCGGATATCCGTCCATGAGCCCAAACACAACCAGCGGCGGCACATCGGCCTCGTTGGCGCGGTCGATCGCATATTCGAGCGCCGGATTCCGAGACGCGCGCTGGGACTGCTGCATCCAGTACAACACGTAGCGTCCCTCCTCCCGAGGCGGCGCGTCGTTCAGCGAGTGCAGGCGGGCCGGCTCAATGGGCATGGCATGACGCAGACATGGCGTATAGCTTTTGCATTCTCAACAGACACGCACCGGCTCTTTTTCCCCATCCCTTCCCGTACGAGGCCGGTCGTGACGCAATCGTTTCGCCCCGTTGCCTCAGGCCGACGCCTCGGCATCGCCCTGCACGTCCGCCATCGTCACGTGCCCCCCGTCCGTGGGTACCTGCAACTGCCCCTCCGACTCCGCAATGACGGACGCGACCATGGCGTCTCCGGTGATGTTGTTCGTGGTGCGGAGCATGTCGAGCGGCCGGTCGACGCCCAACACGAGGGCGATCCCCGCACTCGGCACCCCAATCGACTCCAGAATGACCACGAGCATAACGATGCCCGCGCTCGGCACCGCCGCCGTGCCGATGGATGCCAGGACGGCGACGAGGACGATGGTCACTTGCTGCGAGAACGCCAATCCAACCCCCAGCACCTGAGCAATAAAGACGGCCGCCACCGCCTGATAGAGCGCCGTGCCGTCCATGTTGATGGTGGCCCCCAGGGGCAGCACAAAGGACGACACCTCCTCCGACACGCCGAGGTTTTTCTCCGCCACCTCCATCGTCACCGGCAGCGTCGCGCCGCTCGACGACGTCGAGAACGCCACAAGTTGCGCGGGCGCAATGGCGCGGAAAAAGCCGGCGATCGACAGCGGCGTAAACAGGGTAATGAAGATCGGATACACGACAAAGACCATGATTGCGAGGCCGATGGCCACGGTCAAGCAGTAGTACCCCAGCGCTCCGAGCAGACTTGCGAGGTCGGCGGGGCTGTCGGCCGCTATGGACGTGATGGCATCCGCCAACAGCCCAAAGACGCCGACCGGCGCCGTCCGCATGATGAGCTCCACGAGCCGGATGATGAGTTCATTCAGGCTGTGGAAGAACGACAGCAACGGCTCCGCGTCTTCTCGCGAAATGAGCAACAGTCCAATCCCCACGAAAATCGCGACGAACACGACCTGGAGCATATTGCCGTTGTCCGAGGCCGCATCGAAGAAGTTGCTGGGGACCATCTCCACCAGCGGCTGCAGCGGGCCGCGCTCCTTCGCCTCCTCCGCGACCTGCATATTTTTCTTGATGTCGCCCTGGTACTTCTGCTCTAACTGGGCCCGCATGTCGGCCGGGACGGCGCGCCCGGGCTTCAGGGTGTTGACGAGCCCCAGGCCGATGACGAGGGCAATCGTGGTGGTCAGGACGTAGATGCCGAGCGTCTTTCCCCCAATGCGGGAGAGGGTTTCGAGGTCGTCCAGCGACGCCACCCCCACCACCAGGGACGCCAGAATCAGCGGGACGGCGATCAGCTTCAGCAAATTCAGGAAGATGGTGCCGAAGGGCGCCACCCAATCGCTCGTAAATTGGCCCCACCCGGCCCCGGCGGCCACGATGCCGTACAGAAGGCCCAGCCCCAGCCCGATAATAATCTGCCAGTGCAACTGCTTGTACCACGCCATGGGACTCTCCAATTGACTGCAATCCAGTGCGTCTTTGCGCGACAACTGAAAGAAAAGAGTCAGTAGTACGGCATACAAGAATGACCGTCCATCGGATGTGCCGACTTGGTTCTCCATTCTCAGCGCCGGTTGCACACGCCCCGATTCTCCTCAAGCACGTATTCGATGCAGGAGCCACCGTCCCACACGCCACACATCGGTCGTCTTGCAACCGCACATAATCGATTCTTGAGTAGTTGTCCCTCTTTTCGCGACTCAGCGTATCCGACATGTGTCCTCCCCTCTGCTGAGCAAAAGACTGTGGATTCGTTGGCATCCTCTCGGGAACGCGAGTTCGGGACTATCTACAATCCCCCCTCTCTCCTGGATTGGTACCAATATGTGAATACGCTTCCACTGGCTCATTCTTATGGATCGGCATACGGGAAAAACCATTGACGACAGCGGGACGTTTGGCTCACAGGTGTTTGGCGTAGCAGAACGGGAAGCGAAACGATTGTCCACTCCCCACAGGGGGGGTCCCCCTCACGCTTACAGTCCGACCACGACACAGTAGTGCATATGTCGTCCGCCAACGGAACGTCGGAGACGCCCGATGAGGCTGCTCAACTCTATCCGGATGTCGATTCCACCGGCGGCCCCTCAATCGATATTGGAGCGTATCTCCACGTGTTGTGGAAGGGAAAATGGGCCATTCTCGGGCTCGTCTGCCTCGTGAGCGGGGCCACTTATTTCTATTACCAGAATCAATTTCGGCAGTATAAAGCGAATGCCGCTGTGTTGCTCAGTGAGCCGGAGACGAAGGGCGCAAGGGGGACGCTCGTTGCAACGCGGTCGTGGGATCAAGTCGGGCGGGAGCTGTACTTTCTGCGCAACGCGCAGGGTCTGTCCCGCGAGGTGGCCCGCCGCCTCGCCCCAAAGCGGGACTCCATGTCGCCCACCCCTGGGCCGAGCCTGCTCTGGAAGCGCGACGGGACGCCCCGCCGAAAGGCCGCCCTCCCTCCCATTGTGTTCGGGGCTGTAAGCTTTCATCGCGATGCGCAGGAGGTGCCTGCCCTCCGGATCAACGTGAAGACGACGCACCCCGGAGAGGCCGCTGCGGTCGTGAACACGTACGCGGAGGTGTACCGAGAATATCTACGCCGGTCGAGCAGAACACAGATGCGCACGAAGCGCCAGTTTCTTCAGCAACAGAAGCACGAGTTGCAGGCCAAACTGGGCGCGATTG
>CAYOWD010000349.1:0-3819 GCA_964407535.1 uncultured Salinivenus sp. | reverse complement strand
TTCGGGTGGATCTGGCGGACATCGTAGTTGTCCACGGCTGTGCGGCGCTCGTCGACGGGGCGGTCGGAGGAGGGGACAGGCATGGCGGCCAGCGAGATCAGGAATCGTTAGTCGCTCTTGTGTAGAAGATGGCAGTCGTCAGTAGAGCCCGACGCAGAATCTGACCACACCTTTCTCTAGTAGAGGGATGCAAAAGGGCAACCAGCCGGCGGAGTCGCTTCTGGGGAGTCTCCTTCCGGTGGCTGCGCCGGAAGGAATACTCGCTGAGGTAGCGATACGCATGGCGCTTTGCTACCTCGCGAAACCCTCTCCCGACAGCCGTCGGGATTGAAAATTGACCACTCCCCCTCGGCAGTGTTGCAATGGGCGCCCTCTTCGATGACGTAGGTTTCCTCGTGGCCAACGCTTCTATGATCGTAGGCGCCTCCCAGAAGCCCGTATCCGCTAAAATCGTCGGTGTCAATCCGGCTTCCGGGCTCGACATGCCGAGCTGCCGATCGGGCCAGCGTGTGCTGGGTCACGTCCGGTTGCAATTCCAGCACCCGTTCAGGGCCATTCCGCTCTACCCACAGCACCGCGGGCGGTCGATCTGATGTCCAGCTTCCTCGTCCCTGCTTGCAGAGCCCTCGCGCTCTGGGATCGCGAGTCTCCTCCGAGGCAGAGTCATCGCCTTGAGAGCCATCGCCGTTGCCTCCCTCAGGACGCAGCGTACGTCCCTGCTGTCCGAGCGTCCGATGGACATCGTCGGCCTCCACCTCTCCGGTGAGACCCTCCCGCCACTCCTCACGACGCTGGTAGATGGCTTCTCGGATCGTAGTGACCATTCCATGAACGGTCCTGTACGTATGAGGCAGATCCTCCGAAATTGAGTTGATCGAACGTCCCTTGTCCAGCTCGCGCAAGACGCAGGTCCACTTCGGGAATCGGACTCTCGAGCGTTCGAGAAACGTTCCGGACCGATCATTGAACCATCGGCCACATTCCCGACATTCGTAGCGCCGGAGCCGACTGAGGTAGCCCCAGTCCTGAATCGCCACGTTCGAAGATCCGCACCTCACACACCGAGGGCCATCGGGCTACCGGAGCGCCCGCCAGGGTTCGGCACAATCCTCAGCATCGGGCAGAAACGACTCCTCGCTCAAGGCCATCTCCTCGCAACAAATCGATGAACGGGGCCGAGCAAGACATGGGCACCAAACACAGACTGATCGTTCCTACACAAGAGCGAAAAAAAAGCGGGCCCTCTCCGACGAGTAGACGTCGAAGAACGGCCCGCGAACGGAGCAGAGGGAAGCCAGGGGGCTCCCAACCGCCGAGATTCTCGTACAGATTCACGGTTTCCAACCGTCGAGAGCCTCGTACAGATTCACGGCTCCCTCCCCGTGATAGGGACCACCCATACCCGAACTCAAGTCAGTTTCATTCACACGACCCTCAGGGTAGAATACCTGGCTGTGCGCCGAGTTGACCCAGCATTCGGGGCAGTCATCAAAGTTGGTGATCCAGGGACTTCCGCTGGCACCACTCGTCATGCGGCAGTCCTCGACTTTGCTCTGTGGCGGTCCACTCTCCCCCACCTCAGCGGTCTCGGTGAAGGAAGCAGAGCACTCCCACATCTGCCCATCCTCCCCAAACAGATCCCCGCTCACCGGATAGCCCATAATCTGCCAGTTCTGGTCGCGAGAGAGGTTGGAGACATGGCCGAACGAGCCGGTGATGTCGGCGATCGGCTCTCCATCTTTCCGCTCGACCTTGACCGCGGCCAAGTCGTAGTGTCTGTTGCCATCGACGTGAAAGCCCCTCAGAGTCGCTTTTTCGCGGGCCGACCACCTCCCAAAAGGGGCCTTTCTTCCATCTGTGTATCCCGGCACGAAGGTCCACTCGTCGTGCCATTCTTGCTCTCCAGCTTCCGATACGCAGTGTCCAGCCGTCCAGATGGTACTACGGTTTTTCGTGTAGATCACGGCCCCACTACAGACCCGAGATTCGCCGTCGCTGTTGAGAAAGAAAACCTTTCCGACCGCCCTGTAAGGATACTCCAAATGAGCCGAAGAGGGCAGCTGTGTGGACTCACGGAGACTCGCGTGACCTTTTTGGGAGGGGGCCAGTCCCTTGACGTTTTCCAAGTCCTTGATCGTATGTTCGGGAAGACGCCCCGACTGCCGCTTCGGCTCACGGTCCGGGTTGGGCCGGGCCGGGCCTAGGGGCACAGACGAGTTTTTGGCCGCCTTGGACCCCAAGTCGGGGTCGGCGGGCTCGGCGGCCTCCATGCGCTCCTCAGTCCAGAACACCTCGTCGCTTTTTGTGGACTTGGACTTAGGAACTTCCTGTTTGACGACATCTTCCGGTTCCGGTTCTGGTTCTGGTTCGATGGGGGGCGGATCGTAGGGACCTTCGTCGCAGGCCGTTCCGATCAGGAGAAGGGCCATTCCTAGCGCGAGGGGGAGATAGTGACGGGATATGCAAGAGCGGAACATCGTGGGCACAAGAGAGCGACTCGGAAGGAGGCTCCCGAGAGACATAGATGAGCCAGAGAGATCCATGGGGGGCTGTATGGGTTGAGAAAAGAGTAGAGAAAAGAGTAGAGAAAAAAGTCAACCCGCCCTTCCGGGCGGGGCATTCTTTGCGAACCTCGTAAGAGAAGGCGGCTGTTCGGTAACGCAATCCGCCTCAATTGTCGGCGGCTCTCCAACCCGTCTAATCAGCAACGTCGCCGAGACGTCGTTTCTGGTGCGAAGAGAATCGCCAGTAGGATAAAAACCTTATCCTCAAGTGTGTTTTCTGTTTAGATAAGCATTTGGTTAAGTTCTTCTACGTAGAAAACAGAGGACGAGCGAAACATCAAGTCAAATTTTTTGTGTAAACGGCTTCTAAGGCAAATTAAAGAGTTCGGTTGGGGGATTCTGATTGTCCTTCGTCAACCGATTTCTGTGATTCTGTGGCCTGCTTTTCCCGCCACTCGTAGAACTCGTCCATCGTCAGGTAGCGGCGTCCAGTTGACTGGGGAATCCCAGATTCCCATCCTCATGTTTCTCAGTCCGTGTGGTTGATTCGGCTTTGGTGAGTCCAACCAACCTAACAGGCGGCGGTGGCCCTTTTCTATTCGACCTCGATTCCGGTCAGGCCGCCGTCGGCTTTACACAGCATAGTTGACACAACCACGCGAAAACCGGACAGAACGACTTGGGACATTGCGGATCTGGTATATCGTGTGAACGTTAAATCGTTGAATGTTGAATCGTCAGGGGCTTCAGTCATTTTGTAGATTCGGACGGTCTCGATTCGACACAAGCAGACTTTTTCGCTTGGAGACGGTATGGATGGGTTTTTACCGATCTAGATTGGTAACGATGGACCCAACTGGGAGCATTCCACGGTCTTGGAAAAAGAGATCGGAGATCTCCAAGATCTCCTTCCGCGTACGGAGAATGTAGTTTTCCTACCTGTGCACGAATCAGGAGGGCGGTTACGATTGGCGTTTTTCTTCCTCGTCCAGAATGCGGTGGGCAATGGTTCGGGCGAGGTCCGGGGCATTGCCCCAGGCGCGGTTGTTGGCGATGACGTTGAGAAGAGCATCGTTGGCGGCGGCCCGGTACGTGAGCGCGGTGGCGTCGAGGACCATATCGTGGGCCTGCTCGGTTTCGCTGAGGTCGGAGACGGGGGCGTCGAACGGGTAGGCCATTGCGTAGGCGTCGGCGTATTTTACGTCGCGTGGCGTGAGGAGGCGAGCGACGACCTGGTCGTTGGCAGCCGTAAAACGTTCGCCGCACCGTGCCCATTGCTCGCGGAGGGCGGGCAGCCAGGTCCAGTGGCTGAACA
>CAYOWD010000348.1:0-3848 GCA_964407535.1 uncultured Salinivenus sp. | reverse complement strand
TCATCCCCAGTGGCCTGGCTACGGCCGGCGGCGGCCCCTCGACGGTTACGGTGTGCATTACCAACGGGGCCGGACAGCAAACCGTGAAGACGGCGAAGGTAAACAGCGGCGTCCCGGACGATGATGACGGCGCAACCGACTGGAATACAGATGACATCGAGTTCTAGCACCGTCATTGGAGGGGACCATCCGCAACGTCCGTTATGCTCTCGTGTGATCCGGTGACGGCAGTTTTGCAGCCCTCCTGCTCCTCCACTGGACGGAGAAGACAATTTCTGTTCCCGACTGCGCTCTTTCGTTACTCGTCATAAGTGCACCCGTGCCGATGTATTTCTTGCTGCGCCGTCTTCCCTTTCACCTCTTGTGCGTACTCGTAGCGGCTGGCCCGGCGTCCGTCCTCCTGCTACCAGAGTCAGCCGAGGCCCAACCGGAGCCTATGGTGCGCGTTGCGGTGCAGGGTGACAGCGCGTACGTCTACCACACGAAGCGCCTACCGGCCGGCTACGGATTCAACGTGTACCGGCAACAGGACGAAGGCGACTTCGAGCAAATAAACGACGCGCCGGTTCGGGGCATCCAGCGGCCGAGCCAGCTGCCGGTCGTGCTCGGTGCGCGCTACGACTGGCTTGAAGAGCGGTACGACGAGGACTCGCCAGCGGGCGTCTACTACACGATGCGCGGCGACTGGGCCAATGGGCTCTTCGCGGCGTTTGTCGATCCGGACATCGCCCGGGCGCTGGGGCTGCTCTTTGTCGATCACGACACGCCGATCGGGGAGGAGGTCACCTATCGGATTGCGTTCGTCAATGATCAGGGCAGGCCCACCGGTGAGGAGCTGACCGAAACCGTCACGCTCGAACCGACGCCGGCCCCGACGCCCGACGAACTCAGTGCCGAGAACGAAGGCCGGCAGGTGACGCTCTCCTGGAGTTATCCCACCAGCTCCCTCGAGAACGACGACAAAATTATTCGCTTCGACATCTACCGCGTCGTTGGGGAGGACGAAGCCGAGCGCGTCAACGGCTCCGACGTCATTTTGCGCAACAACGCCGAAACCACGTTCTCGCACGAATTTACGGTGCCGCGCACTGGCCAGGAGGAAACCTTCTTCGTCGCCGCCGTCGACATCACCGGTCGTGCAGCGGCCCTCAGCGACCGGCTTACGCACCGTGTGGTCGACAACGTGGCGCCGGAGCCGGTCGGCGGAATCGAGGTGTACGAGGGCCAGAGCGCTCAGGCGCAGCTCACCTGGGCGGCCCATCCCGCCCCGGACGTCGCCGGGTACCACGTGTACCGCGCGCCGCGGCTGGAGGCGGAGTTTCGGCGCATCAACGACGAGCGGCTCGGCCTCCTGGAGACGAGCTACATCGACAGCACCGTCACGGGACGGCGCACCTACCACTACCGCGTGACGGCCGTCGACTCGGCCGGGAACGAGAGCGAGCAGAGCAACGCCACCATGGCCCAGGTCGAGGACCACGAGCCGCCCCCCGCTCCCCGCGGCCTCGACGCCACGTTCGAACCCACCGAAGAGGGCGGCACAGTCCGACTGCGCTGGTCTGTGGCCGACGTGCCACCGGACCTGCAGACATTCCGAGTTTTGCGCCGACGACGAGCAAGCAGCTCGGGGGCCACCTCTTATGCGCAAGCAAACACAACTCCAGTCCGCGACACTGCCTTCGCCGATCGGGCCACCGGCGACGACTTTACGTTTGCCGAAGGGGATCTCTACCGGTACGGGGTCGTGGCCGTCGACAGCGCCCGCAACGCTAGCGACACCACGTTCACGCGCTTCCAGATCCCGGACCGGACGCCGCCCGACCCGCCCCCGCAGGTGCAGGCACGCAACGAGGACGGCGTCCGCGCGGTCGTGCGGTGGAACGCGGCCACCGCGCTCGATGTGAGCGCATACCGCGTTTATCGCCGGGTCGGTGAGGAGGCGGATTCGCTGTGGGCGGAAATTCCAAAAGGAACCCATCACGTGCCCGACGATGATGTCCAGCCGGGTCGCCGTTACCGCTACGCCGTCAGCGCCGTCGACTCGCTGGACAACGAAGGGCCCCGTTCGGAGGTAGCCGAGTTCGTGATGCGTGACTTCGATGCCCCTCCTGCGGTCCGGAACGTGCAAGCGCAGGCGCGGCCACAGGAGGGCGTTCGGATCCGGTGGGAGAGCGTCTCCTCCCAGGACGTTGCGGGCTACCGAGTGTACCGCACCCCCGAGATTCCAACAGGCGTCTACGAGCCGGTTCAGGACGACCCCATTTCACAAACCGAATGGACCGACCCGGAAGGAGACGCCGAAATGTGGTACCGTGTACGGGCCGTAGACACCTCTGGCAACGAAAGTCGTCCAAGCGAGCCGGCCCGTGCCGTTCAGGCTCCGGGTGAATGAACACACGCCTTGATCCGCCTCTGGTGCTTCCGATATGAGAAGCTCTTTCACCCTCTTTCTCGTCCTTCTATTTGCCGCAGTAGGGCCCGCCCTCACCGCGGCCCAACCTTCCGCGGATGGGTCCCTCCAGGAAGAACTGGCACATGCACAGGCGTTCATTCAGCAGGAGCGGTGGCAGGACGCGCTCCGGGCATACCAGCGGGTTGAGAGGCTTTTTCGAAGAAGAGAATCCTCCTCCGAGGGCGTTCCGATCGAACAGGTACGGGTACGCATCGGGCAGCTCCACCGGATCGTCGGGCAGGCCCACGTCCAATCGGACCGTCTTGGTCAGGCTCTGCATCATTTCAAAGAAGCCCGAACTGCTCTGCCTGACTCCGCCGCGGTGCATACGGGCCTCGCGGCGCTTCATCTGCAAAAACAAAACTGGCGCGCTGCCGAGAAGGCGGCTCAGCGCGGACTGAAGCGGTTTCCCGAGCACGCTCCCCTGCTTCGCACCCGGGCCGAAGCGCTTTCTCGACTCGAGGAAATGGAGACGCTGGTCTCCGTACTTCGGCGCCTTTATCGGCTTCAGCCAGGCGACATCGACGTAGGAATTGCATACGGCCGCGCCCTCGCAGCGAGCGGACAGCCAGCCGAGGCGCAGGCGCTCTTCGAAGACCTTCTTGAGGATCATCCTCGCAAGACGGAAATTTATGATGCGCTCGTCGCTGTGAACGAGCAACAACTCAATTACGAGGGCGTCCTGAACGTCCTACAGCGCCGGCGCCAACAGTTCCCCGAAGACCCGAACCTAAGCCTCCGCGTCGGCCGCCTGCACGAGCAATTGGGCGACTACGAGGCGGCCCGCACCGTCTACGACTCCACGCAGGCCATTGCCGACTCGGGCGACGTTACCCCACTGCTGGAGCGTGCCCGTACGTTCATCGAGCAAGACAGCCTCGACGGAGCCCTCGACGCGTACCGAGGTCTCCTCAACCGGGCCCCGGGTCATGGAGACGCACTCCGCGGCCTGGGCCGCGTGCTAGAACAACGAGCCAACTGGTCCGAGGCGTTGGACGTTTACCGTCGTCTCCGGGATTCAGACGGAGAAGCAGCGTATGCCCACTTCAAGCTGGGACAGGTCTATGAAGAACTGGATCGCACCGACCGGGCCCTGCGAGCGTACCGGACGGCGGTAGACAAGGGAGCCGATCATCCGCTGGCCCACTTCCGCTATGCGGTCCTTTTACATGCCCAGTCGGACGATGAAGCGTTTACGGCCGCCAAGCGTGCGCTGCGGAGAAGCCTTCGTGCGGTGGAGAGGCTCCAGCGACGTCAGCTCCAACAGCTCCAGCGATCAACCCGGAGCGCCGTCTCGGCAAACGATCCGCAGGCCAAAAAAGAGCGCCTCAAGGCCTACGGCCAGGTCGCCGAGGAGGCCTTCGCCTTCCTCGCCGGGACGTTCTCCCCCGAGCAG
>CAYOWD010000347.1:0-3849 GCA_964407535.1 uncultured Salinivenus sp. | reverse complement strand
CGCCGTCATACGGGTTGGGAATCAGGAGTCCGTGCCAGTGGATGGAGGTCTCCTCCTCCAGCTTGTTGTGGTAGCGCAACACCACCTCTTCCCCCTCCTGGAGCCGAATAAGGGGTCCCGGCACGGTGCCGTTCATCGTGATCGCCGTGCCGCGCTTCCCGGCGACCTGGAAGGGGGTCTTCTCGATCGTCAGGTCGTACTCGACCCGATTCCCGTCGCGGCGCGTGGGCGCCAGTCCCGACAGGCCGGGCTGTGCGAGCGCCGATTCCCCCGACGCGGAGGCGTGGGCCCACTCCGGCGACAGGGGCTGCAGGCCCGCCAGGGCGGCAAGAGCGCCGGCGCGCCTGAGAAAGTCGCGACGAGAGTGTGAGGACGATGCGAGGTGCGACGCGGTCGAAGTCGAGGACGAGGACGGAGAACGGTCGCGAGTAGACATACGGCAACGGTATACTCGTGGCAGGAATCGTGAGAACGGACCGAAACGGGACACCCGGACGGATGCCCCTGGGGCCGGGCGGCCCCGTTCCGTTCACTCCAGCCACACTTCGACGCCGGCGTGGCGGCGACAGGACCACGGCTGCGCAGGGCCCGCCCCCGAACGAAGAGTTGCGGGGCTCGGCAGGCGGAGGCCCGAGGGGCGGAATGATGTCTCTCCGCTGGAGGTCGTCGAGAGGTCGACCGAGGGCGGCTTCTCAGCAGTCGCCTCCTGACTCGCATGATGCGTGACACACAGGGCCGACGCCCCCATCTCGCCGTCGCAGTGCCGGGCCGTCTCAGTTCCGCCCGCTCCCCCACAGTGCGCTGCCGTCATCGGGCCCGACACGGCACAGGCGGCGGAGGTCGGCAGCAGGCCCCACCCCAGCACCACGAGCAGGGCAACGACCGCCGAACAGCATCGGTATGAGCAAGAATCGTCGGTCACGTGGGGCCGGTTGCTTGTTATTGAAAGACAGGATTCGTATAGGGGATGGGGGTATGTGTTCCGGACAGACTTCCTTGACCGCAAGAATACAAAACGACACTTCTCCACGAACACCCGCTGCGCCCGGACTGCGGGCGGAAAATGAGGGTGGCGCAGCCGCCACGACCGATCAGTGGGACCAAACCGGCTCCTCCGCCCCGCACGGCGTCCACTCAACCTCCAGCGTGGCGTGCTCTACGTCGAACGTGTCGGCGATCCGATCCTTGAGAGCCGTCTTGGTCGGTTCGATCACCTCCGGGTCTCCGTCGGGAACCACGACGTGCGCCTCCATCGCCGTGCTGTGCTCGTCGATTTGCCAGACGTGCACGTGGTGTACATCCCTCACGTGATCGACGGCCCGCATCTCTTCGATCAATCCGTCAAAATCGAAGCCGGGCGGCGCACTCTCCATGAGAATCCGAGTCGTGCGGCGAAGCAGGTCCGCGCTCTGCCACAGAATGTATCCCGAAATGAGGGCCGTGAGCAGCGGATCGATCCAGGTCCAGCCGTACAGCATGATGGCGCCTCCACCCCCAATGACGGCCACGGAGGCCATCGCGTCGGCCACAATGTGAACGAATGCACTCTCGATGTTGAGGCTCCCCTCTGCCCCGCGGCGAAGCAGCAGAGCAGTGCCTACGTTTGCAATCAGTGCCCCACCCGCGACGATCATCATCAGCGTCCCGTTGACGGGCTGCGGCATGACGGCCCGCTCCACGGCCTCCTTCAGCAGATAGAGGGCGATGACAACGAGCGTGATCAGGTTCACGAACGCCCCGATCACCTCCGCCCGACGGTAGCCGAAGGTGCGCCGCCGATCCGCCTCCCGTTGCGCCACTTTTCGGGCGCCCAGACTGATGCCGAGCGAGGCGGTGTCATTGAGGTTGTGGGCCGCATCCGCCAGGAGGGCCAGGCTTCCGGCCCACACGCCCGCACCGACCTCCATAATCGTGATCGCCAGGTTGAGAATAACGGCAATAACGAGGCGAGCGGTGCCGAGCGTGTCGGCCCGATGTGTGTGATCGTGGGCATGCGGCATAATTGCAGCGCGATTTGTACGGAGAAGGTCCGGATGTTGAAACGGGAAACGAACTCTCACAAACATATGAACATCTGTTCATTAGTTTAGGCAACCGTTCGCGGTCTTGTTCCGCTCCGCTGCGTTTTTCGATCGGGGCTGGATCTGCGGTCCCGCTAGATCGCTCAATTCCCCCCATTCCAGATTCCAAAATTGATCTCACTTACGTGCTGGAGGGGGACAGTGCATTCTGATCTTGGGGAATTCGAGAATCGAGCGGAAAACGCACCTCAAAGACACTTCCCTCCTCTCGCCCTGAACTGCGGGCCGAAACGGTTCCTCCATAGCTTTCTGCGATTGCCTTGACGATGGCAAGTCCGAGTCCTCCGCCGTTGGCGCGTTGCTCCGCCGCGCTCGTTCGATAGAAGCGGTCGAAAAGACGCTCGGCCTCCTCGTTGTCGAACCCGATCCCCGAATCGGACACCCGAAGCACCCCCTCACGGCCCTGACGGTCCACGCCAACCGAGACCGTCCCGCCTTTGGGGGTATACTTCAGCGCATTGCCGAGAAGGTGGTCGAGGATGAGGTCGAAATCTTCCGGGGAAACAGGAACCTCGGCACTGGTCTTTCCTTCCCACTCGACCTCGATCCCATGCGCCTCTGCTCGCGCCCGAAGGCGGTCGATCCGAGACGCAGCATGACTTCTTATGTCGAGGGGGGAAGGGACGGGCTGTTCGTCCCGAGCCTCGATGCGAGAAAGGATCATCAGTTCGTCGAGCAGCGACGAGAGGGTTTTCGTGTGCTGTTGAACGGTGTGAAGCGCCTCCCGGTACTCCTCCTCGGAGCGAGGGTTGCGGAGGATCACCTCGATCTCGCTCTGGATTGCGGTGAGGGGGGTAAACATGTTGTGGGCCGCGTCGGCTCGAAATCGTCGCTCTCGCTGGAGGGCTTCGCGGAGCCGCTGGAGAAGTCCGTTGAAGGTCTCGGCCAAGTCGGTCAGCTCGTCCTCAACGCCGAAGTCCGTGGGGAGTGTACCGCTGGGTTGGTGTTGCATCTCCTTGGCGGCGGCCGTGAGGGCCGCCACGGGCCGCAGGGCACGCCGCGCCAGGCCGTAGCCGAGGAGCACGGCGACGGCAACGCCGCCTCCGATGCCGACCAAGAGAAGCCATCGGAGATTGTGCAGCCGGCGATGGATGGGGGATTGCAGCTTGGTGACTTCCATCCAGGAAGCGGATGCGTCTGCTTCAAGAGGCACGTATAGCGACTGTACAGAGACGTCCCCCCACCTGCGCGTTTTCAACGTAGACGCCTTTGAGGCGGGCACCTCTGGCGGAAACGGCGGTCGTCCCCGGAACGACGCGCTTTCTTGAATTACGTCCCCGTCCGGGCTCAGCAGGCGGACATGAGTCCCGGCGGACGCCTGAAGCTCGTGCCTGGACGATGCGGTCGAACGATCCGACTCGTCTCCCCCGTGGGATTGCAAGTGATTCTGGACCGCAGTGGCTTCTTCTTGCAGCCGTGACGCCAGATCTTCGTGTAGACCCACATGGACGCTCGTGTAAAGCACCGCGACAAACAGACTCAGCAAGACCAGTAGGCTCAGGCCGAACCAGAGGGTGAGCCGCGTCGAGATGGACAGTCCAGAAAAATACGAGCGGATTCTCATGGGGAATCTGGGAGCGCTACGTGGGGGCATTTGCGGGCGGGGATTCCGCCGAGGGCGGCGTTACGTCGAGCCGGTATCCGACCCCTCGTTCCGTCTCAATGGTCACGCGTGAGAAGGCGTTGTCCGAGGGAGCAGCATCCTGAAGCGCCCGTCGGAGGCTCGAAATCGTCACGTCGATGGCATTGGCCGTCACGTCGTAGAGAG
>CAYOWD010000346.1:0-3950 GCA_964407535.1 uncultured Salinivenus sp. | reverse complement strand
TCGACATCTACGGGGAGCTCATCGACGCCATCTACCTGCACGACAAGTACGGCGTCCAGGTGTCCTACGAGACGTGGGACTCGATTCGGACCTTCGTGAACTGGGTGTGTGAGAACTGGGACGAGACCGACGAAGGGGTATGGGAAGTGCGCGGCGGACAGCAGCACTTTTTGTACTCGAAACTGATGTGCTGGGTGGCCGTGGATCGCGGCCTGCGCCTGGCGCGCAAGCGGTCGCTCCCCGCCGACGAAGCAGCGTGGCGCGAGGCGCGCAACGACATCTACGAGGTCATCATGGAGCGCGGGTGGAACGAGGAGCGACGCGCCTTTACCCAGAAGCTGGACGGAGACGTGCTCGACGCGTCGAATCTCATGATGCCGCTCGTGCGCTTCATCTCGCCGGGTGATGAACGGCTGCTCAGTACGCTCGACGCCACACTGCGGTCCCCCGAGAACGGAGGGCTCGTCTCCAACGGCCTCGTCTACCGCTACAATGTGGAGGAGACGCACGACGGGCTGGATGGGGAAGAAGGTACGTTCAACATCTGTACCTTCTGGCTCGTGGAGGCCCTCACACGGGCCAGTCATGCCGATCCGTCTCGGTTGGAGGACGCGCGTCTCATCTTTGAGCAGATGCTCGGATACGCCAACCACCTGGGGCTGTACGCCGAGGAAACCGGGACGCACGGCGAGGCGCTGGGGAACTTCCCCCAGGCCTTTACGCACCTTGCCCTCATCAGCGCTGCCTTCAACCTCGACCGTCGGCTGGACGCGCAGTGACGTAATTGCCAGTCGGGGGGGCGGAATACTGCAGGCCCTACCGCACTTCCGGAGCGCGCATTCCTCTTTCCCGGGGCACCGCGGGGGCCGGTCTCCGTTTTCTACTGTAACGTTTGCTGTGGAGGCCGTACCGATCCCGTGCCCCGCACGGTTCTTTTCCCATCGACTTACTGCCATGCCCGACATTGAAAACGCCCAGACCTTCACCTTTGACGAACTCCGTACGCGTGTGCAATCGGAGGACGGACCCGTTCTCATCGATTTCTGGGAGCCGCGATGCACGGCGTGTCGTGCCACCCTCGACACCATCGACAATCTGGCCTGCCGGGTGAACGGACATGGGATCGTCGGGACCTTCAACGTGCGGGAGAATCCAGAGGCGGCTCGATCGCTTGGGGTCGACACCGTCCCCACACTTATTGTCTTCCGGGATGGGGAGGTCGAGTCGGTGCTTCAAGGAGCGGAAAAGATCCAAACCTTCGTCGACCGTATTGACGAAGAAGTGTTCTTCGGCAATCCGCCGTCGTGCGGTCAATAGCTCGTTTCCGGAGGACTTATGCGTCAAGCAGGGTGCGGGCCTCGTCGGCCCGCTCGGCAGGAACCTTGACCTGCACCCCGCTTCGAGAGGCATCGAACATCATGCCGAGCCCCGAATGTTCGGTGTTGGAGAGCATGCAGGGAATACCGGCGTCGTCGAGACGCGTTTTCGCGAGCTGAGCGTCGCCGCGGGTGTCATAGCGGGCCACGGTCACAAGACGATCGCCGGCGGACATGTCGGGGTGAACGTTGTGGACACGACAGTGTACGTCTTTTCAAACCCTGTATGCTCGCCGTTATTCCGGCATCATGAATCGGATTCCGTATCAGGCCGTTTGGGTACAGTGACGGCTCTCGATGCCAGATGCCCTGACGGTCTTCCTGGTGTGAACGGTCATTGCACGGCTGGATGATATGCCCATCGATACGCTTAAAGCATCGAAGCAGCTCAAAGAGCTGGGCTTTGACGTGCAGCAGGCTGAGGGATTAGCCCAGTTGCTGTCGGAGCTCGACGTGGCCAGTGCGACGAAAGACGATCTCGATGCGGCCGAAGAACGGCTTCTGGCTCGTATCGACGACGTGAAGGAACAGTTGAACGGTCGCATCGACGACGTGGAGGATCACATCGACGGTGTGGAGAAGCAGCTGAACGGCCGGATCGACGACGTGGAGGATCGCATCGACGGTGTGGAGAAGCAGCTGAACGGCCGGATCGACGACGTGGAGGAACAACTGAACGGTCGCATCGACGGTGTGGAGGAGCAGTTGAACGGCCGCATCGATGATGTTGAGGAACGGTTGAACATCCGCATCGACGGTGTGGAGGAACAGTTGAACAACCGAATCGACGAGGTTGAATCTCGACTCACGCAGCGCATCGAGTTGTCGGAAGAGCGGCTGGGACAACGGATCGAGCGGACTGAAAAGCGACTGCTCCGCTGGATGGTAGCCGGACTTGGGACAATGGGCGCCCTGCTCGGTGCGCTCATCGGTTTGATGGGATATCTCGTCGGATAGGTCGATCTTAATCGTCCGCCGACCACTCTTGGGCCAGCGTCTCGGGATCGGGCGTGTCGCCGTCGGCCGTAAGGCTGCGGGCCACGTACTTGCCGATGAGGTCGAACTCCAGATTGACGGCCGCGCCCTCCGTCCAGGCGGTGGAGACGTTCGTTTCCTCGTACGTGTGCGGAATAATGGCAACGGTGAATGCGTCGTCGTCCAAGCGCGCCACCGTGAGACTGATGCCGTCTACGGCGATCGAGCCCACGGGAATGAGGTAGGCGGCGTACTGCGGGTCGAACTGGATGGTGTAGAGCCAGTCGGTTTCCTCCTGTTCCACGGACACGACCGTGCCGGTAGCGTCGACATGCCCCTGCACGAAGTGGCCGTCGAGCCGGTCACCGGCCTGCAGGGCGCGCTCCAGGTTGACGGGCGTGCCCTCGGTGAGCGATCCGAACGTGGTTTTACGCAGGGTCTCTTCGATGCTGTCGACCGCAAACGTATGTGCGTCTGGATCGACGTCGACCACCGTCTGGCAGGCGCCGTTGATGGAGACGCTCTCGTCCACCTCCAGGGCAGGGGCCATCTCGGCCTCGATGACGAGCCGCTTGCCGGCGGTGTCGCTGCCGAGGGCGTCGACGGACGTGAGGGTGCCGATTTCTTCGATGATGCCGGTGAACATGAGCGGGGGCGTTTGTGAGCGTGGGAGAGTGTGAGTGGGGGAGCGTGGGGGCGACGCGTTATTCCTCAAACAAATCGGCGAGGTCGACCGCAAGGTTGGAGAGTAGGGCGGAGGAAGCGGTGCCGGTGTCGACGTGGCGCTGGTGCAAGGCGTAGCCGTCGTCGCCGGGGCGGTAAATCTCAACAGTTTTCGTGTCGGGATCGACGATCCAGTACTCGCGGACGTCGTGGGTCTCGTACAGCTGCTTCTTGTCAAACACGTCCACGTGGCTGGTGGAGGGCGAGACGACCTCGATGACGAGATCGGGGGCGCCGTCGATCTCATCGTCGCCAATCCGGTTGGTGCGCTCGGGCGATACGTAGAGAACGTCCGGCTGGACCACCGTGTCGTTGGAGAGGCGGACATCCATTGGGGCAATGAGTGCTCGTCCCTGCCCTTGGTTCTGAACGTACTCTCGAAACAGTGAGCCCAGAAAAAGGACGATGTCTTGGTGCTCTACAGAGGGAGAAGGAGACATGACGAGGTGGCCGTGAATCAGCTGATAGGGCGCGCCTTCAGGAAGCTCTTGGTAGTCCTCGTACGTGTAGCGGTCTCGGTCGGTCGGAGTCACGTCGGGCCGGTCGGCAGTGGAAGGCGGCATGGGACGGCGGTCGTCGGGAAAAGAGACGGGGGAATTCAAACGACGAGGCCGGTCCGGTCGGTTCCGCCTTGTTCTGGGTGTGGAGGCGGAAGGGCCGTCGTGTCAACCATCCCTCACTCGACGGAACGACAGTAGCCGCGGAAGAGAAGATCGTCGCCCACTGTTTCCCAGGTTTGTTCGGCAAACGTGATCGCGTCGGTCATCTCGGTGACGTTGAGGTCGCCGAGGACGGGAATGCCCTCGCCCACCACCTTCGGTGCCACGAAGCAGAAGAAGCGGTCCACGAGGTCCTGGCGGAAGAGGGCGGTGGCGA
>CAYOWD010000345.1:0-3955 GCA_964407535.1 uncultured Salinivenus sp. | reverse complement strand
GTGAGTTTGGCGAATTTCAGTGCAGCCTGAGGAGCCTCAACCGATTTCTTCACAGGGGCCCCTTGTGGGTCATCCCGCGTGGCCTGACCTTTTCGTCCATTTTGGGTCAAGCCAAAATGGACATCTCCTTTTGATTCAGTGGCAATCCATTCAGACTCATGCCCCCTTCTCCCGATACGGAAATCCCCGCCGAGACTGAAACCAGCACCGACGAGCCAATCTCTTCCTCCCAGGCCGTCGGCCGCGCCGCCGGAATGCTCCATCCCGAGGAGGGCTCTCTCCCGAATGGAGATCGGGCGGCTCTCCGCCGCATCGACCCGGACACCCCGGTCACCCCGACGCTCTGGAAAGTCCTGATCGAACTGGACCAGGGCGATGCCCCGGACTGGATCAGCCAGACGAAATGGGAACAGCGCTGGGCCACGCTCCTGATGGGCATGGCCCACTGCGCGGGTCTGCACGACTACGACGTGCCGCTCGGGCAGGCCCTGGCCGAGGCGGGCTGGGCCGAAACCCGATTCGTGCGCCTGATGGAGGCCGACGACGAGACGCTGCCGGTCCTCCTCCGCCGCATGGCCCAGTACCTCGCCAGCAAGCAACAGCCCGCCAACTGGGACGACGTGCGCACCCTGCTCTTTTACCAGTTCGGCGACACCGCCGAAGACATCCGCCTCAGCATCGCCCGCCCCTACTACCGCACCCTCCACGCCGAAGAATCTGATTGACAACTCCACACTTGTGGAGATAGCCCTCCCGCTTCATCCCTGTTAAGCAGGGTACTCGGTGTGCCTCCGCACACGCGGAGATTTCTTCTTGCTGAACCGTTCCAAAGCCACTTTCCTACATGTTTGTTCAACTTCATGCTCTGACCTCGTATCCGAGTGCATTATTGAATAGAGACGACGCCGGTTTCGCCAAGCAACTGCCCTTCGGCGGCGCCACTCGGACCCGCGTTTCCTCCCAGTGCCTCAAGTACCACTGGCGGAATTTCGACGGGGAGAATGCCCTCTACGACATGGACGTGCCGAAGTCTCTGCGCTCGCGGGAAACGTTTTGGCGCCGGCTTGCCCAGCCCCTCATCGACGAGGGATACCCGGCGCCGCTCGTGCGTGCCGTCACCTTTGCCCTCAAAGAGCGCCTCCTGTCCGACAGCAAGGCCGGAAAGCGCGACCTTAAGACGCTTATCGATCCGGATGAAGACGACAATCCCCGGGAGATGATCGACACCAACCAGGTCACCATCTTCGGGGTCCCGGAGATGCGATACCTGCGCGAGCTCGCCGCCGGGATGATCGAGGACGCAAAAGACGACTTTCCGGTGTTCTGGGACGAGGACGGGGAGCCGGACAGCGACGCCGTGAAGGACGCGGCGGACGCCATGCGCGACATTTCCAAGCGCGACCTCAAAAAGAACTTGAAGGGCCTGGAACTCGCCAGCGGCCTGGACGCCGCCATGTTTGGGCGCATGGCTACGAGCGACGTGCTGGCGCGGGGCGACGCCGCCGTCCACGTGGCGCACGCCTTCACCACCCATGCCCAGGAGAGCGAGAGCGACTACTTCTCGGCCGTCGACGAACTGCGGCGCGACGAACCGGAAGAAAGCGGCGAACTCGGTGCCGGGCACATCAACACGCAGGAGCTCACGAGCGGCCTCTTCTACAGCTACGTCGTCGTGGACGTGCCGCTGCTCGTGTCCAACCTCTCCGGGGTTGAGCAAGACGAGTGGACGGACGGCAACACCGACCTCGCCGCCGAGGTCATGAAGCGATTCACCCACCTGATGACCACCGTCTCCCCCGGCGCCAAGCTCGGGTCCACCGCCCCCTACTCCTACGCGCAATGCCTCTTTGCCGAGGCCGGGACCGCCCAGCCGCGCACGCTGGCCAACGCCTTCCAGACGCCCGCCTCGACGCAAAATGTGCTGGAAAACAGCTACGAGAAGCTGGGGCAGTACGTGGACGAAATCGACCAGATGTACGGCGTACAGACGGACCGCCGACTGGCCGCCATGGGGCCGACCGATGGGCTCACGGACCGCCTGAAGGTGGATGTCACCACCACGGTGCCCGACATTGCTGAATGGACCGCGAATCAGATTCAGGGAGGCCAGTAATGGATGTTCTGATTCTCCGCTTCGACGCGCCGCTGATGAGCTTCGGGGCACCCATTGTCGACAACCAGGGGGAGATCCAGCCCTACCCGGCGCTGTCGATGATGACGGGCCTGCTGGGCAACGCGCTC
The DNA here is from genome assembly GCA_964407535.1 of uncultured Salinivenus sp. GTDB lineage: Bacteria > Bacteroidota > Rhodothermia > Rhodothermales > Salinibacteraceae > Salinibacter. The sequence goes on along the minus strand of CAYOWD010000345.1, from coordinate 1,714 downwards.
GGATTCGACCACAGCGAGTTCGACCGCCTGGAGCGCCTGCAGGACCGGCTGCGCTACGCCTCGCGCCAGGACCGGCGGGGGCGCCAGATCGAGGACTATCAGACGGTCGACCTCTCCAAGCCCTACATGGACGACGACCGGGCGTGGACCACCTACGGGCACACGGAGAGCCGAGCGGGCGGCTCTGCCAGCGACGGCACGCACATTCGGCATCGCGATTACTGGGCCGACGCCGTTCACACCGTCGCCGTCACGCTGGAGGCCCCGGACGAGGCCCCGATCCTCGACGATCTGGCAGCCGCTGTTCAACATCCGGCCCGGCCGCTCTTCCTGGGCCGCAAGCCGTGTCTGCCGGCCGACTCGTTGTTCGGGGCGCGGATGCAGGTCGACTCCCTGCCGGACGCACTCGTGCAGGCGCCCCTCCACGACCGGGCAGACGACGGCCCCACGTTCTCCGCGTGGTGGCCCACCCATCCGACCGCCGACGATCCGACCGATGACCATCTAGATGTGGATCTGCGGGAGCCCGTCACCGACTGGCGCGACTGGAAAAACCAGATCCACGTCGGCGAGCGCTGGATTGTAAACGGCACCGTCCGCCCCCGGACGTAACCTCTTTCACTCTTGCTATTTTCCCTTATGTCCGATTCGGAGTTCTACATGGTGCAGCTCGGCCTCGACGCCAAGGGCCTCACCACTCTCGGCAAGATGCTGCACCTTCCCCTCGACCGCACCGACACCGGCTACTTGACGCACTGCGCGCTCGGCGAACTCTTCGGCGACGACGCCCCGCAGCCGTTTTCGATCGAGACCGACGCGCAGAACGGCCGACAGGTCCGCGTGCTCGGCTACACCGCGGCGGACGCCGACACGCTACAGTCCCACGCGCAGCTCGACGCGAGCCCGACCGTCTACGAGATCGGCGACTGGGACGGCCTGGCGGCCAAGCCGATGCCGGACACGTTTCCCGACGGCATGACGCTCCAGTTCGAACTGCGCGCCTGCCCGGTCGTCCGCAAGGCCTCCGCAGGCGAGGGCGTCAACCACAACGGGGAAAAACGGACCTGGACGGAAGGACAGGAGCTGGACGCGTACCTCGCCGAGGCCTGGACGCGCCCCGAGGACGACGACGTGAGCCGCGAGCAGGTGTACCGCGACTGGCTCCACCGGCAGTTCGAGATCCGCGGCGGCGCCGAGCCGCAGTCCATTGGGATGGACCGCTTCTCCATCGAGCGCATGACGCGCCGCGTGCCGAAAAACGACAACGGCGAACGGAAAGCCGACACGATCAAACGCCCCGATGTCACCCTTACTGGCACCCTGACGGTCACCGACGGTGATGCGTTCGTCGACCTCCTCCGCTCCGGCCTCGGACGCCACAAGAGCTTCGGATACGGCATGCTCAAAGTGCGCCGGGCGTGAGGGGAACGGGAGCACGGGAGAGGGGAGAATCAAGAGGAGACCATCACTCGCAAATCGTCATTCGCAACTCGAAATTGGCCCCATGCCCCTCAAAGGACGCCTCGGCCTTGAAAGCGCCCGCGTGCCGCACGCCGACCGCCACGGACTCATGTGGCTGGAGCGCGGCCGTCTCGCCGTGGAGGACGGCAACCTCGTCTTCACCACCGCCGGCTTTGACGATCTGGAGGCCGGGGCGTACGACATTCCCTACCAGCAGGTCTCCAATATCCTGCTCGGCCCCGGCGGGGTGGTG
>CAYOWD010000344.1:0-3960 GCA_964407535.1 uncultured Salinivenus sp. | reverse complement strand
GGAGGTGTGGTTCAGCACCAGCTCGGTGATCACCCGCATGCCGCGGGCGTGGGCGTCGTCGAGAAACGCCTGGAAGTCGTCGAGGTCGCCGTGGACGGGCAGGACCTTGAAGTAGTCGGCGGTGTCGTAGCCGTCGTCCTTGAGCGGACTCTCCAAAAACGGGAGGAGCCACAGCGTATTCACGCCCAGGGAGTCGAGGTACGGCAACTTCTCGCGGAGTCCCTGAAAGTCTCCATAGCCGTCATTGTTGGAGTCGTAGAACGACCGAACGTGGAGCTCGTAGATGACGGCATCTTTGTACCAAAGAGGATCCGTGAGGAAGTCGTCGGCCATGCGTTGGGTCGAAGGAACGTTCGTGTGAGACAGATACTGCGTGTAGGGGACCTCAACGGGCGAGGGGGAAAATCGCTCCGCGCTTGCTCAGGCGTGGACCAGTCGGTCGTACACCGGGTGTCCGGTTTCGTTGGAGCTGTCGCGCTCGATCCGAAAGATGTGCGCCGGGGCGTCGGGGGTAAGGCGGAGGTACTGCTTCTCCCCGCGCCACGTATAGCGCGCGTCCTGCAGGAGATCGTGGACGGGGAACGAGTCCGGTCCGGCAATGCCCAGCTCCTCGCGGGGAAGGACAAGCTGGCCCTCCTGCGGGTGGTGGGGATCCAGGCTCACGACGGTAATCACCAGGTTGCGCCCCTTGGCCTTGCTGTAGGCGATGATGTCGTCGTTCTGCGTATCGAGGAACCGGATGTTGCGCATTTGCTGCAGGGCCGGATTTTCGTTGCGAATCCGGTTCACGCGCGACATGAAGGCCTGCAGGGAGGTGGGGTCGTTCCAGTTCCAGCTCCGGATCTCGTACTTCTCGTTTTGGGCGTACTCCTCCTTGTTCTCGCGCTGTTCGTTGAATACGTGCTCAAAGGGCGGGCCGTAAACGCCGTAGGCGCTCGACATGGTGGCCGCCAGTACAAACCGAATCTTGTGCGCCGGGCGCCCGCCGTGGACGAGGTCGTCGTGCAGAATGTCGGGCGTGTTCGGCCAGAAGTTGGGCCGGAAGTGCTCGGCCACCTCGGTGTGGAAGAGCTCCCGCCCGTAGTCCTCCAGTTCATGCCGGGAGTTGCGCCAGGCAAAGTACGTGTAGGAGGTGTTGAAGCCGAGTTTGGCGAGGCTATACATCGTCTTCGGCCGGGTAAAGGCCTCCGACAGCACAATGAGCTCCGGCGTGTCCTTTCGAAGCTCGCGGAGGCACCACTGCCAGAACGCGAACGGCTTGGTGTGGGGATTGTCGACGCGAAAGATCGTTACGCCGTGCTCAATCCAGTGCTCGAAGATGCTTTTTAGCTCCTGCCAGAGGGCCGGCCAGGCCTCTGTTTCGAAGTCGATGGGATGGACATCCTGGTACTTCTTGGGCGGGTTTTCTGCGTAGCGGATGGTGCCGTCGGGGCGGTGTTGGAACCACTCCGGATGGTCCTCCACGTAGGGGTGGTCGGGCGAGGTCTGGAAGGCGATATCGAGGGCCACCTCCAGGTCGAGCTCATTGGCGCGTTCGACGAACCGGTCGAACGCGTCGATCCCTCCGAGCTTCGGGTGCACGCTCTTGTGACCGCCCTTGGAGCCGTCTTCGAGGAAGCCGCCGATGGCCCACGGACTGCCGGGGTCCCCCGGGTCGGCCTCCGGCGCGTTGTCTTTGCCCTTGCGGTTGGTCTCCCCAATGGGGTGGATGGGGGGCAAGTATACGATGTCGAAGCCCATCTCCTTGATGCGCGGAAGCCGCTCGGCCGCATCGTCGAAGGTGGCGTGCTCGCCGGGCGTGTCGCCGGCGGAGCGGGGAAAGAACTCGTACCAGGCCCCGTTGCGCGCCAGCTCCGGATCCGCAAGGACCTCGTAAGTGGCACTCGTGGATTGCTGGGTGTGAGGGGCGTGGCGCCGCACCAGCTCGGCAATTTCGCCGCCGAGGGCCGCCTGCTCATTGCCGTTTTCGAAGGCCTCGATGTGGGCTTCCAGCAGTTCCCGGTCGTCGTCGGGCGCATCCTCGGCAGCGTCGCGCAGCAGATCGGCGCCGGCCTTGAGCTCGCTTTCGATCTCGGACTGCGATTCGCCGCCCTCGACCCGGCGCTCGAACTTGTCCTGCCAGGTGGCGAAGCGGTTGATCCAGGCCCGGATGCGGTAGAAGTAGCGGCCCACCTCCGCGATGTCGAAGCTGCCGGCGAACTCATCATTTCCCACGTCCGGCATACGCACCACGTGTTCGGCGTCCTCATCTTCGTGGCGATGGACGAGTTCCACGGCCAGGGCCTCGTGGCTGTCCACGATGACACCCGCGGTCACTTCCACGGACTCGCCAACGGCCCGCTTGATGGGCCACCGTCCATCGTCGATGGTCGGGTGCACAGAGGTGATCACCACGCGCGACCACGACTTCGGCATGCTCGTGTCTCGGGCAGCGGACGAGGAAGAAGAGGAAGAGGACATGCAAATGGGGAGGCAAGCAAGAAAAACAGCGATCGAACCTTTCGAATGAGTGTGTACACGCTACGCACTAGACGGCAAAAATCCCAAAGAACGTGGGCATTTCATGCGCCTGGGACGGAACGCCAGCGCGATCGTATGTAAAATCTCGGAATGGGCGAGGGCGATTCGTCTGTCCGTGTGCGTCCGACTGGGCCGGAGCAGGACGCTGTTGCGACAGGGGGAGCCGATGGGAGGCATACGGAGATTGGAGGTGGGGCGTTGGGGGCGCCGCGCCGATAGGCCCGGTCGACCAGGGGGCCCGACCGCAGGAATGCTGGAATCGTCTCAATTTGGCAAACTTTCGGTTTTCGATTGCTATTGCCACGCACGTCCGGTTTCGTGTAAACACAGGATTTTGTCGAACTGTACTATTCTTTCTATGAGTGCTTCACAGTCTCCGTCTGTATCGGAGACCCGCCCCCTCGATGGGAAGAAAGGCGTTCACATTCGCCCCGGAAAGCCCTATCCGCGAGGGGCTACGTGGGACGGGATTGGGGTCAACTTTGCCCTCCACAGTGCGCACGCCGAGAAGGTAGAGTTGCTGCTCTTTGACGACGCCGACGACGCGGAGCCGGCCGTGACGTTTACGATGCCGGAGCACACCGGTCCCATCTGGCACGGATACGTCGTCAATCTGCGCCCCGGCCAACTGTACGGCTATCGGGTATACGGCCCGTACGACCCCGCCAATGGGCACCGGTTTAATTCCAATAAAGTGCTCCTCGACCCCTACGCCAAGGCCATTGGGCGGCCGCTTCGGTGGGACGACAGCCTATTTGGGTACGACGTTGAGGACGAGGACGAAGACCTGTCCTTCGATGATCGAGACAGCGCGGCCCACGCCCCCCTCGGGGCCGTGGTGGAAGAAACGTTTGCCTGGGGCAATGACCGGTCCCCGGAGATCCCGTGGGAAGATACCATTATCTACGAGACCCACGTCAAGGGCATGACGAAGAAGCACCCGGAGGTGCCGGAGCCCCTGCAGGGCACATATCTCGGGATGGCCTCGGAGCCGGTGATCGACCACCTCAAAAAGCTTGGGGTCACGACGGTACAGTTGTTGCCCGTCCACGCGAAGCTGCAGGACCGGCACCTGCTCGAAAACGGACTGCGGAATTACTGGGGCTACAACACCCTTGCCTACTTTGCGCCCGAGCCGGAGTACTCCTCCAGCGGGCCGGTGGATGCGGTGCGAGAGTTCAAGATGATGGTACGGGCGCTGCACGACGCCGGATTGGAGGTCATTATCGACGTCGTGTACAACCACACCTGCGAGGGCAACCACATGGGGCCCACCCTGTCCCTTCGCGGGATCGACAACAAGACCTATTACAAGCTCAACCCGGACGACAATCGGTATTACATGGACTACACGGGAACGGGCAACACGCTCGATCCCGGCGACTCGTACGTCCTGCAGATGATCATGGACAGCCTGCGCTACTGGGTGACGGAGATGCA
>CAYOWD010000343.1:0-3961 GCA_964407535.1 uncultured Salinivenus sp. | reverse complement strand
CAGGTCGCCCAGAAATACGGCATCTCACAGCAGAAGAAGCTGGAGAAGATGGAGCGGATCCCCCCCCCGCCCGACGGCGAGCCGGAGATCTCGTTCCGCTTCCCCGACCCGCCGCGCTCCGGACGCGTGGTGCTCGAACTGTCCCGATTCAGCAAAACCTACGATACCGAAACCGGTCCCGAGCGGGTCTTTCGAAATGCCGGGCCGCTCACCATCGAGCGCGGCGACAAGATCGCTATGGTCGGGCCGAACGGGGCCGGAAAGTCAACCCTCGCCCGCATCCTGCGAGGCGTGGAGTCCTTTGAGGGGGAACGCGAGCTCGGCCACAAGGTCAACCTCGCCTTCTATGCCCAGCATCAGGCCGACATGTTGGACGCCGACCAGACAGTGTTCGACGCCGTGCGCGCCGTCGCCCCCGATCGGCCAAAGACGGAGCTTCGCAACCTGCTGGGGACGTTCCTCTTTACCGACGACGACGCCTTCAAATCCATCGGCGTTCTCTCCGGCGGCGAGAAAAGCCGGGTCGCCCTCGCCCGCACCCTGCTCTCCACCGCTAACTTTCTCATCCTCGACGAGCCCACCAATCACCTCGACATCCAGTCGAAGGAAGTACTCATCGAGGCCCTCCAGCAGTATGAAGGAACGTTCGTGCTCGTGAGCCACGACCGCCACGTGCTCGACGCCGTTGCCGAAAAGGTGTGGCGCATCGGCGGCGGCGAGGTCCGCACCTTCCTCGGCAACTACTCGGACTTCCGCTGGCAGGTGGAGGAAGGATCCGCCCGGGCGCTCCAGGACACGTCCTCGGAGCCGGACCCTACGCCCGTCCCCTCCGACTCCTCTCGCAACGGACACGACAGCTCCAGCAGCGATCCCTCTCAGGACGATCCGTCGTCCGAATCCGCCTCCGACGGTCGGTTTGCCGACCTCAACTCCTACCAGGTCAAACAAAAGCTGGAAGAAACAGAGGAGAAAATCATGGAGCTTGAGGAAAAGCAGGAAGAACTGAAGGCCGCCATGGCCGATCCCGACGCGTATGAGGGCGACGGCGTGGAGGCCCGCGAACTCTCCGACGAATACAACGCACTGGACGAGGAACTGGCCGCGCTATACGAAACCTGGGAGGCCCTTACCGACCACGTCATGGCCCTTGAAGCCGACTGACCCGGCTCGGGAACGAGATCGGTTGCGGCGCTTCTCCCTCCGCGGATTCCGTATCGCTCCGGGACGCAACGCCCGCACACATCGCACGCGTCGCCAATGCGGATCGCGGCCATACGTCGTCGCCTCATCGTATCTGCCGTGCCCCCCGCTCCATCCGCCGTCCCTTTTCTTCGCCCCTCTGGGATCTCTCCCCACGTAATCGCGCTCCATTTTCCCACCCCTACGCAGAAACGGTCCCAGAATAATCCTCCCGTCTAGTCCGTTATGTATCCACAGATGGACGGAAGATTTCTTCCATCGACACGTGGAACGTCCTCCGACCAGATTCGAACGTCGCGGGGGCGCCACAGCAAACGCCTTTTGGAAGGCGCATGTGCGCCTGGGCCTACTCCGCATTAAACACCGCAGACAGAGAGATCATCGGCCCCTTTTAAAAAACCCTCGTATTGTTACGTAGAGCGATTTAACGCCCTCTCCTCTACTCTACAAGTTGCATGAGTGCTACTTAAGGTCATCCAAAAGAAGGACTACCCTTTTGTGGACCGGAACCGTCGTTACAAATATACAACGACTGTAAAGGATTAACGGTCGGTTCTTCACGCGCAGTCTCTGCATCCGCTTTGGTTTCTCGTTCGTTCCTCAATCCGCCCGAGATTTCCTACCATGCCTACAGACTCCCCTGAATCCTTTCGTCAGATTGCCGATGTTTTGTCCCACAGCCTGCAGAACGCCTTCGAGGAAGTCTGCCCCAAGCGATACGGCAGTCCGCTGAGTCTGACTCGTCTCGATACCCCCGACAATGCCTCCACGGTGTCATTCCGGATCGAGGGAGCCGACTCTATTTCCCTCCACATTCATGTTACGGTCTCGCACGTCGGTGGCAACGTATACGACATTGCCACCCAGGTGGAGGACGGACCGACGCAGGAATTCACGTACAGCGAGCCCGACTGCTCCGGCTCGTCGCTGTCGATTGCCCCATACCTGGGCGAAAAGATCGCCCGTCACCTGCTCGACGAGGTTGAACAGCACCTCGGCAAAATTCTCCTCCGCAAGGAAATGACTTCGGACGCGTAGGCACCGGTTCCGTCGGTCGACGAGGCGATGTCCCACAAATGCCGTTGGCCAGCCGCTGTTGGACTGGCGGAATGCCCCTATAATGGGACACTGGACATCATGGAGGTATGGATGACTCAGGGAGCGGCGGGAGGCCACTGCAGCAGACGCGTAATGCCAACTCCGCAGCCTTGCCCGTAAGGCAGCTCCGTTGGGGTATGTGAGCAATGTCCCGACTACCGTCGGGGTGTGGAGGTATGTGGGTATGTGCGTGAGGCCCATAAGCTTGCGTTCATGCCAACACCTCTGCACCCCCGAACTTTGTAAGCGGATTCGGTATTATACATCGATTTGAGTGCGGGGCAAGAAAACAGCGTCAATACAAATACAGGCTCGGAATTCGAACCGGAGAGAGGGCATCAACGTACCTTCTTCTATCCATCCGTACATTGACTCCCCCGACCCTCCCCGGCTTGTCCCATGTCTTCCGTCGCTCTATCTCGTCAGATTATCGACCTGCTCGCGTCCGGACTCGACGCCGCGTTCGACGCGCGCTCCACCCAACTATACGGAGCGCCGCTAACGTTGCGCCACCTCCCGACGCCGCATGCGACCGCCCCCTCAATTTCCCTCCGACTGGAACGAGACAACCAGCTTGCGGGGACCGCAATCCTCCACGTTCGCCACGCCGGAGGCAACATGTACGACGTAGACGCACAGATCGAGAATGGCCCTACCCAGTCGTTTGCGTACTGCCTGCCGGACCCGATGCCCCTGATCGGAACGAAAAGCCCGCACGTCGTCCAAAGACTTGCCGCTTTCCTCCTCGACGCGCTGGAACGACAGTTGGGAAGTGCGTTCCTTCGGCGTGAACTGCACCGTGCCTCCGCGTCCCCCGGCTCGGATCTCGAATCGCCCCGCTCTCGAGAGCATCGCTGACCCCTGCCGGCGTGCACCTCTGCCCCCTACACGGGGCGGTCCTCCGGCAATCGATATGGCCCGAATGTCTCCGGCACCTCCCAGCCGACGCCACCGGATCTGGAGAAACAGCCTCGCCATTCCGAACGATGCCGGACATACTGCAAACAACAAAATCCCGCAAGGCACACAGACGTGCCCTGCGGGATTCTTGTATCATACAACGTCGCCGAACGCTTAGCTGCACCGCGAGTGGCCGCAGTCTGCGCACATCATGCAGCCCTCGACGTGGCGGACATTTGAGGACCCGCACTTGTCGCACGTGACCTCGTGGCCGTCGGCGTGGGCCGTAAGGGCCTTCGCCATCGCTTGTCCGAAGGACGCAATCGACCCTTCTGCTTTCTCCAGCTGCTCGACCAGGAAGTCGACCTTCGAGCCGTGCCGGAGCGCCGTAGACACGAGCCGCGTCTCGACCCGGGCTTCGTCCGACGGCATATGGCTGGTAATGTCCTCGATAACGACCTCTCCTTCCGGCGTAAGCAGCGAGTAGTGCCGACTCTCATTCTTCCGGATGACGCCTTCGTTGATGCGCTCCGCCGGGTCCCCGAAGAGCGGCGCCTCCCCGTCGGCGTTAAAGGCAAAGACCTCGTAGGGATTGTCGTCGAGGAAGCCCACCAGCACGGTCCAGTGATCACCACGGTAGCGCACGCGGTGGACGGCGCAGGGCAGTTCCTCCGGCCGATCAGGAGCTTCGGTGCGCGGCAGGCCGTCCTCCTCTTCGTCGTCGCCGGAGAGCACGGCGCTCATGGTGCCGGCGCGGTAGGTG
>CAYOWD010000342.1:0-4004 GCA_964407535.1 uncultured Salinivenus sp. | reverse complement strand
CTGATGACCTCGTAAACACCCGTTTCAAACAGGTGAGTGTCTGGCATCGAACTGGGACCGCTGGTGTGAATGCGTTGTCCTCAACGGCCCGAATGCGACCGGGGGATCAGCACTCTACTCGACACGGAAAACTTGACGGACCACGAACCAAAGAACACCAGCCTCTCTTCTGCTACCTGGTTGCAAGGATGCGTCGGTCGGTCCCATTCAAGCAGTACAGAGAGATCGCAGAAGAAAGAGATTCCGTTCATTAGTATACGAAGTCAGCGTTTATACCAACTCCGCAGCTGAACCCGTCTTTACAGACGTATTCATGGATCGGTACCCCTCCAGGGTCCCGACATGAGGAGGTGGATTTTGTATTACATCAGACGCACGAGTATGTCAGACGCACAAGTGCGTCCCCAACGAAGCTGTGTGGTGGGTATTACGCCGCGTTGGCGCCTGCCGTACAACGGGCGGTCAGGTACTCCGTGAGATCGTCGAAGGGCACATCCGTCTGCTCGCCGCTCTCCATCTCCTTGACGGTCGCCTCTTCCGCGTCGAGCTCATTGCCGCCGATGATGAGGGAGTAGTCCGCATTTTGCCGGTTGGCCTCTTTCATCTGCGCCTTGAGGGAGCGGCCCTTCAGGTCGAGCGCCACGTGCAGTCCGGCATCGCGGAGTGCCTGCGTGGTCCGGAAGACCCACCGCTCCGCCTCGTCGCCCAGCGCCGCGATGAAGACATCCGCCTGCGGCCCGTCGGGCCGCTCGGCCTCCGCCGCGTCGAGCGCCAGAAAGAGCCGCTCCATGCCCGCCGCAAAGCCCACCGCCGGCACCGGCTCATCGCTCCCCAGCACCTCCGCCAGCCGATCGTAGCGCCCGCCCCCGGCCAGCGCACTCTGCGCCCCGAGCGCCTCGCTCTCCAGCTCAAAGGTCGTCTCCGTGTAGTAGTCGAGCCCGCGCACGAGGTACGGATCTTCGTCGTACGGCACGTCGAGGTCAGACAAGAGCCGCTTGACCCGATCGTACGTGGCCCGGCTCTCGTCCGTCACGTAGTCAATGAGCTGTGGCGCGTCGTCCAGAATCTCCTGCTCGTGCTCCAGCTTCGTGTCGAGCACGCGAAGGGGATTGCGCTCCAGGCGACGGCGGCTCGTGTCCGACAGGTCGTCGGCGTACGGCGCAAGGTAGTCGCGCAGCGCCTCGACGTATTCCTCGCGCCGATCCGGGGTGCCGAGCGTGTTGATCCGGAGCCGCGTGTCGGCAATGCCGAGCGCCTCGTACACCGCCGTCATGATGGCGATGGTCTCCGCATCGGCCCGCGCATCGTCGGTGCCCAGAATCTCGATCCCGAACTGGTGAAACTGCCGGTAGCGGCCCTTCTGCGGCTGCTCGGCCCGGAAGCAGGGACCGATGTAGAACAGCTTCTGCACCCCGCCCCGCTGGTCGAGGTGGTGCTGGAGGAAGGACCGCACGACCGGCGCCGTCACCTCGGGCCGCAGCACGTACTGCGTATCGCCGCGCTCAAAGGCAAACATTTCCTTCTGCACGATGTCGGTGGCCTCCCCCACCCCTCGTGCGACTAGCTCCGTGGGCTCCAGGACCGGCGTCCGAATCTCGTCGAGATTATGTCGCGCCATGACCTCGCGGATCGTGTCCTCCACGTAGCGCCACTCCGCGCTGGGCGCGATGCGGGTCCCCCCGTCGTCGGAGTAGGCATCCGGCAGAATGTCGAACGTGCCTTTGATGTTTTGAAACGTCGTGCTCACAGTCACAGACAAGCGCGTGAAAAAAGTCGATGGCGAATCCGGAGGCCGGACACATCAGCTGCGCAGCTCAGCCTCGCCCTCGCGGAGAACGTCGATGACCGTCTCCGGGGTCTCCGCGTCGAGGAGGCGCCGGCGAAAGGGGTCCCGGCTGATGAGCCGCGAGATGCGGCCGAGGATCTTGACGTGCTGGGACTTGTGCTCCTCGGGCCCGACCAGCAACAGCAGAAGCTCAATGGGCTCGTTGTCGATGGCGCCGAAGTCGACCGGCGTCTCGGTCGTCGCGAACGCCGCGACGGTCTCCCGCGCCGCGGACGTCTTGGCGTGCGGAAGGCCGAGCCCCTTCCCAACGCCCGTCGACATCATTTCTTCCCGTTCAAAAATGGCCGCCCGCACCGCATTGAGGCTGGTGATGCTCTCATGATCCGCCAACACTTCGATGAGGGCGTCGATGATGCCTTGCTTCGACGTGCCGGAGAGCCCAATGCGCACCTGATCGGGACGGAGTAGCTGATTGATTTCGGTGGTCTGGGTCGTCGTCATACACGCGGCCGGGTGGATGATGAAGACTGGCGAACAGGGGACCGGACCACCCGATCCCAAATCAGAATATCACAACGCCCGGTCTTTTTCACGTGTTCGGACGCAATTTTTCAGCGTCCCGACTCCCACCCTCCCCCACGGGCGATTCGGGCCGAAACCGGCGGATGGAAGCGCTTCGTCCTCCAGATGCACCGGGATGGGAGCGCTTCGAAAAAAGAATTGGGAAACTATGCCGCCCTCTCCGTATCATGAAAATCCTGTAGTCCTCCTGTTTCCCACCTGTTCTGAGCTCTAGACTCGGCCTCCTGTTATGAATGCCCACAACGCCGACGCGCCCGACCCGTCTTCCGATGCCTCTGAGGGGGCACCGGAAACCTCTGGGGACTCTGCTCCTGCGGACACCGCCGAGGTGGACGATCAGCTGCACCCCGAGGGCGTTCCCGTGACCAGCAAGAAACAGTTCGGCACGTTCGGCGGCGTCTTCACGCCCACCCTGCTCACCATTCTCGGGGTCATCATGTTCTTGCGGGAGGGCTGGATCATCGGCCAGGCCGGGCTTCTGGGGGCCTCCTTATCATTGTGGTGGGCTTCGGCATTACGCTGTGCACGGCGCTCGCCATGTCCTCCATCACAACCAACATCCGCATCGGCGCGGGCGGGGCCTACGCCGTGATCGCGCAGTCGCTGGGCCTGGAGGTCGGGGGCAGTGTGGGAATTCCCCGGTACCTGTCGCAGGCCCTGGCCGTCACGATGTATATTTTCGGCTTTCGGGAAGGCTGGCTCTACCTCTTCCCCGGCCACCACGCCCTGCTGGTGGACGTCAGCACCTTTCTGCTTCTCTACGGCATCGCCTACGTGAGCGCCGACTTCGCTATCCGCGTGCAGTACCTCATTATGGCTGTTATCGGGACGTCGCTCGTGTCCATTGCCGTGGCGGCCGCCACCGGCTCGATGCAGTACGGCCTCGGCGAGATCCAGCTCTGGGGCGACTTTCAGGGCGGCCCGGACGGCGCTCCCTCCTCCTTCTGGATCGTCTTTGCCGTTTTCTTCCCCGCCACCACCGGCATTATGGCCGGCGCCAACATGAGCAGCGACCTGGAAGACCCAAAACGAAGCATTCCCATCGGGACGCTTGCCGCCATCGGCGTCTCGTTCGTCATCTACGTCGTGCTCGCCGTCTGGCTGGCCCGTTCGGCGACCCCGGAGGAGCTAGCCACCAACTACACAGTGATGATGGACACGGCCTACTGGCCGAGTGCCGTGCTCGCGGGCCTGCTGGGCGCCACGTTCTCCTCGGCCCTCGCCTCGCTGGTGGGGGCCGGGCGCATTCTACAGGCCATGGGCGCCCACAAGGTCGTGCCGGGCTCCGACTGGTTGTCCCACCTCTCTCCCAACGGCGAGCCGCGCCACGCCATGATGGTCACGGGCGGTCTTATCTTTGCCTCCCTCCTGGTGCGGGACCTCAACGCCATCGCCCCGCTCATAACGATGTTCTTCCTGGTCACCTACGCCATGATCTGCGCGGCGGTGCTCATCGAACAGAGCCTCGACCTGGTGAGCTTCCGCCCCCGGCTCCGCATCCCCATTTGGGTATCGTTTCTCGGGCTCGTCGGTTCGCTGCTGGCGATGTTCATCATCAACCCCACCATCAGCTTCGTCTCGCTCGTCGTCACGCTGGGCTTTTACGTCCTCCTGGCGCGGCGGCAGCTCGCCGCGC
>CAYOWD010000341.1:0-4018 GCA_964407535.1 uncultured Salinivenus sp. | reverse complement strand
GGGTGAAGGGCCACGCCGACAACGAACTCAACAACATGGCCGACGAACTGGCCGTTACCGCCATGGAAGAATATAAACGGTAGATCGAGAAATGAGACCAACACGTCCCGCTGCAACGAAGACTCCTCGCCACCTGCCAGGCCCTGTTCATCCCCCAGCGTGATTCGCGAAGGCGTGACTGGACAGCCGCCTACTGCAGCGTCAATGCTCGTTCTGCATATCCCGAATCCTGATGCACGAGCCCTACCGATGGGATGCTTATTGCGTGTTGCGGGACGTGTGACCCCAAATCCGCCTACAACATTCGGGGTTGCAAAGATGTCGGCATAGGCGCAAACGGATGGGCGTCAAGTACATACCCACGCACGCACGAACTTTCATACCCGAGTCCTTCAGCCGGATTCGGTATTACGCACGCTGCACGCACTGACGGCCCTGCCTGCCCATTCTATCCGCCGTCGTCGTCCTCCCCTGTCCCAATCCAGACCACCTCGCCGCGGGCCGAAAGCGCATTCCGAAACGCCTTCACGAAGGCATCAACCTCGGACGCCCGCACCCCCACCGTCCACTCGGTTACCTCTGTGTAGTCACTTTCCTGGATCGGCGCGTCGAAGCGGTCGAGCATCTGTCGAGCCGGGGCCGTATCGTCGTACGCAAATCGCAGACGTACCGGTGTGCGCACCGTGCGCTCGACGACCGTCGCGTGGTTGAGGGCCGCCTCGGCAGCATCGCTGTAGGCACGCGCAAGCCCGCCGGTCCCCAGTTCCGTCCCCCCAAAATACCGCGTGACGACCACGAGCGTGTTCGTGAGATTTCGTCCCTCAATCGTCTGCAAGATCGGGCGTCCCGCCGTCCCGTTCGGCTCTCCGTCGTCGTCATACTGAAAATCCTCGCCGGCACGACCGAGCCGGTAGGCCGAGCAGTGATGAGTGGCCTTGTGCTCCCGCTCCCGGATTTCCTCAATCCGCCGCTCTGCCTCCGTCCGCCCGTCCACAGGCATCGCCTCGGCAAGAAACCGCGACCCGTCGACCTTTTGCGTTGCCGTTGCCGGCTCGGCGATGGTGCGATAGAAATCCGACATAGACGAGATGATCGGACCTAAAACAAGGGCACACGGAATGCCGTCCGCTGCGATCCGGGCTCAGCGTTCCCCATTCGGACTGTACCGAGCAATAGCCCCCCGTCAACCGAAGGAGCGCCCACCTCCTGATTTCCGGCTACGGGCCCCGCCCCTCGTCGGCCCCGAAACAGGCCCCGCCCCCACTCCACCGAGGATCTATCCCTGAATCTCCGTGACGAGTTGAATCTCCTTAAGTACACTTTGCACCTCAAAGCACTCTTCGAAGGTCCCCTCGTAGACCGTTGCCTTCCCCTCGTTGTGGACGGTCCAGGCCAAATCTTCTGCCTTGTCGCGGCTACAGCCAGTGGCCTTTACGAGCTGCCCGATCACTTCCTCGAACGTATGTACTTCGTCGTTGAAGAGCACAACGAACCAGGGATCATCAGATCCCGATCCGTCGTCTGCTTTTTCCAGTTCCTCAACCTCCGGCGGAACGGGTTCAACGTCGGGTTCAGCAGGCGCACCAAGGGCATACGAGAATCGAATCATAACGCACGTAGAACAGGAACTACACGGGAATAACGGAACGAATGTGTGCAGAAGATCGACGCGAGCTACGCCGTCGTTTCCTCGACGTCGTTGTCGGCAACCGCCTCCAGCTCAATGGTGAAGTTTTCGGTCACCGGATTAGACAGCAGCTTCTCACAGGCCTCCGTGGCCACGCGGCGGGCCTCTTTCTCGCTCTCCTCATCGATCCACACCTCGGCCCGCTTGCCCATCCGGACCTGCTCAATCTCGTCGTACCCGAGATTCGTGAGCGCATGGTGCACGGTTTTTCCTTCCGGGTCAAGAATCGAGGGCCGCAGGGTGATCGAAATCGTGGCCTTGTACATGGGCAGTAGAGAAGTCAGTGGCAGAAAGCGAGAACGAAGTACACGCGGCGAGCAGAACCTATTCGGACAGTCTGTCCGGGGCGGGCGTCATGAGGGCCTCAATGAGCTGATACCCGGCCTGCCCGACCCCAAAGCTCAGATAGAGCGCCAGGACCACCATTAGGCCGATCTCCTGAAACCCCACGATGAGGATGCCCGCCAGGGCGTAGGCAGTCGTCTTCTTCGGATGGGTTCGGACGTACTGGATCGTCGGCGTCGGGATGGAGGCAAACCGGATGCTGGACACCATAAGGCCGGAGAGGACCGCCACGATGGGCAACAGCACCTGTAGGCTGTCAAGGGCCAGGTAGGCGCCCCACTCCGAGTTCTCGGCCGACAGGATCAGCGTCACAATGGCAATGGCCTGGCCGGGAATCGGGAGGCCTTCGAAGCCCTCCTTGTCGTCATCCTTATCCTTGTTGACGTTGTAGCGGGCCAGCCGCACGCTCCCGCAGAGGGCCGGGAGGGCCGCGACGATCATGCCGAGCGGCCCGGACGCCTCCAGCGCATACGCGTACACGAGGAAGGCCGGGGCCACCCCGAACGAGACCACGTCGCTCAGCGAGTCGAGCTGGACCCCGAACGGGCTGTCGGCGTCGGTGAGCCGGGCCATCATGCCATCCAGCAGGTCGAAGAAGCCGGCCATCACGATAAACCAGCACGCCATCACGAAGGCCCCCTCCAGCACCTGCGTCAGCGCCAGAAAGCCGCAGAGCAGGTTGGTAAGGGTAAAGAAGGACGGCACGGCCACCCGGGGCGGGGGCCGATCGCCGCGTTTCCGGCGACGAGCCTTCCGATACGCACTGAGCCGCCGGCGCAGTCGGGCCGGATGCGAAGACGTCTCATCCGGCGGCGCCGATTGACTTGAGAGCGCAGACCGAAACGAATCGAACATCAACCGAAGGCATCAAATCCAGGAAGTCGGGTGAACAGCGGTCCTACGGCGTCGCCGGCGAATCCGACGATTCGGCTGATTCCGTAGACCGGGCGTGCGCCGCTGTCTCCGCATCGGGCGGAGAAAGCCGCCCGATCACCGTCTCGCCCGCCCACACTTGCTGCCCCTCTTCCAGGGTGAGCTGCACGTGCGGCGGCACGAGCACATCCATTCGCGACCCAAACTTGACAATGCCGAAGCGCTCTCCTGCCTCTACGGAATCCCCCTCGCCAATGTGGTATACAATGCGACGCGCCACCGCTCCCGCGATTTGTTTGAACAGCACCTTCGTCCCACTCGGATGGCGCAGGCCCAGCTCCGAACGCTCGTTCTTCTCACTCGCTTTCGGGTGCCAAGCCACAAGATAATCGCCCGGCCGGTACTTTTCATACTCGATGACGCCCCGAGCAGGAACCCGATTGACGTGCACGTCGAGCGGGGAGAGGAAGATGGAAATCCGCTGCGCCGGGCCGTCGATATACAAAGAATCGGTCTCGTCTACAATCTCGACGACGCGTCCATCGGCCGGCGCAATCAGCCCATTTTCCCGGGCCTCTTCGGGCGGTGCTCGGTCCGGATCCCGGAAGAAGTAGAGCGTAAACGCGAGGCTGCCCACCGCCAATGCCAGCAACGGGCCGCGCCAGAACCAGGCGTCGAACTGCCATGCCCCCACCGCCAGAGCGACGGCGAGCGCGGTAGCAATGGCGACAATCGTATATCCTTCTCGTGCGATCACGATGTTAAGAGGCTCTGCAAGAAAGCACGGCCGAGCATACAGTCCGGCACGTTGTCCTCCGAAACTGCCCATGACAGTCGACCGGACATTGCCCCTCTCCGGTATGACCGGAAATCTTTACCTCCGTTCTGTGAAGAAGTTCGGCGGAGCACATGAACATCGTCGAGAGATTCGCCCCCGACCGGCAGCGCCTCGCACTACCTGCGGGACCGGTTACCGCGAGAGGTACAGGTCCTTCATCTCGTAGGGCTGCTGGAAGTGCTCGTCTGTGAGGGCATCGACGAACGCAATCGCTTCGCCCGTGGACTTCATCTCCGGCCCCAGTTCCTTCGGCACCTCCGGGAACTTGTCCCAGG
>CAYOWD010000340.1:0-4131 GCA_964407535.1 uncultured Salinivenus sp. | reverse complement strand
ATACGAATCATGAACCCGTAGGCACTGCGTGCAGCATCGAAATGTGGATTTCCGCATCGTACCCCCCTCCCTCTCTCCAACATTTCCAACGGATGCCCCGGACCTCTTCAAGCGCCTGCCTCATTCCGAGCAGCACCTGCAGGGAGTGGTTCCCTTGTTGTATGTCCACCCGCTCCTCCGGCCGTTACACGGAGAGGAGACAAGGGAAGCACGCCTACCGTACGGCTCGTTTCCGTTCACCTTGTCAATTATACCAACTCCGCAGTGCAACTCGTTGCACAGCTCCGTTGGGGGATGAAAGTGTGTATGTTTGTAAGTACGGACGTGGGACACACGTAGATGCTTTCAAATCTTCAGATCCGAATCCTTTGACCGGGTTCGATATTAGCCGGTGAGACCGGTCCCAAAGTCCTCCGTCGCCCGCCGCCTGTCCGTCTCGCCGAGACGGTCCAGACGTAGCCCCCAACCTGCATACCCACCGACAGGATAAACATCCAGATCATGCCCCGGCAGATCTACGGACGACGAGTCCGCCCCCTCCTGCAATCCCGACGACGCAGGTGAGGCCCAGAAACACAAAGAGCATCTGCAGGACGGATTGGACGCACAGAGGAAGCCCCTATTTCGGTCGGTTCCCCGCTACGGTCGACGACGATTCAATCCGTTTTTGTGCTCGACTGTCCGGCCCGCGCCCGGCGGCGCTCATCCCCGAGCCCGTCGTAGCGATCCGCCGTAAACGGCTCGAAATATTTCGACTGGAGATCGTCTTCTCGACAAGTCGACAGCCCCATATCGTCCACGAGCTCATCGATGTAGGCGGGCATGTAGGTGCCGATAAAGTAGCCCTCCGTGCGGTCCGGAAAGAGCTCGTCCACCCATTCGTGGCGCTGCGCAATCTCGTGGTCCATCGTTTCCACATCCGGCACGACCGACGCATTCAGAAAGGCCTCCGAACACCAGTGGGCCCCAATCTCAGACGTGAGCATGTTGTTGGTGGAGGAGGCATACCCCACGAAGCCCGATCGCTGCTCGGTGAGCGGCAAAATGTGGCGATACAAACGGAAACGGCCGTCCCGCTCCGCCGCCGCGCGCAGGTCCGTGCTCAGGAGCGACAACTCCTGGTCCCACCCTGTTGCAAAGACGACGAGATCGGCATCTATTTCCTCGCCCGTATCCAGCCGCAGCGTCGTTCCGTCTGCGAACGCGTCGATTTCGGCCCGTCGAGCGCGGGCCTCCCCGTTCCGTACCATCTCGTAGAAGCGCGTGCCGTACCCGGCCCGCCCCATGTCGTAGGCCAACAGCTGGTCGGGCACCATGGACGGCGGAATGCCCGACAGGCGCCGAAACCACCAGCTGATCCCCTGCCATTGCAGCCAGAGAAGCGGCGCGAAGACCGTTCGCATCGCCCGTTCGAGGCGCGAGGCGCGGCAGTACGCCGGCGAGGACATCTTCGCCGCGTATCGACTGAGAAGCATTTCATAATCGAGGACATCACTGGGAATGGAACGCGGCAGCATCCAGTGGGGATTGCGGCACAGGAGCGTGGCGGACCGCGCCTCCTGCCCAGCCACCCGCGCACAGTCGAAGGCCGAATTGCCCCCTCCCACCACCACGACCCGCTTGCCGCGAAGCCTCTCCCGATTCCGCATCTCGCTGGAGTGGATCACCGAGCCGTCGAAGCGCTCCTGGCCGTCGATCTCCGGCACAAACGGCGTCGAAAAGACGCCGTTACACATGACGACGTAGTCGAACGCATGCGTCCCGGCCGCTGCCCCATCTCCCACCGGACGCACCGTCACGTCGAAGCCGGGATGGGCCCCATCCGCGTCCGACGCCCGACGCTGAACGGACAATACCTCGGTCGAACAGTGGATGTGCGAGTTCAGCCCAAAGTGCTCCGTGTACGATTCCAGGTACGAAAACACCTGCGCAGCCGTTGGAAATTTGTCCGCCGCCTCCGGATAGCGGAAGTCGGAAAAGGAAAACGACTTCTGCGACCCGTTGGCCCGAAGGCCGGGATACGCCCGCGACGGCGCCCATACCCCCCCGATGGTCGGGGCCTTCTCAAACACCGTCACGTCGAAGCCGTCGCGCGTGAGCACCTTGGCCGTGACCAGTCCAGAGATACCAGCTCCAATTACACAAACAGTACGACAATCGGTCATTGGTCGATGGGCGATTTTGCCTATGCGTGCACACTGAAATGAAGGTGTGCAGACGAGACGAACAGAAACGAGAAATGCAGCCCGAACCTCCCCCACCTCCGCCGGAAAGAAGCGCAATTCCCGGGCCGTGTCCACCATACTCACCCCGAAAGCGGTACGATCCACAAGGACCGCCCTGCTCAGGCACAACCGCCGTCCCGGTTATACCGATCCATGCCCGGGGCGGCAAACTCTCCTTTCCGTACGGGAAAAAGGTCAGCCGGACTCGTCCAACAAGATCCAGAAGAACTCAGATGCTGGAAATCTCAGCTTCCCGGTCCCGTGTGCAGCCACAAGCAGAACCCGGAGAGCATCGGGGGCAGATCGGGGCACACGCATTCCCGTATCGGGCGCCCTCCGTCCGCTCTAGCGAAAGGGTCTCCCTGCCCCCCAGAGACACAAAACGCTCTACGGAATGAGGATTCCGTCCTCTCTACGATCGTTTTTGCGCAGATGGAGCAAGAGAAAGGCTGGTACGCTGAAAGCGAGACTGCCCCCAACCGATAAAACAATAAACGTCAACCACCCTGGCTTCTCCGTGCCCGTTACCCATACGATCCAGGCAAATACGGCGGTCATGAAAAGGGCCTCAACGATGAAGGCCGCACTGACCGGATTGTGGAGAGCGCCCACCATGGTGACTGGATGAAACAAGGCGTAGTAGAGAAACACGCCGTTTATTCCAACGAAGCCCACAACACTAATTCCCCATAAGAGAGGTCGGTACGGACGAAACTGCTCAATGAAGTCCATGAACCGTCAACCGTTTCAATGACAGAAGAGTGCACGCCTCCACACTAACGGTTCACACCTCGACGCGCATTGAGCCATGTCAAGAAATGGAGCTGCGAATTCGGCTCAAGGTTTCCGGCGACATGCCCAAGTATGAGGCGATGTGCTTCAGCGGGATCCGCTGTACCAGTTGAGGGCTCTCCTCCAGCAATCGCTCGTACCGTTCCTCTGCCGTCAGCCTCATGTGATCTCGTTCCCGCTTCGACCGTCCCCTCAACGCAGAGGCAAGGAGTCGCCACGCCCACCGCTCCAGCTCGCGATGGTTGTCCATCAGCGCCGAGAGGGTGTCGTAGTCCGTCGCCAAGACCGAACTGTCGGAAAGTGCTTCCAGTCGATATGCGGACGGCGCTTGGAGAAAAAAGGAGTCCGGAATTCCCGAATAGTCGGAAGGGGCCGCAAACGCCACGGTGTGCTCATTGCCGTCTCGGGTCGTAAAGTAGACTCGGTGCACGCCGTCCAGAACGAACAAGAAGCCGCGCTCCGTCTCTCCCTCCTCTGTAAGGACCTCGCCGCAATCTACATCGCAGTGCACCCACGCGTGGCGCACGTCGTCCCACACCGAATCCGGTAGCGTACAAAACGACTCGAACGAGCGACGGAGCCACGTACGAGCGCGTTCCGGCGGAGGAGACACAGAATCCAGCGTTCGGGGAACACCATTCATGAAATCGAGGGGACGTTACCGTGGGTGCACCGCCTGACGCAGTATAACGTGGACGCTCACCTGACCCGGGCGGAAAAACGTTCAGCTACAACCGACACCGTTCGAAATGCGATGTGCGGCGAAGCACTCACGTCTCAGCACGGCCACTCTCGAATAGTAGAGTTGAGCCGCTCTCCCCCTCCCGCAAAAAAGCGGCAGCATCCCGGGTTCAGGTACAATGAAGAATTATACTGCTAGGAATGCATGTTCAAATACCAGAGCGAAAATATCCATGGCAAATCATAAAAAATGACCCATCCTGCGTAGACCGCGATCCCCCAGCTGCTTGTCCGTTCGCGGTGCCAGCGCAAATACCCGAGTGTGACCAATGGAACAAGAAAGATGAGAAGGCCGATGCCTCCCCAGAACGTGCTGCGAAGGCCAAAAAAGACCAGATTCCACAGTTCGTTGCCAGCTAAAACCGCGAACGCT
>CAYOWD010000339.1:0-4132 GCA_964407535.1 uncultured Salinivenus sp. | reverse complement strand
GCAGGTCTCGGCTTGGAGGGTCTCGATCTTTAGCTGCCTATGCACGGCTCAGTAACGACCGGGACTCGGCTGTGCGAGCAGTTTGGGCACGAGACCTGGACGACGCCTTCGGTCTCGGATCCCCGAAAAGCCGAGACGGCCGCCGAAAAGCTCCGTGGGGTCACGGGCGTCATCGCGGCGGAGGTAGAGCCGGGCACACGGATGCGGATCGAGTACGACCGGGAGCGGATCCAAGAGGCCGAGCTTCGCGGTGTGCTCGCACTTATGGGTGTTCGAGTAGGAACGTAGGACTCTTTCGGGCGACGTGACGATCCTTGGAACAGCATGACGCATGGCCAATCTAATTAATGAACAGATGCTCATATGTTTGATTGTTGGTAGACGCCCAGCATGCTCGTCGAACTTGCTTTTTTCTTTTCCATCGCCGCCGCGATTCTGCTGGACGTGACACTTCTCGCCACGCTTGCGGCCTCGCGCCTTCAAATGTGGCCACCGCCGGGCCGGGACACGTGGCAGTACCGGCTCACTTGGACGCTGTTTACGCTCTCGTTCGTCGGATTCCTCATCGTCGGGGGACTCGACGCGGGGAGTCTAGGGCTGCGTCGATGGATCGGGGAAGCCGGCTCGCTCATCGTTGGGAGCACGGTGTTTATGGGCGGCACGGCAATAGCGAACTATGCGATGGGCTACATTGGCCACCGCGCGGCTCTGGGGCTGGAAGCCGAGTTGGTGACGGATGGCCCGTACGCCGTGTCGCGGAATCCGGGATACGTTGGCGACCTTCTGCTGATCGTCGGCTACGTCATCCTGACCGACTCGCGCCTTGCGGCCATCGTCGGGGCGGGGGGTGCCGTCTGGTTCCTTTTGGCCCCATTCGCAGAGGAGCCCTGGCTGGAACGGCAGTACGGGGAGGCGTACCGGCGCTATCGAGCCCGCGTCCCGCGATGGCTGTCGCTCCCTCAAGGGGGCACGAATCCTGCCTAACGAACATCGGATTGCTGAAATCTGCTGATTGCCAAGATAGAAACGTCATGCCTGACCGCATTCGACTCGACCTACCCATTCTTCTCCCCGACGTACCGGACGCGAAGGACGCCTGCGTCGAGCGGCTCACCAAGAGCTTACAGGGAAGAGCGGGCATCCATCGCGCGCACGCGCTTCCCGCTGACAACGGAACGCCGGACCGTCTCTGTATCCATTACGATTCGGAGGCTATGTCTCTGCCTCGCATTCGGCAGATGGCCAGGAGCCTCGGCACCGAAATCACCGATCAGTATGGGCACCTTGTTTGGGGGGTAACGGGCATTACGCATCCGCGGCGGGCACGCACCATTGCCAAGCGGCTGCGTCAGATCGATGGCGTGGTGGAGGCGGAGGCGAGCGCCTCCGAACGCATTCGCGTCGAGTATGACCGGTCGGTCACTGGCGAAGCAGAGATCCGGGATGTGCTCCAGTCGATGGGTGTGGGGGTGCTGGAAAATGTGATCGACGCGCAGAATTTGACGTCGTCGTCGATATCAGCGAAGGAGGCGGAGGCACACGATTACGCGGAGGGGAAGGGTACGGAGCACGGCCACGACCATGGCGGCATTTTCGGCGAGAAAACGGAGTTGATATTTGCCATTACAGCGGGGATGTGTGTCTCTCTCGGCTTCGGGCTCTCATTCGCTGGCAGCGTGCCTGCATGGATTCCCTGGGGACTCTACGTCGGAGGCTACGTCTTTGGTGGGTATTACACGGTGCGGGAGGCGGTCGACACTCTTTCGGCGGGGGACTTCGAGGTGGACTTTCTGATGCTGGTGGCCGCGGCGGGGGCGGCGGTGCTCGGGAAATGGCTGGAGGGAGCGTTCCTCCTCTTTCTCTTCTCCCTCGGCCATGCGCTGGAGCACTACGCGATGGGACGCGCCCGCCAAGCCATCGAGTCTCTTGCCGAGCTGGCGCCGGACACCGCTATCGTGAGGCGAGACGGCACTGAGAAAGAAATCTCAGTTGAAGACCTGGACGTTGGGGATACCGTGATTGTAAAACCGAACGAGCGCATTCCGTCCGATGGGTTTGTCACGAAGGGGGAGAGCGCCGTCAACCAGGCTCCCGTGACAGGTGAGAGCGTGCCCGTTGATAAGGAACCAGTCGACGAGCCGGACGCCGTCGAAGATCCGACCGATCTAGGGTCTTCGCATCGGGTATATGCAGGGACGATTAATGGAAGCGGGGCGCTGGAGGTACGCGTCACGAAGCGTTCCGGGGAGTCGACCCTCTCGCGAGTCGTGCAGATGGTGACGGAGGCGGAAGCCGAAAAATCACCAACAGAGCGGTTTACCGACCGCTTTGAGCGTATTTTTGTCCCGTCGGTCCTCGGCCTCGTTGTGCTTTTGCTCTTTGCGTGGGTGCCCTTGGACGAAACCTTCGCCGACAGCTTCTACCGTGCGATGGCCGTACTCGTGGCCGCGAGCCCATGTGCCCTGGCCATTGCCACGCCGAGTGCCGTGCTCAGTGGAGTGGCTCGTGCCGGACGGGGCGGCGTTCTCGTGAAGGGGGGCGGGCCGCTCGAACAACTCGGTCGTCTGGGAGCCGTGGCCTTCGACAAGACGGGCACACTCACGGAAGGTGAGCCGCAGGTGACCGACGTACGGCCCTACAACGGGACGTTAGGGGAGGAGTTACTTCGTACGGTCGTCGCCGTGGAACAACTCAGCGACCACCCGCTGGCCCAGGCCGTCGTCGAGTACGGCATGGACAAACTGGACGGACGACCCCTGGACGAGGCCCAGGATCTAGAAAGCATCGCGGGTCGGGGCGTCCGGGCGACGGTTGGGGGACTGTCGGTGCACGTCGGCAAGGAGGAGCTATTCGAGGAGATCGAAGGTCCGCCCCTTCCCGACGCGCTACGCCAGACGGTCGAACGGCTTGAAGTGGAGGGGCGAACGACCATGATCGTCCGCAGAGGCGACGATTATCTTGGCGTCCTCGGACTGGCGGATCAGCCTCGCGAGAACGCCGCGGGTGTGATCGAGCGCCTCCGCGAGATCGGAATTCGGCGGATGGTTATGATCTCAGGCGATAACCAGCGTGTGGTCGACGCGGTAGGGAAAACGCTCGGCATTGACGAGGCGCAGGGCGATCTGCTTCCCAATGACAAGGTGGACACCGTGCGCAGGCTACGAGAGGAAGAGGACGTGGCAATGGTGGGGGATGGGGTCAACGACGCACCTGCCATGGCCAACGCCACTGTGGGAATTGCGATGGGCGCCGCCGGGTCGGACGTGGCTTTGGAAACCGCCGACGTGGCCCTCATGGCTGATGAACTTGGCCATCTGCCCTTTGCCGTGGGACTGAGCCGGCAGACGAGCCGCATTATTCGGCAAAATCTTTGGATTGCCCTTGGGATGGTCACCATTCTCATCCCGGCCACTCTGTTCGGACTCCAGATTGGGCCGGCGGTCGTGCTGCACGAGGGATCGACTCTCCTGGTGGTAGGAAATGCCCTGCGGCTACTACGGTATTCCCAGTAGCTTGCGGAGAAAAAAGGAACTGATAGGACGGTGTCTGATAGGGAGGGCTACATTACCCAGCCCTTTTTCACCTTTTTCCTGCGTATGTCTGCTGACAACGAGTCCGAGGAATCGTCCGCAGCTGTTGAGTCCACTTGCGGATCAGATTCTGCGCTTAAGGAAGCGCTCCCAAGTAAGGATGTCGCGGAGAGGACCGTTCAACTTCTGAATGGATTTGCAGACGGGACCCGCCTTCGCATCCTGTGTCTGCTTCGCGACCGGGAAGTGTGTGTCCACGATCTCGTCGAAGCGTTGGGGATGACCCAGTCGGCCGTCAGTCACCAACTCCGTGTGCTCCGGGACGCACGGCTCGTGTCCCACCGGCGCGAGGGACGGCACGTCTATTACCGACTTGCCGACCGTCACGTCCGTGAGATGCTGGAAAATGCACTCACACATGGGGCAGAGTCTGATTCGAAGTAGCTCTCAAAACGCTGTTTTACTGATCGAGAACCGTGTCTTTGCTTGCCACCCGGAAGGCAGCCTGGTCGCCAAACTGGTCGAAGAGCACGGGAACGACGACCATATTACTGAGCCGTGCATAGGCAGCTAAAGATCGAGACCCTCCAAGCCGAGACCTG
>CAYOWD010000338.1:3347-4133 GCA_964407535.1 uncultured Salinivenus sp. | reverse complement strand
GGTCGATGACGGGCCGAATGTCGTCGAACTCGTACTTCTGCATGCCCGCCAGGTCGGCGTGGCCGGGCCGCGGGAGCGTCACTTTTTCCATGTCCTCGGGCGGCGGGCCCGTGACGGCCATCTTTTCTGGCCATCCGGCCTTGTCTTTCTCGTAGGCCCCGTTGTCAATCCGAAAGGAAATGGGACTGCCCAGCGTTTCGGAGTGGCGAACGCCCGAGTAGATGTGGACCTTGTCGTTTTCAATCTTCGAGCGGCCGCCGCGCCCGTAGCCGAGCCAGCGTCGGGCCAGATGCTCGTTGATGTCGTCGGGCTCCAGCGGAAGCTGGGCCGGGATGCCTTCCATGATGCCGATGATGGCTTCGCCGTGCGACTCCCCGGCGGTCAAGTACCGTAGTGGTGACTGCTGCATGATGGATTGTAGATGCGTGAAAACATTGAAGAGCGGTGCTCCGACCAACCTGCGTTGTCCGAAGCCGCGTTATTCGATTTCATAGAATGCCTGCGTGCTGTCGGGCCGCTGCACCTGGACCAGGACAGGGCCGTCCGTGTCCTCCAGGTGGCGCTGCACGTCGGCCGGGCGGTCGACCGACGCGTCGTCCAGGGCGGTGATCACGACGTCCCGCGGCAGTCCCGCCGCGGCCGCCGGTCCGCCTTTCTCCACGTAGGCGACGTACACACCGGCCTCCACATTGAACCGCGCCTGCTCGCGTTCCCCCACCCGACGCAGCCCAACCCCCCACTGATCCAGTTCCGTGATGGTCGCCTGCGGCTCCTCCGACGGCGACT
>CAYOWD010000338.1:0-3337 GCA_964407535.1 uncultured Salinivenus sp. | reverse complement strand
CGAACCGATCGACGTACAGCTCCGCCTCCAGAAGCTCCGACGGCGACTCCTCGCCCTCGGGAGTCGGGTCGGAGGGAGACGGCGACGTGCGGTCACTCCTCCATTGCTGATACACCGGCGTGTCTTCGCCCATGAGCTCCACCTCCAGGGTCTGGACGCGCCCCTGGCGCCAGATGCGCACCGACACGACGTCGCCCGGCCGCTTCATGGCGACGGCACTCTGCAACTGATTTGGGGCATCGACCTGCCGTCCGGCAATCTTCTCCACAATGTCGCCTCGCCGCAGCCCGGCCCGGTCGGCCGCGCTGCCCTGCCGCACGTCGGCAATGTACACGCCGTGGATCTCCGTCAGCCCCACCTCCTTCGCGACCTCCGCGTCGACCGGCTGAATACTGACCCCGAGGTATCCCCGCTTCATCTCGCCGTACTCGATGAGGTCGGTCACCACGCGCTCCATGAGGGTCGACGGAATGGCAAACCCATATCCCTGGTATCCCCCTGTCCGGCTGGCGATGGCCGTATTGATGCCGATGAGCTCGCCGTCCAGGTTGACGAGCGCCCCGCCGGAGTTGCCAGGGTTGATGGCGGCGTCGGTCTGGATAAAGTTCTCGATGCGGAACTGGTCCTCAATGATCTGGAGCTGGCGGCCGAGCGCGCTCACGATGCCGGCCGTGACGGTCGACGTGAGGCGAAACGGATTGCCAACCGCCACGACCCAGTCGCCCACCTTCAACTGATCGGAATTGCCAATCGACAGGGCGGCAAACGAGGCCGCCTCCGGCGCCCCGGTAATTTTGAGCACGGCCAGATCCGTGGCCTCGTCGCGCCCCACGACCCGGGCCTCGAAGCGCCGCTTGTCCACCAGCCGCACCTGGATGGTCGATGCGTTCTTGATCACGTGGTCGTTCGTCACCACGTACCCGTCCGGACTAATCAGCACCCCGCTCCCAAGGTTTTGCCGCTGCGGGGGCCGCTCGAACAAGTTCTGCCCGGCGCCCTGCTCCCCCTCCGACCGAACCCGGATGGAGACCACGGCGTCGCGCACCTGCTCGGCCACGTCGCGAAAGCGTTCACTCAGTGACGCTGGAACTGCCTCGCGGCCCTCCGTTCCAGAATCGGCGGCGGGAGCACGCGTGCGGCTGTCGGTCGTCTTCTCCACCTGCTTGACAATTCGCGCAGACGGGCGGGGGGGCGGCTCCTCGTCAACGAGAAGCATGAACAGAATCCCGGCCAGCAACCCAACAATCACGAGCCCAACGCCAACGAGAAGACGAACGGCACGCCTGGAAACAGACATGAGGACCGGACACAAGACAGAAGCGAATGATGGGACTCTCTCCACCTTTAAACGGTTTAAATTGTTTCGGACTGTCCCCGCTCGCTCTTCTCGGTGGCCCACCCCACGGCGACGCTCAGAGAAACTTTCCCCCCGCCCAGTCGTGACGAGGACACGCGTCGTCGATTCGGTCTTCTCGCGTCCCCTTATGCGCACCGCCTCCCTCGTAGCCGTCGCCGTTCTTCTCAGCCTCCTGCACGGCGACCTCCTCTCCTCGGCCACCGCTCAGATGCACATCCCGCCCCGCTCGCTGGACGAGGTGGTCGAGCAGGCGCAGGCCGACGACCGTCCCATCCTCATTGAGATCTACGCCCCCTGGTGTCCATACTGCCAGCGCATGCAGAAGACGGTGTATAGCCACACCACTGTGAAGAGCTACCTGCAGGACCACTTCGTCTACGCCCGCCTGAACAGTGACACAACGGACGGCACGCATACTTTTCAGGGGCGCACCCTGTCTACCGACCAGCTGGCATCGGCCCTGGGCGCGAAGGGCGTCCCCACCACCGTCTTCCTCTCGGCCGACGGCAGCCCCATTGCCCGCCAACCCGGCTTCGTGAAGCGCCCCCAGTTCCTGCGCATGATCCGGTACATCGGGTCCGGCGCCTATCAGGACCAGAGCTTCCAGGAGTTTGTGAAGCAGTGACGCCGCCCGCAATACGCGCCCTATTCAGGCCTCCCGACGGCAGTCGAGGATGCCAACGAAGAAATGCCCTCGGGGGCAAAAACTGTTGCTGGTTGCTCACATCTGGAGGGTCCCCCCTCGAACCCAGGAAAGACGTCTCCCCGTTTGTGGAGGCCGGTTGCGACTGCATCGGTTCCCCCTTCGCTCACCGCCTGCCCCTTCCTCATGCGTGTCAGCTACAGCGACGGCTACTACGTCCCGCTTCCGGACGGCCATCCGTTTCCCATGGCCAAGTTTCCCGCGCTGCACCAGCGTCTGCTCGACGAGGGCCTCATCACGCCCCACGACGTGGTGGCCCCCCGCCAGGCCGACTGGGCGGACCTGCGGCGCGTACACACCGCGGGCTACCTCAATCGACTGGCCAAGGGCACCCTGTCGGAGCACGCCGAGCGCCGGATGGGCCTGCCCTGGTCGAAGCAACTGGTGTACCGGTCACGACTGGCCGTCCAGGGCACCATCAACGCCGCGTTCATGGCCCTGACCGACGGCATGGCCGCCAACCTGGCCGGCGGCACCCACCACGCCTTTCCCGATCAGGGCGACGGCTTCTGCGTGCTCAACGACGTCGCCGTGGCCACCCGCGTCCTCCAGACGGCCTGCTGGGCCCGCCGCATCCTCATCATCGACCTCGACGTGCATCAGGGCAACGCCAACGCCGCGTTCTTCGCCGACGACGACTCGGTCTTCACCTTCTCGATGCACGGCGCCAAGAACTACCCGTTTGAAAAGCCGCCGTCTTCGCTCGATGTCCCCCTCGACGACGAGACGGACGATCAGACGTACCTCGACACACTGACGACCTACCTTCCCGACACCCTCGACGCCGTCGCGCCGGACCTCGTGTTCTACCTCGGCGGCATCGACGTGATGGCCGAGGATCGCTTCGGCCGGATCGCCCTTACGCGAGAGGGCCTGCATGCCCGCGACCATTACGTGTTAGAACAGGTCCACAAACGCAACCTACCGGTCGTGCTCCTCCTCTCCGGCGGATACGCCGACACGCCGGAAGAAACGGCCGACCTCCACGCCATCATGCACCGCGAAGCGGCCCGCGTCTTCTCGCCCTCGCCGTCCCGTGCAAAATCGTGACGATCACGCGGCCCGTCCTCCGCCCCCGCTTCTCTTCCTGCTCTCCATCGCGTCTGCGAGTGCCCTCATGGCCCGAACGTGCCGTCCGTTCTTTCTGCTCTCCGCCGCGCTCTTAACAGTCGTCTTGCTCACGACACCGGCACACGGGCAGCCCGCGGACTCGACCCTGGCCGTCGGCTCCAAGAAGTTTACCGAGAACGTCATTCTGGGCTGGATGGGCACCCACC